>JAJFLJ010000190.1 GCA_021772755.1 Candidatus Sumerlaeota bacterium
TTACGGTCGTGAAGCTCGCCTTCACCATTCTGAACCGCACCTGGATCGTATCGTCCACGAACGTGGAGAGATCGACCTCCACCTGGCCGTGATCGGTCCATCCGAACCCGCCAAGACGGTTTCCCGACCATGCCGGCTGGCCGTCGATGGGGCTCGTGGCGAAGTTGTCGATCGTGTCGTTGTATCCGCCGGTGGTGATGTAGGGCCCGAGGTCCGTCCACGACGATCCGCCGTTGGTCGTGATCTCCAGAACGCAGCCGTCGAAGGGGTCGAACGTGAAGAAGGCGTGCGTGAACCGCATCGTATCGACGCCCGAGAATTCCGGGGTATAGAGCGAGGTGTCCCACGGCGTGCTGGTGCTGATGGAGCCGGAGTAGTAGACGTTCGGCGGAGAGTTCGGCTGCGCCGAAGCACCCGTGCCGATCGTCCACATGTCCGTTCCGGTGTCGGCGGCGCTGGTCCACAGTCCCTGGACCCCGGCGTCGAAGTCGTCCATCGTCCACGGCCCCGCGAAGCCCTGCTCGCCGGCGATGTACGCGTAGTCGATCGTGTTGGTGCCTTCGTTCGACACGACCGACAGGCGGAATCCGATGGGATCGCCGCAGGAAACGGCCCACCCGATTTCGATCTCGAAGGGCGTCGTGTTCGAACCCGAGGCGCTGGTGGCGATGTCGGGGTACGCGGAGGCCGCGGAGGTCACCGTGACGCTGGGGGTCAGGGAGGTCAGGGTCGCGGAGATGCCCGTCGCGTTCGAATCGCCGATGTTCCCGATGGGCAGTGTCAGCAGAACGCCGGATTCCGCCGGGTCGAGCTTGCCGTCGTTGGAGCCGTTGACCGGCGAGTCGTCGATCGTCTCGCCGCCGGTGCGCTCGAACGCCGCCAGCGTCGCCCGCGGATTGATCGAGAAGTCCGTCGTCGTGACGTCGAAGAAGATGTTGTTGGCCGCCTCGACGCGGATGCGTCCCTGCGTCGTCGTCGTGTTCGGCAGCAGCGCCGTGTACGTTCCGTCGTTGGGAACGCCGGCGGCGATCGTGGAGAACGTCGCTCCGCCGTCCTCCGACAGAAGGATGTTCACCGTGTCCGCGGAAACGGGCGCGAACGTCGTGTTCGCCACGTCCCACTCCACGGGAACCGTTCCGCTGAACGTTCCGCCGTTCGGTCCCGTCACGTCGAACGGTCCGATCTGCGCGCTGCTGGTGACGATCATCTCGTCCCAGGCGATGCGGCCGCCGCCGGCGTTGTTGTCGCGAGCCGTCAGACGGAACCGCGTCGAGCGGCCCGTCGTCGGCAGAATCTCGCCGGTGGAGGAAGCCCCCGCCAGCAGGGCCGACAGCTCGGGGATGATCCGCGAGGTGTCCGTCGTCGGGGGTTGCGAGCGGATGATGGGCCCGGAGCCCGTGTCGCCGGCCGAGAGGTTCGTCGCGTCGCCCAGGTCGAACTGCTCCCAGGCGAACGTCAGCGTGTCGGAATCCAGGTCGCCGCTGGAATCGACGGAGAGCTCGAACGGCGTGCCGTACGGGATGGTGTAGTCAGGCCCCGCGCTCACCGTCGGCGCGTTCGGATTCACGCCTGCCGACGTGGAATGGCACGTGCCCGACGCCGTGATGAAGTCCAGCATCTCGATCAGGTTCGAGATGTGGAAGTAGTCGTCGTTGTCCGACTCGATATTGTTCGGCGAGCAGCTGCCCGCGTACGACATGATGGTGGAGCCGCTGCCGGGTTCGTAGGCGTTCGGGTAGTAGCGGTTCCCCGAGCAGCCCGCGTTGTCGGCATTGAACGTGTGGCTGGCGCCGAACTGGTGCCCGAACTCGTGGCTCACGATGGAAACGTCGAAGGGGTCGTTCTCCGGGGGAAACCGGCCGGAGGACCCGCGCGCCTTGAAACCGGCGCTGCATACCGACATGATCGAGCCGTAGCCGCCGCCCGCCGTTCCGAAGACGTGCCCCATGTCGTAGTTCGCGTCGCCGATCACGGAATCGACGTTCGTCTGGTTCTCGCCCGTCATCGTGAACGGCGCGCCGTTCGAATACGGATCCGTGCCGCTGTTGGTGTAGATGAGCAGGTTGTTGTTCGCCACGAGCTGGAACGACACCGCGATGTCGCGCTCGAAGATGGTGTTCACCCGTGCGATCGTGGTCACGATGGCCGCCTGGGCGTCGACCGACGAGCCGTGATACGTGGTGTACTCGCCGGTCGCGGCGACCGCCAGGCGGTATGTCCGCAGGTCGCCGTTCGTGTTCTTGCTGATCGAGGCCCCCTCCGTACCGCTACCAGGGGCCGCCTCGTAGTCCTCGACGAGACACCGGAACGTCGAAGCGGACTCCGCGTCGGACGTGCGATAGCTCTTGTAGAGGTCCTTGGACCCCGCGAGTACCGGATCGATGTACACGGTTTCGCCGTCCAGGCCGTCGATCTTCGCGTGCAGACCCGCCGGTCCGCCCCAGTCCAGGGCGACCGAGAAGGCGCCGTCCTTGGTGCGCCCGCGATACGTCTTCATGGGCGAACCCTGGTCCGCCATCCAGGCGGCGAGGTCGGGGTGCATGACCTGGGATTCCGTCAGTGTGAATGTCTCGAACGTGCCGTCCGGCATCGGCAGCGAAACGCTCTGTTCCGCGTCCTTCGCCTGGAGGTCCAGGTCGAATGCGTCGGGGTCCAGCACCGCTCCCTGAAAGTTGGTCGGCAGGGCGCTGATCTGCCCGCTCTCCGCGACGATCGACTCGATTTCGGCTCCCCCGGTCAGCGACCAGGGTTCGGCGGCGTGAACCGATGCCGCCAAAAGAATGCCCGCACATGCGGGCGCGCCAACAGAACGGATGTTCATGGGATTCTCTCCCCTCCTTGCTTGGATTCGAATTCGAGGGTCGGGCATCCCAACCCGGCCACCCGCCGGGCAAGTCCAATCCACCGAATCGCTGTCAGGGGAAACGATATCCGCAGCGGAGGCGTTTCCTTGACGGCGCGGGCCGCCTCCGACGTGATGATTCCATGAAGTTCCGCAACCGACGACTCCCGGAAACCGAGGATGCCCCACCGCCACCGGTCGCGCCCTCTCCCTGGCGCGTGCCCCCGCCCGGTTCGATGGGCGACGCCTGGGACGCGCTGATCGTCGTTCCCGAGCCTCCCGTCCCCGAGCCACCGCGAACGGTGCGGAAACGCAAGCAGACCAGGCGGACCCGTCCCGACGAAGTCATCCTGCGCGAGTTCCGTCCCATGCTGCATCCGCTCGTCGCGGTCGTCTGGGTCGTCGTCGCGCTCGGCCTGTTCTCGACCGGTTCGGCGTACCCGCTCATGCCGGTGTGGGGGCTGGTGGCGGTATTCGGCGGCGCGGCGGGCGCGTACTTGCTCCGCCATGCCGACACCGCTCCCGCCGGCCGGCGCCATTGCGTCGCGGCATCGGTTGCGGGGCTTGTCCTGATCGTACTCGACGGCCTGCGTCCGAACGTCGCGCCCTACAACGCGTGGTTCGTCGATGCCCAGGGAGGCCCGGCGGCCGGCCTGACGTTCGAGGACAGGATCGACTACGCCAACGCCTACATGCCTCTCCTCGCCAAGGCCGCCATGTGCGGGTATTTTTATCTCGAGGACGACATCGTCGCCGTCGGCCGCGACGGCATCAACCGCGACGTTCGAAGCGGCTCGCAGTACTTCCGCGTCTCGACGCTCGCCTGGTTCGACGGCAAGACCGCCGATCTGCTCGTCTACGCGCCCGGCAACGTCCCCACCGACCCCTTCGCCGACGACCCCACCGCGACCTTCGGCGTCTACCTCACCGAGCACTACGTCCTGGTCTACTCCATCGGTCCCGACGGCGAGTGGCAGATCAATCCCCGCAAGCCCGTCGAACGCGAATCGCGAAACCCGAAGCTGGAACTGAAGGAGCATCTCTACGACGCCGTTCACGGCACCGTCGGGAGGGGGGACATCCTGAAGGTCTATCCCCTGGAAACCGAAGAGGGGCTTTCGTTCTTCTGCGACGAGGTGCGCCAGGAGTTCGAGGCCTTCGGCAGGGGAGAGCGGATCAAGGTGAAGTAGCGTGTCGTGCGCAAGAGCGCCCGACGGAATTCCGCCGGGCGCTTCGCGATTCGGGAATTGTCTTTCCGACGGGCTACTCGAACGCCGCCCAGTTGGAGACGGACGCATCGAGAGAACCGTTCCAGCCGACGATCGCCGGGCCGTTGCGCGACGCGTCCCCGTCCAGTTCCACGTCCTCCAGCCAGTAGTACCGCACCTCGCCCGGCGTCATCGGACTGGGGTCCTCGAAGGCGTAGCTCGCGCCCACGAGACTGTCTCCCAGGCCGGGAATCAGAAGGTCCGTGATGCGCTCCTCCGGTCCGTCGCCGATCGTCCGGTAGAGATGGAACCCCGCGTTGGAGACCTCCTCGGAGGTCTCCCACCGCAGCGTTACTGTGCCCGTCGAGCCGTTCGTTTCGGCCGTGAAGAATTCCAGATCGACCAGCAGCGGATCGTTCTGGAGCTCGTAGCATCCGATGTCGTGGCTCGCCGGACCCACGATCACAACGGGACGCCCGGCCAGCGCGATATCGTTGGGAAGCAGGGCCTGACCGTTGTCGATCGCGGGCGAAGCGGCGCTCCGAATCGGGTAGGAACGAATCCGGTAGGTGTCGCCGTTCGAGACCAGACCCGTCAGGTCGCCGATGACTTCGATGGTCGTTGCCGTATTGCCGACGACGGCGGACCAGCTGCGGGCCGCTGTCGGCCCCGCCGCCATGTTCGCCTGCAGAAACCGGTTCCAGCGGTATTGGTGGAGCGAGAGAGACAGCGTCGCATCGGTGAAGGTGGTCGTGTCGGTCAGGGGATTGTAGACCGGCGCGGACGTCCAGGTTCCCGTGGGATCGAGGTCCCCGCGGAAGAGCGGATCGCCCGACAGGTTGAAGTCGAAACGGATATCCCCGTTCAGGCCCCCGAGCGTCGTGTACGTGTAGGGAATCAGGATAAAGGGCTCGGAGTAGAAACCGCCGGGATTGCCGAAGAAGAGACAGTCGTCGATATCGAAGCCGCCGGAGAGAACCGACGTAAGCGTCGTATGGATGATGGCCGTGCCGGACCCGCGCGCGAAGATCGTGTTGCGCATGTTGGGGGCGGTGAGCAGTCCGCGAATGACGAGGGAGCAGGGGTTCGCGCCGACGGCGACGTTGTCGGCGAGCGTGCAGTTGTACACGTCCGGCGCCGACCCGTCGAGTTCGATGCCGCCACCCGTGCTGCCCGCGCGGTTTCCCGCGACCAGACAGTTTCGGATATTGCCGCCCGTCAACAGGCCGGTCAGGGATATCCCCGCTCCGTCGTCCGCGCTCGTGTTTCCGAGGACATAGTTGCGGTCGATGTCGAGAGACGCCCCGACGCCGTCGATGCGCAGGCCGCCCCCGTCTCCGAGACTGCTGTTCCCGAAGAGGATGTTGTCGCGGATGTTGATGTCACCGACGCCGCCGATGGCATAGATGCCGCCGCCGCCGGCGATCGCGTGGTTCTCGTAGATGATGCAGTTCTGCACCGTGATCTCCGCCAGCGCACCGGTGATATAGATGCCGGCGCCGGGGCGCTCCACCAGGATCGCTCCGGTCGTGTCCCCGCCCTTGATGGAGAGGCCGTCGATCACGATGTCGCCGACGCCCGACACGTCGATCACGTGGTTCGGAGCCGCGATTCCGGACGCGTCGAGAATCGCCCGGTTGATCCGCGGGTTCCGTTGGGAGAGCAGCGTCTCCTGTGCACCGTCGAACCCCTCGAACCCGCCGAACAGATCGATGCCGCTGGTCAGAAAGTCGAGCGTTTCGGGATACGTGCCGTTAGCGATCCAGATGTCGTCGGTTGCGACCGCCACGGCGAGCGCCGCGCCGATCGTCGCGTAGGCCTGGGACCAAGAGCTTCCGTCGCGCGGACCCGGTACCGTCGGATCGGCATCGACGAATATCTGCCCGTTCGCCGCCGTCGTCAGTATCGTCACCAGTGCCGCCGTCTGCCAAGTACTGCGCCAACCCGGGAAGCTTCTCATGATCTTCGACCTCCTTTGAAATTGTACAACTTGTACGTGTCGCCGGAACGGTCGCCCCTGTCAATTGACATTCCCTGGAAAATGAACGATTATGCGATTGGATTGATAGAATTGGATATCGATATGCGGCGAATTTCCGAGGATGGGAATTCCGGCGGAAAAAGCGTTCGCCGTTGCGCCTTCCGAAATCCCTCGACGATACTAATTGCATGAGCTTCGCAAGCGCTTGCCTACAGGTCGACGTGGACGGCCTCTGGGCCGTTCGGCGCTGCTATGGCAGACCCGCCCGCGATACCTTCCACGACGACCCTGTCTGGACCGATGGTCTCCCGGAGTTTCGCCAGTTGTTCGCCGATCTCGGGATCCCGGCCTCCTTCTTTCTCGTTGGTCGGGACCTGCTCCTTCCCGCCAAACGCGCCGAAGCCCGGCGCCTGGCGGACGCCGGCCACGAAATCGCCAACCACTCCTGGTCCCACCACATCGGTCTGACGCGCCTGCCCATCGGCAGAATTCGCGAGGAGATCCAGCGCGCCCACGACGCGATCGTTCGTACCGGCCTCGACGCCCCGACCGGCTTTCGCGCGCCGGGCTACGACATCGACGGACGCATCCTTCGTCTGCTGGAACAACTCGGCTATCTGTACGACGCCTCCATGCTGCCCACGCGGCTGAGTCCTCTGCTGCGCCTGGCGGACGCCTGGCTTTCGCGGAGCTGGACCCCTGAGAAGCGCCAGTTCGGGCGCTTCTCCTATGGTTCCGCTCCGCAGCATCCCTACCTGCCGAGCCGGTGGTCCCTTCGCACCGCCGCCCGCAGTCCGGAGGAGGAGACGCGCATCGTCGAGTTCCCCGTCACGACGCTCCCGCCCTTCGGGTTTCCGCTCACCGCATCCGCCATCTTCGCCTTCGGCCCCGCCGCCGTGATTCGCAAACTCGAGGGACTCCGCGACCGCCCCATCCTTCTTCTTCTTCACGGCATCGATCTCGTCGACTGCACCGAGCCCATCGTCCTCGACGACCGTACGCCCTCCGCCGGAGGGTTCGATCTCCCCATCTCCACGAAGCGCGACTGCCTTCGCGCCGTCCTCGAGTACGTGGCGGCCCACTGGCGGATCGTCCGCGCGCGCGACCACGTCGAAGCGTTGCGGTGAAACCAAATCCTTGCGCTGGCGCGCCCCTCCGTCATCCTTCCACCACTCCCAAGCCGAGAACCGCCATGAACCGTCGCATTCCGCTCGTCGCACTTCTCCTCCTCGTCGTTCCCATCGTCTTCGCGCAGCAGACCGCGACGTCCATCGCCGAGCGTCTCGAAGCCATCATCGAGGCAGACCCCGCCTCCGAACGCATGCACGTCGGCGTGTACGTCACCGACGCGGAGACAGGAGAGGTGCTCTACGCCCGCAACGAGCGGAAGCTCTTCACCCCGGCCTCCAACGCGAAGCTCTTCAGCAGCGCCTTCGCCCTCGAAACGTGGACGCGGGACAAGACGTTCGAGACGGTCGCGGAGTTGCGCACAAGCCCCGAAGCCGGCGTTCGCGAACTCGTGATTCATGGCGGAGGCGATCCGGTCTTCGGCACCGAAGACCTTCGCGCCCTGATCGACGCCGTTCTTCCCGAATCCGACAGCGACGGTGGGCCCGTCGCCGTCCGGATCGAGGACGGATCGAACTCGGAGATATCGCCCAGGTTTCGCTTCCACTACGGCCCGGGCTGGATGTGGGACGACTTCTCCTACGGCTACAGCATGCCGGTCACGCGCCTGATGATGGACTACAACGTGCAGAGCGTTCTCGTTCGCGAAGGTTCGAACCCCGATGTCGCCGCGACCGTCGCCCCCGCCAACGACGCCACCCGCGTCTGGTTCGACCCCGCACTCGCGCCGGGAACGCGCTGGGATATCGTCCGCCACGCGTTCGAGGACGAATACATCGTTTCCTCCGGCAACGGGACGTCGCAGGAACCCCGGACCATCGGCGGAGACCGCGCCGTCGCCAGGCCGCTGGCGTGGATTCGTTCGGTCGCCGAGTCGCATCTTGCGGAGCGGGGAATCGGAACGGTGCCAGGAGTGCCGGCGGAGGCGGCATCATCGCTCGTCGTCGCCCGCACCGAAATCCATCTCTCCCCGCCGCTCTCCGAAATCCTTCCGCTCTTCAACAAGCCCAGCGAGAACGCCATCGGCGAAATGCTCCTGCTGGGTCTCGGCGAACAGCTCGGGGGAGAATGGACCTGGTCGGCGGGGGAGAAGGCCATGCGCGCCTGGCTCGAAACCGTCGGCCTTCCCGGCGACTCGTTCCGCCTCGTCGATGGAAGCGGACTTTCGCGCTACGATCTGATCACGCCCGAGTGCACCGTTGCGCTGCTCTCGCACATGTGGCGAAGCGAACAGCGCGACGTCTACGTCGCGTCGCTCCCCATCGCCGGCATCGACGGCACGCTCTCGGGCCGGATGAAGGACACACCCGCCCAGGGACGGGTGCTCGCCAAGACCGGCACCATGTCCGGTGTTTCGTGCGTTTCCGGGTACGCGAACGTTTCGGAGGAACGCACGCTGGTCTTCTCGATTCTCACCAACGGCTACGTCGGCAGCAGCGCCCCCACGCGCACTCTCCAGGACAGACTCTGCGTGGCACTCTTCGACGCGGACGGACAGCCGTAGGCGGGGGACGAAGAAAAAGGCCGGAGCGTCATGCCCCGGCCGATTCGTACTTCGATCTTTCGCTTTCGGCTACAGCTTCGCGAGCGTGTCCACCAGGCCCTGAACGGCCGCCGCGCTGTTGGCCAGGTCCTTCTTCTCCTGGTCGTCGAGCGGCATGTCGATGATCGTCTCCACGCCGTTCTTTCCGAGGATCACGGGCACGCCCACATAGAGGCCCTTGATGCCGAACTCGCCCTCGCAGAGAGCCGTGCAGGGCAGAACGCGCCGCTGGTCCTTCAGAATCGCCTCGGCCATCTGGACCGCGCCCGCCGACGGCGCATAGTACGCGCTGCCCGTCTTCAGGTGGTTGACGATCTCGATGCCGCCCTTGCGGGTGCGCTCCACGATCGCGTCCAGCTTGTCCTGCGGAATCAGCGTCGTGATCGGAACGCCGCTCACGTTGGTCGTGCTGACGATCGGTACCATCGTGTCGCCGTGTCCGCCCAGCACCATCGCCTGGATGTCCTTGACCGAGACGTTCGCCGCCTCCGCCAGGAACGCGCGATAGCGCGCCGTGTCCAGAATCCCCGCCATGCCGACGACGCGGTTCTTCGGGAACCCGCTCGCCTTCAGCGCGACGTGGCACATCGCGTCCAGCGGGTTCGACACCACCACGATCACCGCGTTCGGCGACTTCTCCGCCGCGCTCTTCGCGCAGCCGCCCACGATGCCCGCGTTCTTCGCCAGCAGATCGTCGCGGCTCATGCCCGGCTTGCGGGCGAGGCCCGCCGTGATGATCACGACGTCGCTGTCCGCCGAATCCGCGTAGTCGTTCGTGCCGGTGATCCGCGAGTCGAACCCGTACACCGGGCTCGCCTCGTAGAGGTCCAGACCCTTCCCCTGGGGAATGCCCTCGGCGATGTCGAGAAGGACGACATCGCCCAACTCGCGCGCGGCGGCCCAGTGCGCGGCGGTCGCGCCGACATTTCCGGCGCCAATCACTGTAATCTTGAAACGACGAGGCATCAGCCTGCTCCTTGGTTGGATCGCGAAAATCGGGGGGCTGCCTGCGGGATCGCCTCCCGCCAGGCGCCCGGATGCAACCCGCGTCCCCCGCCGGTGGTCAATCGCAAGCCGCAGCACGCAACCCTTCCGGCGGGCGCACGCTCCGGTATCGGAAACTCCCGGCCCCGTGAACCCCGGAGGCGCTCAGATCACGAACTTCGTACCGGCCAGGTCCCGCACGGCCCGGTAGATCGCCTCGATATCCCCGAACGCGTCGTGATAGACGTCGAACCGGTACGCCGTATAGCGCCCCTCGCGGCTCTCCTTGAACGACCGTTTCCGGATGTTCGGCTCTCCGGCGATGCGCAGGACGATCTCCTCGAGTTTCGCGTGGTATTCCGGCGACGAAACCCCCACGAAGCTGTACTTGACGACCGTCGGCAGGTCGAGCTGCGCGCGAACGGCTTCGGGGTCCTTGAAGATCGGTTCCAACGCCGGCTCCTCCGTATGCGGTACGCATAGCGCACGCCGGCGCCCCGTCGCAACCGTTTCCCCCACTACTCCTGGACGTCGCCGCCCTCGCGCCGCCCCTTGCGGCGGTCTTCCTTCCACTCGATCCGCTTTCGTCCGCGTTCAGCCTTCAGCCGCTGCTTCTCCCACGGCGCCAGCTCGTTCCCCTTCTCTTCCAGCCATGCCTGTGGCGAGGGCGCGAACGGAAGCTCGCCGCGATCCTCGGCCGTTTCCGGCGCGGGCTTCTTCGGCTTCTTCCTTTCGGGACCGGCTTCGAGTCGCGCCTTGCGCGCCTTCTCCCGCAGCGGCGCGCGAAACTTCTCCTCATCCGCACCCAGCGCGCGCTCCGCAGCGAGCCATGCTTCCACCGTCGGTTCCGACGGATTCTCCAGCAATGCCTTCGCCCGCGGCCAGATGCGCAGACCTTCCAGCCACTCCGGCGGAACGCTGTCGATGCCGTGGCGCGCACCCGCCAGACCGCCGATCAGCGCCGCCGCCAGACTCGTTCGCCCGCCGCGATTCACCGCGTCCATCATGGCGATCGGCGTGCTGGCCGGGCCCAGCGCGCGATACAGCGTCCACGGAACCATCGCGGCCGCGAACCCGTGTTGGGCGTGGGTCACCGCGCGATCCGGGCCGAACTCGCGCGCCTGGTTGAGGAGCGTCCGCTCCGCGAGCACATCGTCGCCCGACTCGATCAGGCTCGGCAGAACCGGGAGCGCATCGCTCAGCCTGGCAACGGGGCGCCCGAATCCGATCGTCGTCCAGAGGTCCGCCGTTTCCCTCGTGCGCAGCGAGTCCTCGAACGTGCGCGTCTCCTGCTGCAATTCGCCAACGAACGAGCGGACGTCGATCTTCTTCGCGTCCTCCGTTTCCAGAAGCGACCGTGCCGTACGCCACACGACGAAAGCCCCCGCAAGCGGCGCCTCTTTCAGGTGCGTCAGCCGTGCGGCTTCGTATCCGCCGGGATCGTCCGCCAGCGCCGCAGCGATAGCGCGCGCGCAGCACGACGCGCCTTCCGAAGCCTCCTCCAGCGCGAAGTGATCCTTCGCCTCCCACGGATAGTCCCGCGCCCATCGCTCCAGCGCACGGCTCAACGGATGGCCCGGTCTGCGCAGCGACGACGCCACCGTACCCGAAGGATCGTCCGCACCGTGCAGGTCCTTGACGAACGTCGCCCACATCGCCATCGCGTCGCGGCCCGTCTCGTCGGGGTGGATCGACGCCACCATCGCGAGAAACTCCTGCCCAAGCACCGAATGTACGCCCGCCAGGCAGTTGCGCTCCGGTTCCTTCGGAAACAGCACAGGGTCCGCCGGAAAGTCCTCCACATCGCCGCCGGCAAGCTGCTGGATGTGGCCGCCCTTTAGCCCGTTGAAGGGCCGCCCCAGGGCGTCGCCGCAGAGGAACCCCGCGAGAAGGCCGAGACGCTTGTCGGAGAAGGACATCATGCGCGTTTGCGCTGGCCGGTGTCGCGCGCGCCGCCCGATCCCGCCAGGAACCGGATGATCGGCTGGCCCGGCAGCTTGCGCAATTCCTCCAGCGCACCCTCCATCAGGCCCACGCGCATCTTCGTCGGATAGTACTCCGCAGCCGCGCCGGGATTCTGGCGCACCGTGATTCGCACGACCTGGGGACCTGGGAACTTGCGGCAGATTTCCTGAAGCTCGAACAGCGCCTGCCTGGTCAGCTTGGACGCCACCCACTCCACATCCACGCCGCGCGCCGCGTTGCGCAGAACCGCCGCCGGCCGGACCACGCGCCCCGTCAGCGAAGGCCGCTCGTTCCAGACGCCCACGTCCCCCTCGATCTGCACCACGTTGTCGAGTTGCAGCTCCTCGCGGTACGTCTCGAACTCCTTCGGCCAGAATTTCACCTCGTAGTGCCCCGACAGATCGTCCAGCGACACGATGCCCCACGGATCGCCGTTCTTCGTCGTGCGCACCATGATGTCGGTGACGTAGCCCATCATGCGGAAGGGCCGGCGCGCCTTTTCGTCGAGCTCCGCGGCGATCGCCTCCAGCTCGCTGCTGCGCGTCGTCGCGAACGAGAGCATCTCGGTCTCGAAGCGTTTCAACGGGTGGTCGCTCAGATAGAAGCCGAGGAACTCCTTCTCGAATGCGGCGCGTTCCTTCTCGTCCCACGGCGGAACCGATGGCAGGCGGACGTCCTGCACCAGCGGCGCCGACTCCTCGCCCCCCAGGTCGAACATGTCGTCCTGTCCGCTCTCCTTCTGGCGCTGCACGTCCGCGGCGAGCTGCATGATCTCCGGCAGAGCCCCCAGCAGCGCCGCCCGGTTTGGCTCGAACGAGTCGAACGCCCCCACCTTGATCAGCGCCTCCACCATGCGCGAGTTGATCTCCTCGCGCGGCATTCGCACGCAGAAGTCCTGAAGGCCCGCGAACTCCCCGCCCTCCTCGCGCACGCGCACCACGGCGTTCGCGAACCCGGTCCCCACGCCCTTCACCCCGTTCAGCGCGTACCAGATGCGGTCGCCGTCGCGGTTGAAGTACTCGCGCGAGCGGTTGATGTGCGCCGGCAGGACCTCGATGTGGTTCTCGCGGCAGTTCGTCACGTACTTCGCCAGCGCGTCCGTCGATCCGTTGATCTCGTTCGTCAGCAGCGCCGCCAGGAAATACGTCGGATAGTGCGCCCGCAGGTACGCCGTCTGGAACGTGATCACCGCGTACGCCGCCGAGTGCGACTTGTTGAATCCGTACGCCGCGAAACTGATGACGTCGTTCCAGTTCTTCTCCGCCAGCTCTCTCGGCACCCCGCTGTGGGCCGGCGCGTTTCCGATCCACTTCGCCTTCATCTTCTCCATCACGTCGGCCTTCTTCTTGCCCATCGCCTTGCGCAGAAGGTCCGCCTCGCCGCGCGTGAAGCCCGACATCGTCATCGAGATGCGCATCACCTGTTCCTGGTACAGGATAACGCCGTACGTCTCCTTCAGGATCGGCTCCAGCACCGGGTGGTCGTAGACGACCTTCTCCAGCCCGTGCTTGCGGCGCACGTACATGTCGTGCATCCCCGCGCCGAGCGGCCCCGGCCGGTACAGCGCCAGCAACGCCGTCAGGTCCGCGAACTCCGTCGGCTTCAGCCGCTTCACCAGGTTCGTCATGCCGTCCGATTCCAGCTGGAACACTCCCAGCGTCTGCCCCGCCTGCAGAACCTCGTACGTCTTCGGGTCGTCCATCGGGATCGTCGCCCAGTCGATCGCGACGTTCTCCCGCTCGCGCAGCCACTTCACGACGCGGTCGATGATCGTCAGGTTCTTGATTCCCAGGAAGTCCATCTTGAGAAGTCCCAGGGACTCCTCGCACTCCGTCATCGTGAACTGCGTCGCGGGGCGGTCTTCGTTGGGCGGCTTGTAGAGCGGGCAGTAGTTCGTGATGTCCTGGTCGGCGATGATGATGCCGGCCGCGTGGGTGCTCGCGTGGCGGACCATCCCCTCCGCCTTCTCCGCCAGCTCGATCAGCCGCGCGATCTGCGGGTCCGTTTCCAGCATCTCCCGCAGTTCCCGCGACTCCGTCTTCGCCCGCGGGATCGTCATCTTCAGATCGTTGGGAATGGCCTTCGCCACCCGGTCCACCGTGTTCAGCGGCAGGTCCAGCACCCGTCCCATGTCCCGCACCGCCGCCTTCGCCTTCATCGTTCCGAACGTGATGATCTGCGAGACGCAGTTCTCGCCGTACTTCTTCCGCACGTAGTCGATCACCGCGCCGCGGCCCTCGTAGCAGAAGTCGATGTCGATGTCCGGCATCGAGATTCGGTCCGGGTTGAGGAACCTCTCGAACAGCAGGCCGTGCTCCAGCGGGCACAGCTGCGTGATCTGCAGACAGTACGCCACGACCGACCCCGCCGCCGATCCGCGCCCCGGCCCCACCGGAATCCCGGCGCTGCGGGCGTACGCGATGAAGTCCGCCACGATCAGGAAGTATCCCGGAAACCCCATTCCCACGATCGTGTCGATCTCGAACTCGATGCGGTCGCGCAGGTCCCTGTCCTCGGCGGCGCGCCGTCCGTAGCGCATCTCCGCCCCCTCCCACACCGTCTTGCGCAGATAGTCGTCCTCCGTCATCCCGTCCGGACAGGGGAACTTCGGAATGCGGTACTGGCGCTCGGGCATCTCGACGTTGCACATCTCCGCCACCAGCCGCGTGTTCGTCAGCGAGTCCGGCAGGTCACCGAACAGGCGCGCCATCTCGTCCGCCGACTTCAGATAGAACTCCTGCGCGTCGAAGCGGAACCGCTCCTTGTCCGCCAGGCGCGCCTGCGTCTGCACGCACAGCAGGCAGTCGTGCAGCTCCGCGTCGTTGCGCGTCATGTAGTGCGCGTCGTTCGTCGCGATCAGCTTCAGGTTCTGCTTCTTCGCGATTCCGATCAGCGCCGAGTTCACCAGCTTCTGCTCGCGCATGCCGTGGTCCATCAGCTCGATGAAGAACCGGTCCCTGCCGAACATGTCGATGAACTGGCCCGTGATCTCCGCCGCCTTCCGGTCGTCACGGTCCATCAGCCGCTGGGGGATCAGGCCGGCCAGACACGACGACGTCGCGATCAGCCCCTCCTTGTGCCGGACGAGCGTCTCGAAATCGATCCTCGGCTTGTAGTAGAACCCCTCCGTGAACCCGATGGACGACAGCTTGCAGAGGTTGAGGTAGCCGCGATAGTTCTCCGCCAGCAGCAGCAGGTGGTGGTTCTTCTTCTGGCTGCCGGGGGTGCGGTCGCGCCGGTCGTTCGGCGTGATGTACACCTCGCACCCGATGATGGGCTTCACGCCGGCTTCCGTCGCTTTCGCGTGGAACTCCAGCGCGCCGAAGAGCACCCCGTGGTCGGTCAGCGCCACCGTGTCCTGGCCGATGGCCTTGATGTGCTGCAGCATCGGTCCGATGCGGTTCGCCCCGTCGAGCAGACTGTACTCGGAATGGACGTGAAGATGGACGAAGTCGTTGGGGGCGAGCGGCATGGGGCGGGGCGTGGACCTGAAAATGAAGACCGGCGGCCCGTCGAGAGAAGGGGCCGCCGGTCGGGATGTCCACCGCTATTCGGCAGGCGAAAAAGGGTTGAGAAAGGCGCACCGCGCGGAGAATACGTTACGGTTCCCCCGCCCGTTCGCCCCGTCTCAGTAGCTCGTCCAGTCCCGAACCTGGCTTTCCAGCGAGTTGTTCCCGCCCACCGTCACCGGTCCGTGCCACGTCTCCGTCCCGTCGAAGTCGTAATCGACGAGCCAGTACGTGCGCGCTTCGCCCCCGGCCAGCGGGTCGCCGTCCTCGTAGACGTACTCGGCCCCCTCGAGCGAATCGCCCAGCCCGGGGATCAGAGCCTGCGTCAGGCGCTCTCCCGCACCCCCGTTGATCGACCGCCAGATGTGGAAGCCAGCGTTGGATTCCTCCAGCGACGTCTTCCAGCGAAGCGTGACCGGGCTGCCGATCTCCGCCGCATCCGCGCGGAACCAGTCCAGCGTGACGAACAGCGGCGTCGTGTTCGCCACGTACTGGACCTGGCAGAGCGACCCGAAGGTATAGACGCCTCGCGAGTCGGCGCCGACGACGCCCGTCTCGTCCAGGTAGATCGCCCGCGTTCCGTTCGAGGAAACCGTCCCGCTCCCGAGTACCGTCTCGCCCGGGATGAACGGCAGCGTGTCGAACGTCACGTACAGTCTCACCGAAGCGCCAGCGGCCACCGTCCCCGGGTCCCAGACGACCGTTCCGCTTCCACCGCCGCCGGAAAAGCCACCCGTCGCCGGCTGGCTGATGATCGTCCCCTGGGTGGCGGAACTGCCGACGTGGTAGTTCCGCGGCGGCCCAACGACCGGGACCACGAGTTCAGGCGGAAGGAACGCCGTCACCGTGCGCCCCTGGGCATTGGAGAACACGATCGGACGGTTGGTCGGGTTGACGACATCGACGTGCAGGCTCACCCGCGAGAGCAGACCCGCCGTCGGCGGATTCGAACCCGACACGATCGTCAGCTCCTGCCGCACGAAGGGTTTCACCGGGGCCACGCCCCCGTCCGTCGGCAGGTACGTGCGAAACACGTTCGGCGGCGGATTCGCGCTGGGCGGCGTCGCCAGCGAAGCGTTTCCGAAGTAGGAGTTGCTCCAGTTGGGTTCGAGAAAGGCGGTGGAACCGGAGTTCCCAAGCGTCAGATCCCACTGCCAGATGCCGTAGTCGCTGGCTTCCGTGATGCCGTTCCAGCCCGTGATGAGATCGTTGTACCAATTCCCGTTTCCGGTCCCGGACGTCTGGGTGTCCGTGAAGTTTCCGGACCTGCTCGTGACGCTGGTGGAGAAGTTCAGGTCGAAGTCGAAGGACGCCAGCCGACAGTCGCAGCCCGAGGTGATGTACGGATAGTCCCTGAAGCTTCGCGTGGTGGTCGAGTTGGACGTCTTGCCGTAGGAGCCGATTTCGTAGTAGACGTTGAACTCCCGGTCTCCCGTTCCCGTCGGCGAGGTCTCGTACGCCCGGAACCCGAAGGCGTTCGTATCGCCGCTGCTGTTCATATCGACGCGGAACTCCCAGTGCCCGGCGGCGGGGTTGATCTGCGTCGGCGCGAGATTCACCCAGGCGTTGTTGTACGCACTGTTGGTATTCTCGGTGATCGTCGTCGACCAGACCTGGGTTCCGGACGGGTTGCGAAGGGAGTAGGTGGCGGTTGCAGTGCCGTTCGTGCCGAAGGCGGGACTGGCGTCCAGACCGGTGCTGTTCTCGCTGCTGTTGCCTCCGGCGTGGATATCCGCATCGAATATCTGAGTGGCGAGTTGCGTCGCGCCGGGGGTGACCTCGATGAACAGCCGGTGGAAGGTGTCGAGGCCGCTGTTGTTGGAGACATAGTCGCCGGAGGTCAGCGGACTCGCCTCTCCCAGAAGCTCGAAGACCTGGTTGCCCGCGAACGTCCCATCGGCCCGGTGGCCCCCCGCCAAAGCGGTCCCCGCTGCAAATAGCGCAGCAACGGCGAATCCGTACGTTCTCCATGACTGGTGGTATCGTCTCGACATCGTTTGATCCTCTTCTTGCCCGGAAAATATGCCCGGGTCGGTGTAAGAAAATGGTGGGGTGGCGCCTTATGCTCGCTTGAACGGTACGATGTGTCCAAGATTGGGACAGAGTGTATCGCGCGGAGGCAGCAAGTCAACTGTCAACGTGGGAAACGTACGTCCCCGTCGTACCCGTCCCGCGCCCGGCTAAATCCTCTGATATCAGTAATCGAGTCCTATCCAGGTCGGCCTCTGGCACGTTGGGGTTGAAAGTACCCGCTTGCGTTCGCCAAACTGGACGTTTTGCATTTTGCGAATCCACAGCGGGTACTCCGAACGTGAACATTGCATCCGCCATCGTCGCAGTGACGGGCCTTCTTTTCCCCCAGGGCAGCGACCTCGCCGATAACATTCGACCCAGCGGCTCGCTCACCGGCGCCTCCATCTTTCTCAGCCCCGGTCACGGGTGGTGGCACAACGGCACCGCCTGGACGACCCAGCGCGGTCTGACCCACGGCGTCATCGAGGACCACAGCAACGCGGAAACGGTGATCCAGTACCTCGTTCCCTTTCTCGAGAACGCCGGCGCGCGCGTCTACATGGCCCGCGAGCGCGACATGCAGACCAAGATGGCCATCGTCGAAAGCGACGCTGCCGGCCTTTTCCTGCCAGACATCCCGGAATCCGGGTACTACGCCGTCTATCTCTGGTACGACTTCGCCGAAACGGAGGCGATCGTCGATCTCCGCCATACCGGCGGCTCGACCGCCTGGCGACAGCGTCTCGACCACGATTTCGGAACCTGGACCTACGGCGGAACCTATTGGTTCGACGAAGGCGAGAATCCCGCAACGGGCTCCGTCGCGGTGGACGTGCCGGACGCCGTCTCTCGCGTGCGCTTCGGCGGCGGCATGGGCGACTTCGCCGTCGAAGGCGAAACCAGCGGCAAGCCGCGCTGGGAGGAGTCGGGGCTCTACTATACCCGGTTCGCCGGCTTCGACCCGGCCGTCACCGGGGCGGACCGTCGCTGGAACCAGGTCCACGCGATGCCGCGATGGGCCGAGTGGGAGATGGAAACCTGGGAGGCCGGCAGATCCATCTACCTCTCGTGGCACACCAATGGCAGCTACGATCACGAAATCTCCGGCATCTCCTCCTATATCTACAGCGTCTGGGCGTGGGGGCCGCCGGAATCCTTCCACGGATTCCCCGGCAGTCGCGAACTCGCGGAGCACGTCCACTCCGAAGTTCTCCACGGCGTGCGCGCCGGGTGGGATTCCGCGTGGGACGACGTCGGGATCGTCGGCCGGTGGCTCGGCGAGACCAACCCCTCCAGCAACAACGCCATGCCGGCCATGTTGCTCGAGAACGGATTTCACGACAACCCCCACGACGCGGCCTACATCCTCGAACCGGAGTTCCGCCGCCTCGCCGCCCACGCCGCCTATCGCGGCATCGTCGGCTACTACCACGCCGAAGTGCCCGGCTTCGATTCGGCCGTCATCGCGCCCGATCCCCCCACGCACCTGCGTGTTCGCGCGAACCCCGACGGCAGGGCGACCGTTTCCTGGCAGGCGCCGCCCTCCGACACCGGCGACGGACTTCTTGGCGACGCGGCTGACCGCTATCGCGTCCACTTCTCGCGCAACGGCAAGGGATTCGACGACGGTACGCCGGTCGGTGGCACGAAGTTCGTCATCGCGGACCTGGCGCCGGGCGAAACGCGTTTCGTTCGCGTGACCGCCGTCAACGAGGGCGGCGAATCCTTTCCGACTGAAACCCTCTGCGTTTCCGTTCCCGGCGAGACCGGCGGGGAACGCGTTCTGATCGTCAACGGGTTCGACCGGCTCGATCGCGGGCTGAACTTCATCGGGCCCGACGGAGAGGAACGCGGCATCCTCGCCCGCATGAACAGCCGCGACTACTGCATCCAGCACGCCGCCGCCCTCTCTTCCGGCGCCTACGTCTTCGATTCCACCAGCGACGAGGCCGTTCTCGACGGCGACGTCGCGCTCGCCGAATACGACGCCGTCGTTTGGATGTTCGGTCGCGAGGAATCCACCTTTGACGACGAGGGACAGCGCCTCGTCGGCGACTACGTTCGCGGCGGGGGAGTGCTCGTCGTCAGCGGCGCGCACATCGCCTCGGACCTTGACCGCACGCCGGAGGGCCAGGCGTTCCTTCGCGACGTGCTTGGCGCGGAGCTCGTCCGTCCGGACTCCCGAACGCGCACGGTGGAAATCGCCCTTCCAGGAACCAGGATGGGCGGGGAGTTCCAACTCTCCGGAACCGGCAACGGGCCCTACGAGCTTCGCGAAGCCGACGTTCTCGCGCCGGCTTCCGGAGCGGAACCCCTGCTCCAGTGGCGGGGAATCGAACATCCCGCCTCCGCCGCCATCGCCTCCACCGGCGAGCGCGACGTCCTCTACTTCGCCTTCCCCATCGAGTGCATGCTCGACACCGCCGTCCGCGACGCGCTCGTCACCGGCTTCCTCGACGACGTCCTGAAATAGAAGACGCCCCGCGTTCGGCGGGGCGTCGCTTCCGGGGCGCCGTCGGAGCCGCTACTGGCGAAAGCGAACCACGTCCCCGTCCGAAACCGTTCCGTTCGTCGGATCGTACTGCTGGATGGTCTGGGGGAACGGACCGTCCAGAACGTCGAAGTCCTGGTCCGGGCTGAAGCTGATAAGCGCCCACAGCTCGTCCTGCTTGGTGCTGTTGTTTCCCGCGTCCACGACCTCGTTGAATTCCTGGAACATGGTCGCCGTCCGGGGACGGAAATTCGCATAGGTGGTACCCGGGTAGTTCCGTTCGATCAGGAAATCCGGACCCCAGTAGATCAGCACATGCTGGTCGCGGTCGGAAAAGCCCGGCGGCGGCGGCTCGTTCGTGTTGAACACGTCCGGGAACGCCGACGTGATGTAGGAAACCGGCGTCGTGATGTAGCGGAAGCTCTTGATGCGGGGCACATGGGTGGTGCTGAAACCGGTGTCGGGGTCCAGCGACGGCATGTAGCGGTTGTAGTCCACGCGATAGGATTCCAGCGCAGTCGTCATCGAGCGCATGTCCGCCTTCACGCGGGAGACCTTCGAACGCGTCTGGGCTTCGAGGAAGTTGGGCACCGCGATCGCCGCGAGGATGGCGATAATGGCGACCACGATGAGCAACTCGATCAGCGTGAACCCCCGGGCCGTGGCGTTTCTGGGATACATGAGGATACTCCGGGGACTTGGGATTCGGCGACTGGACCGATTGGGAAACTAGTTGCGCGACCCGCTCCGGCCTGGCAAGCCCCAAATTCTCGCGCCCCCCGCCCCGCCTTGTATCAGCTCTTGCGCCAAGCTCCGTCCCGCCCCCCGCTGGGCCGCACCACTTCGATGGCCAAGCATGGCCCTGGGAAGGCTCGCCGCGCTCTCCGTTTCCCGAGACCGCACGCCCCATGAACATCCTCTTCATCGGTGACATCTACGGGAGCCCCGGACGCGATGCCGTCGCGCGCGCCCTCCCCAAACTGCGCGACCGCTATGCCCCCGACGTCATCATCGCGAACTGCGAGAACTCCGCCGGCGGCAAGGGCGTCAACGCGTCCATCGCCGGCGACCTCTTCGACTGCGGCGTTCACGTTCTGACCGGCGGCAACCACAGTCTCTACCAGCGCGGCTGCGACGAACTCTACGAAACCGAGCAGCGCCTCATCCGCCCCGCCAACTTCCCCCCGGGAACCCCCGGCAGGGGATGGACCGTTCTGAACAGCGACGCCGGCTTTCCCGTCGCCGTCCTCAACATCTGCGGCCGCGCCTTCATGCAGCACTTCGACGACCCGTTTCGCTGCGCCGACGATCTCGTCGACCAGGCGCGCGCCGTCACGCCCATCGTCATCCTCGATTTCCACGCGGAAACGACGAGCGAGAAGGTCGCCATGGGCTGGTATCTCGACGGACGCGTCAGCGCCGTCCTGGGCACCCACACCCACATCCAGACCGCCGACGAGCGCGTCCTTCCCAAAGGCGCCGCGTACATCACCGACACCGGCATGACCGGCCCCTACCACTCCGTGATCGGAGCCGACAAGGACGCCGTCATGAGCACCATGCTCACGCTTCGCCACACGCGCTTCGACGTCGCGCCGCCCGAAGACGTCCGCCTCTGCGGCGTCTTCTTCGAAGTCGATCCCATCAGCGGCCTCGCGAGAAGCATCGAACGCGTGAGGGTGGATCTCGGGAATCTGTGAGAGAGGGATCGGAGGGGAGGGAAGGGGTTCCTGACTGCGCCATTCCCATCTCTGCTCTCTAATCCCTCTCGCCCATTCCCTTCCCGATCCATTTCATGACGCGTTCGGTGATGCGCGGCTTCCACGGAACGCAGCGTTCCTCCGCGATCAGCCGTTTCACGTCCGCCAGCGATCGCGGCAGCTCCTCGAACTCCGTGCCCCCGCCGGCGATGTCGCGCGTGGAATGGGTGTCGGAGCCGCCCACGAACGCGATCGCCATGTCGCAGAGCAGCGCCTCCGCGGCGTCCGCCGCGTTTCGCCCATAGCGTCCGTTCCAGAGCTCCGCCGCGTGAATCGGAAAGTCCCCCGCGAGGCGCCCCAGCCCGATGCGGGGAACGCCCGGGTGCGCCGCGATGCAGAAACCGTCGCACGCCTCGATCAGTTCCAGGATGCGCTTCACTTCCGTGCCATCCGGCAGATCGGTCTGCGGGCCGTACACCAGCAGATCGCCCGCCGTGATGCCGTCGATGGCGGACCGGACCTCCTGGCCAGACGCCAGCAGAAAGTCGCTGTCGACACCCGTTTCCGCGCGCAACCGGTCCAGGTCGTCCTGCGGCCAGACATGGTTGTGGTCCGTGAACACCACGCCGGCGAAACCCGCGGCCATCAGCCCGCGCACGATCTCCGCCGCCGGGACCCGTCCGTCGAAACTGAGTTCCTGCGTGTGACAGTGAAGATCGACGATGAATGGCATGGTTGGTCGGTTCGGGAGGCTGGCGACGAGGTCGTGCCCGGCGCGCGCGGGAATCAAGTGCAACTTCCCGCGCGAACACCACGGAATTCGATGTCGCCGTGAAGAGCTCGAAACCCGGGGGGCTCTCGCCTTTTCATGTTCCGGGCGCGTCTTCGACCTCGAACACGAGCTCTTCGCCAGTCACGGGTCCGCTCCTACCGCGCGCAGTTCTGGATGGCCGGAATCAGGCAGATGAACTTCAGCGTTTCGCCGCCCGTGTTCCGGAATTGGTGAAGCGCGTTCGCCGGAACGAAGATCGCATCGCCCTCCTTGAGCGTCTTCGCGCCCTCCGCCGTTTCGATCTCGCCGCTGCCCCCCAGGATATACACCTCGTGCTCGTAGTTGTGCGTGTGCAGCGGCGTGTGTCCGCCCGCCTCCACCTCGAACACCCGCATGGCGAAATTCGGCGCGCCGTCGCGGTCGGTGATGACCTCGCGGATCGTGGCGCCCTTCACCCCTTCCATCTCCACCGGCTTGGCGGGAAAGGAGTTGGTGTCGATGATCTTCGGAATCAGTTCGCTCGTCGTGTCCGTCGTCATGGCCGATCTCCCGGTTGCGTTGCGGGCACTTCGCCCCAACGATCCCCCAAACGTCAACAGGCGAACGCCCCCGCTCCATGCCCGGCCACCCTCACATCCTCGCCAATCTCCTCCACGCCCAGGCCACCCTGACGGGCACGGGCTACTACGCCCGCCACCTGATCAAGGCCCTCGGCGGCCTTCCCGACGCCCCGCGCGTGACCGGCATCTGCTCGCCCTTCAATCGCCAGGCCTTCGCGATCCCCGGCGCCGGGCACTATCGCCGGGTGACCTGGGGGCGGCCCTGGCGCTCCGTCATGGCCCGCCGTCTGGAGGAATGGGCCTGGCTGCACCACGCTGTTCGCGACATGCGCCCCGACGTCTTCTGGGGGCCGTCGAACTTTCTCCCGCCCGTCAAGGTCTGCCGCTACGTCGCCACCATTCACGACATGACCTTCTTCGAGCACCCCGAGGCCCTCTCCCCGCTTCGCCGCCGGTACTGGCACGCCTGGACGCACCGCACCGTCGCCGTCGCCGACCGCATCCTCACCGACACGGAAACCTCGAAGCGCGCGATCCTTCGGCACAGCCGCGCCGATCCCGACCGCGTCGTCGTCGTTCCCCTCGGAGCCGCCGACGAGTACTTCGTTGCCCGCGACGAAGCGGGGCGCGCCGCACGGCTTGCGAAACTGCGCGAGTCGATTCCCGACCTGCCGCCGAACTACCTCTCTTTCATCGGCACGCTGACCGTTCACAAGAACGTCCCCCGGCTCGTCGAAGCCGTCGCCCGCGCCCGCGCCAGCGGCTGCGGCGACCTGCACCTCGTTCTCGCCGGCAAGCGCGGGGACGGCTACGACCGAATCGCCGGCGCGATCGCAAGGAACGGCCTGGGCCCCTTCGTCCACGAACTCGGCTACGTGCCCGACGAACTGCTGCCGGCGCTCTACGAAAACGCCCGCGCGCACATCCTCCCCAGCTTCACCGAAGGCTTCGGTCTTCCCATCGTCGAAGCCATGGCCGCCGGCGCCCCCGTCATCACCACCGGCAGGGGAGCGATGGCGGAGGTCGCCGGCGACGCCGCGTTCCTCGTCGAGCCGGAGGACACGTCATCCATCGCCGACGCCATCGCCTGCGTCTGGAGCGGTTCGGAACTGCGCGCGTCCATGCGCGAAAAGGGCCTCGCCCGGGCGGCCGGGTTCACCTGGGACGCCGCCGCGCGGCGCACTCTGGACGTTCTTCTTGGTTAGCCCCGCCGGAATCGCCGTTGCCTTGTCGCCGCCACCGCGTTGAATGGAACCGGAACGCCACGGGAGCCCCGCTCGTATGCCAACAGCCGCCGACATGAGGCCGGACATTCTCCTGCCCCGGATATTCGACAAGATCGACGAGGACTACTGCTTCCTCCTCGATTGTCTGTGCGACGTGCTGGAGGAAATGGGCGAGCCGGAGGCCGCCGCCGTCGTGCGCCGCGTCTCCCCCCGCGACGGATCCGGGGTTCCCGGCGAAACCGGCGTCGATCCCCAGCGCGAAATGCACGTCCTCTCCGTCGTGTTCCAGCTTCTCAATCTCGTCGAGGAAAACGCCGCCGCCCAGACCCGCCGCCAGCGCGAAACCGCCGAGGGCTTTCTCAAGGAGCCGGGTCTCTGGGGACAGAACCTGCGCCAGCTCCGCGATGCCGGTTTCGGCGAGGAGGAGATTCTCGCCGCCGTTTCGCGCATTCGCGTCGAGCCCGTCCTGACCGCCCACCCCACGGAATCCAACCGTCCCACCGTTCTCGGAATCCACCGCGCGATCTATCTGCTCATCGTCCAGCTGGAAAACCAGATGTGGACGCCCATCGAACGCGCCGACATCCACGGTCGCATTCGCGCCATTCTCGAACGTCTTTGGCGGACGGGGCAGATATTCCTCCGCAAACCCGAAGTCACCGCCGAGCGCGACAACCTCTTCCACTATCTCGAAAACGTCTTTCCCTCCGTTCTCGAACGTCTCGACCGGCGCTTCGAACACGCCTGGGAGCAGAGCGGTCTCGACCCCGCCCGCATCGGCGATCCCCGCGACTATCCCCGCCTGACCTTCGGCAGCTGGGTCGGCGGCGACCGCGACGGCCACCCCTTCGTCACGGCGGAGGTCACCCGCGACTCCTTCGACCGCATGCGCGCCGCCGGCGTCGAGGTCCTCGCCGCCCGTCTTCGCGAAATGGGCGACGCGCTGAGTCTCTCCGGCAGGCTGCAGGAGCCGCCGCTGAACCTGCGCGGCGCGACGATTCGCCTCGTCGACCAGCTTGGCGCCGCAGCCCGCAAGTCTCTCGACAGGAACATTGACGAACCCTGGCGCCAGTACGTCGGCCTGGTGCTTGCCAAGCTCCGCCTCGATCCGCTTGGCGAGCCCGCCGGCTACCGCAACGGCGAGGAACTCGCCGCCGATCTCGCCGTTCTCCGCCGCTCTCTTGCCGACGTTCGCGCGCACCGCATCGCCCGCGACGCCGTGTTTCCCGTCGAGCGCATCGTCCGCGTGTTCGGTCTCCATCTCGCTGCTCTCGACATCCGCCAGAACAGCGACTTCCACGACAAGGCCATCGAGCAGCTTCTCGGCGTCGCCGGATTCGAGGAGACGAACTTTTTCGAATGGCCCGAGGAGAAGCGCCTCGAACTGCTGGACCGCGAACTCGCCTCGCCCCGCCCCTTCGCCCCCCCGGGAGCCAGTCTCGGCCCCGAAGCGAAGGCCGTCCTCGAGTGCTATCGCGTCGTTCTCGACCGCATCGACGTGACCGGCGGCGAAGGCGTCGGTTCCCTCATCATCAGCATGACGCGCAGCCTCTCCGACATGCTCGCCGTCTTCCTGCTGGCGCGCGAAGTCGGTCTTCTCCGCGCCGAGGGCGGGGGGCTGCTCTGCCCCGTTCCCGTCGTGCCGCTCTTCGAAACCGTCGGCGATCTCGACCGCGCACCCGACGTCATCGACGCGTTCCTGCGCCATCCCGTCGCCCGCCATTCGCTCGCCGCTCTTCGCCGCGAGGGCGAACGGCCGACGATGCAGGTCATGGTCGGATACAGCGACAGCAACAAGGACGGCGGCATTCTCTCCGCCCAGTGGCATCTGCACCGCTCCCAGGAACGCATGACGGCGGTCGCCGAACGCCACGGGGTCAACCTGCGCTTCTTCCACGGCCGCGGCGGAACCACCAGCCGCGGCGCGGGCCCCACCCACCGCTTCCTCGACGCACTGCCCCACGGCTCCCTCACCGGCAGCTTCCGCCTCACCGAACAGGGCGAGACCATCGCGCAGAAGTACGCCAACCTGATCACCGCCACCTACAACCTCGAGCTTCTGATGGCGGGTTGCGCGGCGACGACGCTCAAGCATTCGCGCCCCGCCGAAACCGACGCCGAACTCTCGGGAATTCTCGAGCGCCTCTCCGGCCTCAGCCGCGACGCCTACGCCGCGCTCATCGCCAGCGACCGCTTCATCGAGTTCTGGGCCCAGGCCACGCCCATCGACGCCCTCGAAAACAGCATGATCGGCAGCCGTCCCAGCCGCCGCACCGGCAAGCGCAGCATCGAGGACCTTCGCGCGATTCCCTGGGTCTTCTCCTGGAACCAGTCGCGCTACTACCTGCCGGGATGGTACGGCATCGGCACCGCCCTCGCCAGCATGAAGCGCGACGACGCCGCGGCCTTCGGGGTTCTTCGCGAACGCGGCGCCCGCAATCCCTTCCTCCGCTACGTCCTTACCAACGCCGAAACGAGTCTCGCCTCCGCGAAGCTCGAAATCATGCGCCTCTACGCATCGCTCGTTTCCGACGCCGAAGTGCGCGACACGCACTACGCCACCATCGAGGCCGAGCACCGTCTGACCCAAGCGATGAACGACG
>JAJFLJ010000020.1 GCA_021772755.1 Candidatus Sumerlaeota bacterium
CGCGGCGGCGCCGGCGGCGACACCCATGCCCTTCAGAAACGAGCGCCGGGTCGTTCCCCGTCCCGCACCGCGTTCGGTGTCATGCTCGGACTTCATGCTGCCTCCGATCTCGATGGTTCGCCTGGCGCATGCGAACGCGCCGCACCCGCCCGGAAACCGGACTGACCGGCACGGGATACCGCGAGGAGACTCGAAGTGTCAACGAAAGGCGGCTTAGGGTCCGGCGTAGAAGATCGCCGCGACGCAAGCGGTGGAATAGCACGCGAAAGTGCCTGCGATCATCGCGGGCAAACCCAGCCGGGCCAGTTCGCTCCGCTTGTTCGGAGCCATGACCGCGAGGGCGCCGATCTGGATGCCGATGGAGCCGAAGTTGGCGAACCCACAGAGGGCGTAGGTCAGGATGACGCGGGTGCGTTCGGAGAGCGCGCCCGGGTCGGCCACGAGCAGTTCGTTGAGCTGGATGAACGCGACGAATTCGTTCGTGGCCGTCTTGATGCC
Organism: Candidatus Sumerlaeota bacterium; assembly: GCA_021772755.1. Lineage (GTDB taxonomy): Bacteria > Sumerlaeota > Sumerlaeia > SLMS01 > JAHLLQ01 > JAJFLJ01. Next base: position 499 of record JAJFLJ010000020.1, read on the forward strand.
GAGCAGCTCCGCCGCGCCCATGCCTTCCGCTCCGGGCGGAATTCCCATCAGCAGCGCGAAGGGATAGAAGACGTATCCCGCGAGGACCGACAGGGAGAGCTCCTGGTGCGTGGCGAGATAGTCGCCGATGTTCTGGCCCATGACCATCTCGACCACCGCGCGCTGGCCGAGTCCGAGCCCGAGGTCGATCAGCGCCACGAGCGCGAGAAAGGCGATGAGCATTCCGCCGACGTTGAGCGCCAGCTTGACGCCGTCCGACGCGCCGTCCGTCGCGGCGTCCAGCACGCCCGTGCTGCGTTTGGGAAGATCGATGTTCACCTTGCCGAGGGTCTCCGGATCGCCGGTCTCGGGAACGAGGAGCTTTCCGAACACCAGGGCGGCCGGCGCGGACATGACGGAGGCCGCCAGCAGGTGGCCGGCCGCGTTCGGCACGAAGTCCTTCAGGAATCCGACGTACGCGGCCATGACGCTGCCGGCGACGGTCGCGAAGCCTCCCGACATGACGGTCATCAGCTCGCTGCGGGTCATGTTGCCGATGAAGGGCCGGATCATCAGGGGGGCTTCCGTCTGGCCGAGGAAGATGTTTCCGGAGGCGCTGAGCGTTTCCGCGCCGCTCGTCTTCATGGTGACGGACATGATCCACGCCAGACCCCTGACGATGAGCTGGAGCACCCCGAGATGGTAGAGTATCCCGGCCAGCGCGCTGAAGAAGATGATCGTGGGCAGAACGTAGAACGCGAAGTACCCGAGACCCGTCGTGGGATCGGTGAGCTTCGTTCCGAAGATGAATGCCGCGCCGGCTTCGGTGCAGCCCGCGACGGCGACGAACGCGTCGTTGAACCACTGGAAGAATATCTGCCCGCCGGGGAACTTCAGGATAAGGAGGGCGAAGATGAACTGAAGCCCGAAACCCCAGGCAAGCAGCTGCCAGCGCCGAAGCGCGGTCTTGCGGTCCCTGCTGAAGGCCAGGCAAAGCCCGACCATCGCGAGGATGCCAAACAGGGGTAGGATACGTTCCAAGCCGGTCTCCGAATCTTCGCCGAACGAATCAACCTCGCATCACGGCGAATCGCCCGGAGTGTGGCAAGTGGGAAAAGCGAATTCGCAGGAAGTGGCCGATCCGGACGGCGGGCTCCCGCCCGTCAGTACACCCGCCACTCTTCTGTTCCGGACGCCTGGAGAATCTCGACGGAATGGTTCCGGTCGCCTGCGGAGGACTCGTCGAAGCCCTGCCACCCGTCGATCCAGTCGGCGACGGTGGCGGGATTCTCGTCGAGCGCGTGCCCGTAGAGGTCTTCGACGGACACCGCCAGGACCGCTTCGCCGACGGGGTTCACGGCGGAGAGGTCGAGCGTGCCGAGCCACGAATCGTAGCCATAGCGGGCATAGCCGGGAGTTTCGCCCGTTTCGGGCGAGGACTGCCATCCGTCGCCAAGGGCCGCTGCGGTCGCGATGACGTTCTGCCCCTCGCGCAGCCGAACGGTCGGCTGAATCCCGACGGGCACGCCGGGCCAGTTGCCCGGTTCACCGCCGACGTTCCGCCGCATGGGCTTGTTGAACTGCAGAAGCACCCGGTACGAGCGGTCCGTTTGGAGCGAAACGACCGTCGGATTCGCGAACGTTCGACTGTCGGAACCGGCGCCGCCGCCCTGCCACGAGGCATCGTAGACGACCTCGCCGGGCTGGATGTCGTCATCGCCGTTCCCGTCCAGCCAAATGCGAACGCGTTCGAGAATCGGCGGGCCCGACGCGAAGAGAAACCCGAGCATGATGGCTTCCCGGTTTTCCTCGACGACGCCCGAGACCTCGTCGTTGGGAAGCACGAACGTCGGGCCGCTTCCGCCATCGCGATAGTTCGGCGTGGGGTATTCGATGGTGAAGCTTGGAATGTCGAAGGTGTGGCCGTGATACTCGTCCGTCGCGCCGATCTCGCCGCCGGGGAATACGGGAATCTCGCCATAGCTGCCGGGAACGCCGTTGATCGCCGCGTACGTGGCCTGCATGCGATCGGAGAGAACGCCCGTCGCATCGTCTGCGGCCTGTGTTCCGTGGTACACGGTGTAGAGAGCGGGTATGGCTCCGTGCACGTCGGCATAGAACCGGAGCTGTGCCGCGCCGGTGAAGAGATTCGGTGCGCTCATCAGCGCCTGAGTCTCGGGTTCCGAGAACGGAGTCGGCCCCGCGTTCAGAATGCTGGTCAGGGTACCAGGACCCATGAATCCAACGGTCAGGTTGCGATTGAGGTCCACGCCGTGAAGGCGGTCGCCGGCGGTCGTCAGGTCGAAATCGACGAGATCGCTGCCGGTGCTTCGCATGTTCTTGCGGCGCAGGCGTCCGTCGCGACCGCCATCGTCCTGATTGTAGTGAATCTGCGTCTGGTCGAAGCCGTCCACGTTCAGGACCGGAACCAGGACGATACGGTGCGTATCCACGAGATAGGACACGACCGGGTCGGTGCCGTAGTTGGCGGCGAAGTGCTCGATCAATTGCACGACGATTTCCGGAGACGCCCACTCGCGGGCGTGAATGGTGCCGTTGATCATGACGCCGCCCTCCCGGGTGCCGTCCGGCGAGGTGTCGTCGCCGTCCGTCAGAAGAAAGGCGTGAATCGGTTCGCCGTAGAGCGTCGATCCGATGACGCTGCGGGAGATGAAGTCGTGCCCGAGCGCCAGATCGGAGAGGCGCGTGTCGAGCGACGCGCGGAGGCGAAAGCCCTCCAGCGGCAGCGTCGATGCGACCGGTTCCGGCACGGGATAGGCCGGGCTGCCGACCATCGGCGGATACGTCGTCACGCCGGCGCCCAGCACCGCAGCGAACGAGACCGCGCACGATGTGGCGACTATTCGGCGATCCATCGCGACACCTCCCCGCGCATGGATGCCAGCGACGCGTCGCCGTCCTTGCGAGCCAGCCATCGTTCGAGCGCGGTGCGGCTCTCCGCCGTGTCCGCGTCGAGGAGCATCAGAACCGCCCGGCGGACCTTCGTGCGGTCCGCGTCCCGGGAATCGAGAATCGCCGACGCTTCGAGAACGGCGCCTTCGCGGTCGAGACGCACGAGCGCCGCCGCCGCATCGGCTCCCGTTGCGGGGTCGCCAAGCATGGCGCCGAGCTTTGCCAACAGGTCCGGTGCCGCGTCGCGCGGTCCCAGCATTCCAATGGCGAGGGAGACTTCCCAGTCCTCGCGAGCGGAATCGCCGTCCAGCGAGGCCGCGAAGTGGGCGGCCCGTCGCGCGGAATCCGTTTCGAGACCGTTCCACATGGACAGCGCGCCGACGCGAACCGCCTGTGGTGCGGTCCGCAGGCCGCCGATCTCCCGCAGAGCGGCCGGCGATTCGGCGTCCCTCGCCGCCAGCAGAAGTTCGGTGTAGTCGTAGGGACGCAGGCCATCGACGCCGTCGAAGAACGAAGCGCCGCCTTCGCGAAACCACTGCAACGCCGCGCCGTACAGTTCGCCTTCACCGCGATCCGAACCGATCATGTCGATCAGCATTCGCCGCCGCTCCTCTTCGCTCCCGGCGGCGGAGATCGCGTCCGCTGCGATTCGGCCACGGATCGCGAAGGCGGCCCGGGGCGCTTCGGCGGCGTACGGAAACCAGATGTGCGGGTGGTCGCGCTTGCAAAGTGGAGCCATATAGACGGCTTCGGGCGTTTCGGTGGAAAGCTCCTCAAGCGCGGGAAGATCGCCGGAGCCGCCGGACTCGCCGGCCGACAGAATCAGCGCCAGGAGCACGCGTTCCTTCGCGATCGCGGGCAGCTCCGAAGCGCGAACGACGGCAACGCCCGACGACAGCGTTCCTCCGTCCGCCGCAAGTCCAAGCAGCGCGTCCACCCCAGCGCCCTCGGCATCCTCCCGAGGATGCGCGGGAACGATGGTGACGCCGTCGTGCAGCGGAACCGGTGGCAGAACGGGCTGCCCGACCGCGAGAGTCGCGCACAAGAGCGCCGGTCCGACGATGTATTCGAATCGCATTCAGATCGCCTTCCCATCCTGCAGGTCGGCGAGCCGCCGACGTTCGATTTCATGGAGCTTGGTCCCGACGGCGGCTGCAAGGTCGATCCCGCGGGCATTGGCATAGTTCACCGCCGCGATGACGACGTCGGCGGCCTCGTCGGCCAGTTCGTCGAGGGGGATGTCGCGGCCCTTCCAGACCTTCTTCTCCTTGTTGGCCACCTCGCCGGCCTCGCCGGCGAGCTCCAGGGCAAAGAACTCCGGCGGACGGCGGGGAAAGGCGGCGCGGTTGTAGGCGTCGAAACCCTTCTGGGCCGTGCGCAGCGCCTCCTGGAGCGCCGGAACGAATCCAAGGTCTGGTTGTGGTTGCTTCATGCCCCGCTCCGCGTTTTTGATCCGCGCCCGTACCGCGCCGGAGAAGGGTCGCGGTCCAACCCCGCCCACACAAGGAAAAGAGCCGATGTCCGTCAAGCAGGGTGATTCGCCGCCGTCCGCCAGAAAGGTGTCCATCGGCCTGGTCCAGATGACCGCCACCGGCACGCTGGAGGAAAACACCGACAAGTGTCTCGCCCGCATCGGCGAGGCGGCGGACCGGGGCGCGCAGATCGTCTGCACCCAAGAACTCTTTCGCGGCCCCTATCCCTGCCAGGAGGAGGACCACGACGTCTTCGACCAGGCCGAGCCGCTGCCAGGGCCGACGACGGAACGTCTTGCCGCTCTCGCCCGCGAGAAGGGCATCGTCATCGTGTCCTCGCACTTCGAGCGCCGCGCCGCCGGCGTGTACCACAATACCGCCTGCGTCTTCGACGCCGACGGCAGCATGCCCGGCATGTACCG
>JAJFLJ010000191.1 GCA_021772755.1 Candidatus Sumerlaeota bacterium
GTCGTCGCCAACACCGCCGATTCGGTCACCTGCATCGCGGCCACCGAGGTCCAGGACGTGATCGGAGAGACGGCCTCCTATGCCTTCAAGAACTACCAGCTGGGCAGCGGGTCCGCCGCCCGCGACGCGGCGATCGACTTCACCGCCGAGGCCCCCGCCACCGCCCAGGACTTTCGCGGCACGGCCCGCCCGCTCGTCTCCGGCTTCGACATCGGAGCCTACGAGGCACCCGCAGCCGCCGGTTCCGGCGTCACGCTCTCCTCCGACGCCAACCCCGCCTACGCAGGGACGGTCGTCACCTTCACCGCAATGGTCGCGGGAACCGGTGGACCCGTCTCCGGCGACGTCGAGTTCCACGACGGGTTGGACCTGCTTGGGACCGCGACGATCGACAGCGGATCGGCGCAATTCGCCACCGGCGACCTCGCCGTCGGCGGGCACACCATCACCGCGCGCTATCCCGGCGACTTCATCAACGGCGAATCCGTCAGCGATCCGCTGTTGCAGACGATCGACGAACTCCCCGGAGATTTGATGGCGGTACGCTGACCGGACGAACCGGTCAGTACCGCGCCCAGCCGTCCACCGACGCGGAGGGCGGTTCGTCGATCGCCAGATGGCTGACGTTGTACGCGCCGAGAATCGCGGGGCCCGACCCACGAGGATGAAGCGGGTCCGTACTGGAAACCACCGCTCGGTCGCCGGTGGCGATGTCCACCCGGTACAGCGTTTCGATCAGTCCGTCGCCGATGAAGAGCCTCCCCGATTCCGGTCCGATGCCGATGCTCCGACTGTATTCAAAGTATGGCCCGTCTCCAAGAAGCGTCCCGCCGGTGCCGAACATCGACTCGCCGAAGAGTCCGGAGACGTCCTCCAGCATTCCCGTTCCGTGGTTGTAGAATCCCGTCTGGTTCTCGAAGAGGCCCAGAGCGACCCGGCCATCGTCCATCACCTCCAGATCGTAGACATAGAGCGGACCAGGAAGCAGACTCGCGGTGCGATCGCCCGTCAGCGGATCGATCCGGAAGAGGGGACCGAAGAAATTCGTCAGATCGCAGGCGTAGATCGTTCCGTCCGGCGCGATGTCCACGCTCTCGAAACCCCCGGAGGGCGACGGTCCGGTCCCCACGCTGCCGCTCGAAACGACCGTCCGGTCTCCCGTGGCGAGATCGACGCGCAGGAACGTCGCGAAGTCCGGCACGGCGACGATGGCCGTCGCTCCGCCGGGTTCGATGGCCAGGCCGCGGGTTCTCACGCTTGAAAGCGTGGGGCCCGAGCCGACGCTGTCGCTCGAAACCACCGTGCGGTCGCCCGTCGTCCGGTCGATCCGGTAGACGTCTCCGAAGAGGGCCAGCAGCGAATCGTCGTCCTCGACGACCACTCCTCCCGCCTCGTAATCGCGAAACGCGGGACCGCTTCCAGCCGAATCGGAACTGAGCAATGTCCTGTCCCCCGTGGAGAGATCGATCTCCAGGATGTATGGCACGGGCGTGCCCATGTCCTCGACCAGCTGGAAGTACGCGGTTCCGCTCTGTGATGCCGTCAGATTGTTGACGGCCACACCGGAAATTGCCACCTGCCTGAGGGGCTCGTCCGGGTCGTTCGTCGCGATGTCGAGGCTCACCGTCTTTTCGCCGGCCGAATCGGGATCGAAGAGGACGTAGATGTTCGTCGAAGCGGAGGGGTTCAGCGACGTCGGCAGGGGAGTGCCCACGGCGAAATCACCGGCGTCCGCGCCGCTCAGCGTAATCGAATCGAACGTGAGCACCGCGTCCCCCGTGTTGACGACACCGACCAGGTAAGCGGGGGGCGTTCCCGGGTTCGTTGGCGTGATGGGCGGGCCGTACGGGTTGCCCGGCACGAAAACGTTCGGCTGGGCGGTCGCCGTTCCGGCGATGCCCGCCAGCGCGCAGGCGAAAAGGGTTCCTCGTCCTCGAAAGCTCATTGGCCGACTCCTCGAATATGATAGTGGCGAAGAGGCATGGGGTCGCGCAACCGCTTGCCAGGCAAGCGAAATGATTCCCCCACTCCGCCCCACCTCGGCGCTCCGGCCTTCTCCGGCGTTTTCGGAGTGAAGGCCAGACTCGGTGGAGGAACGATCATGCGTCTTTCGGTTCCCGGTACTTTCCTCTTGGCCGCGGCGATCGCCATCGCCGCAACCCGCGCCCCCGCGTGTCTCCAGTACAGCGAAGCGAAGAGAATCGAAATGTCGTGGAACGCGGACGACGTTCGCGCCATGACCGGCAGGTTCCTGCACCTGCCGCCGGAGTTCGAGCGTCGCCGCCTGGACCTCGCCCGCGCGCGGTTCGCTGCCGAAGGCACGCTCGCTCTCGAACAGTACGACGCCGCCGCCGTCGCCGCCGACCGCCTGCACCTCTTCGACGAAGCCATCGAATGGATGACGCGCAAACGCGACGCCATCGACCGCCTCGGCCCCGATCCCGCCACGCGGCGCCTTCACGAATACCGCTACCATGCGAACCTCGGCACGCACCACGCCCACCGCTGGATCGCGAGCGGCGCCTCCGACACCGACCGCGCGGACCTGCACCGGGCCGTCGAACACATCGAGACCGCCATTCGCATCGAACCCGGCGCGCACTACGGTCGCGAGGGCTACCAGCTGCGGGCGCTCGTGTGGCTGCGCGACGCCAGGCGAACCGACGGCGAGATGCGAACGCTGCCCGACTTCCTGAATCTGAAGAGCGATCCCAGCGTTCCCGTCGCGGACCAGACGGCAGCCCTCGAAGGCGATCTCGACAAGGCGGAGGACGGCCTGCTCGGGCTGATGACCCTCGGTGCGGCATGGGAGAGCGTCGACGTGCTGAACGCGCTCGCCCGCGTCTACGAAGCCCAGGGCAAGCGCGGCGAAACGATCATGGCGCGCCTTCGCATGGACGAACTGATCGACGAGGGGCGCGGCTCCCTCTTTCCCGGAGCCCCGAAGGGAAACGCGCTGAAGAGAATCACCGGCATCGCGGGCGATTCGCGCCTGCACGTCGACAGGAACTTCCGCCGGAGATACGACGACTTCCGCTACCAGGCGTCCCTCTATCGCGAACGGACCGGCGATTTCGTTCGCGCGCAACTCGCCCGCGGGCTTCATCCCGACACGCACGACGACTTCTGGACGGGGTACTCCGAACCGAACGTCGACGGATTGCGCGAACCCTTCCTGCACCGAACGGCCCGCAGACACCGCGGCGCGCTGCTCCTCGCCGGAGGAGTCGGCCTCTTCCTCGGCGCATCGGGAATCGCGCAACGGTTCCGCAGCGGCAGGGGAAAGCGCCGAACCCGATAGCGCGGGTGGCCTTTTCCCTTTGCCTGGCCCCGGGCGGTCGCTACACGGGCGCACCTGACCGACGAGGTGCGCCGATGTCCGCGACCGTTTCCGACGATTCTCTCGCCAAGACCGCCGCCGCGGTGCTCATGCCCAACTACGGGCCCCGCACCCTGGCCGTGGCCAGCGGCGAAGGCGCCCGCTGTCGCGACACCGACGGACGCGAGTACCTGGATTTTCTCGGCGGCATCGCGGTCAACAGCGTCGGCCACTGCCATCCCGCCGTCGTGGCGGCCATCAAGGCCCAGGCCGACAAGCTGCTGCACTGCTCCAACGTGTTCCTGATCGAGCCGCAGGTGCGCCTGGCGGAACGTCTCGTCGCCGAGTCCGGACTCGCGAAGGCGTTCTTCTGCAACAGCGGGACGGAGGCCACCGAGGCCGCCATGAAGCTCTCGCGGCGGTGGGGCATCGGGAACCGCGGCGAGGGCGCGACGACGATTCTCACCTTCGAGGGCAGCTTTCACGGCCGCACCTGGGGCGCCATGAGCGCCACCTGGTCGAAGAAGGTCCGCGAGGGCTTCGGCCCCCTCGTGCCCGGCTACCGGTTCGCGCGTTTCAACGATCTTCTGAACGTCGACCAGGTGTGGGACGACGGCATTTGCGCGGTCCTCGTCGAGACCGTGCAGGGCGAGGGCGGCGTGAACGCCGCCACGCCGGAGTTCCTCGCCGGTCTGCGCGAGCGCTGCACCGAGCGCGGCGCGCTTCTGATCACCGACGAAATCCAGTGCGGCATGGGGCGCACGGGCCGCTCCTTCGCCTACCAGCATTCCGGCGTCGAGCCCGACCTCGTGCCCTTCGCCAAGGCCGTCGGCGGCGGTCTGCCGCTCGGCGGTCTGCTCGCTGCGGAGTCGTGCTGCGACGTGCTCCAGGCCGGCAGTCATGGCACCACCTTCGGTGGCAACCCCGTCGCCTGCGCCGCCGGACTGGCCGTGTGCGACATCGTCTTCGACCCGCAGTTCCAGAAGCGCGTCGGGGAGCTCGGCTGCAGGTTCTGGGGCGGGCTGGAGAAACTGCGCGACCGCTTCCCCGCGATCGTCGACCATGTGCGCGGACTCGGACTGATGATCGGCTGCGTGCTGAAGGTTCCCGGCGCCGATCTCGTCGGCATCGGCCGCCGGCACGGGCTGCTCTTCAACTGCACGGCGGAGAAGGTGATTCGCTTTCTGCCGCCGCTGATCGTGACGGAAGCGGACGTGGACGAGGCGCTGGAACTGTTCGGCAGGGCGCTGGAGGACTTCGCCGCGATTCCCCGTGACAGCTGACGTTCGGCCGGGTAGGCAGAGTCAGGAGCGACGATCATGACCTTGTCGGAAGTCAAACGCGCCGTTTCGCAGCTTGCGCCTGGCGAGCAGGCCGAGCTCGCCGCCTGGCTGCTCGAACGCCGCCACCGCGACGATTCGGAGCTTCTGGCGGAACTCGCCCGCCGACGCGATGCGGGCGAATGGGTCTGCCTTGACGATGTCGAAAAGGAGAGCGGGCGGCTTGGGGCGGAAGGCGTGTGACGGAGCCGTATCGCGCGGTTCTCGCACTCGACGCGGCGGAGGATATCTACTTGCTCCGGGCACCGTCGCGCAGGAAGATTCTCGGGCTGCTTCGCGATCTGGAACGGAATCCGTTTCGCAAGGGAGAGTTTCCGCTGCGGGACTCCCTGGGGCGGGATGTGGAAGTCGTGTTTCTCGACGACCGGGAGGTACACTGGTACGTCGATTATGCCGAGCGCGAGGTGCGGGTACTGATGATTGGAAAGGTCGTCCTTTGAACAGAGTAGCGAATCTTCTCGCGATGATCGGATGTCTGTTGGCAATCTCCGCCTGCGCCCACCGTTCCACCCTTTCCCCCGAAGTGCGCGAATCCATCGACTCGATGGTCGCCGCAGCGTATCCCAACGACGACGAACCCGGCTGCAGCGTCGCCGTCATCCGCGACGGCCGTATCGTCCACACCGTTTCGCGCGGCGTCACCAGTCTCGACGCCCCCGAGCCCATCGGCCCGGAGACGAACTTTCGCATCGCGTCGGTGACCAAGCAGTTCACCGCCATGTCGATTCTCATTCTGGCCGACAGGGGCGCGCTTTCCCTCGACGATCCCGTCACGAAGTGGCTTCCCGAGCTCTCCCCCTGGGCGGACGCCGCCACGATTCGCAATCTGCTGCAGCACACCTCCGGCCTGAAGACCTACGAGAACCACCTCCCCGACGATCTCGAAACGCCCGTGCTCGACGCCGGCGTCGTGCGCGTTCTCGCCGTCAACCCCGGCCTCGTCTTCGATCCCGGCACGCAATACAGCTACAGCAACAGCGGCTACGCGTGCCTTTCGATCGTCGTCGAGCGCGCCAGCGGCAACACCTTCGCCGGGTTCCTGCGCGACGAGATCTTCCGGCCTCTCGGCATGGACGGCACTGTCGCGTTCGAGAACGGCATCTCCACCGTGCCGAACCGCGCCTACGGCTATCGGCAGGAGGAGAGCGGCCTCGTTTTCGCCGACCAGAGCATGACGAGTTCCGTCCTCGGCGACGGCGGCATCTACACCTCCGTGACGGACTACGCGAAGTGGGACGAGGCGCTCTATGGCCACCCGATCCTCCCGCCCGGCCATCTCGCCGACGCGTTCGTCAACGGCGCGCTGACCGACGGCACCCCCATCGAATACGGCTACGGCTGGCGCATCGAGCAATACCCCTACGGAGAGGTCGCCTGGCACACCGGCGGCACCACCGGATTCAACCACTGCGTGCGCCGGTTCCCGGCGGAGCGCCTCACCGTCGTCTTCTTCGCCAACCGCAACGGCGAGGAACCCAAGGCCCTCTGCGGCGGGATCATGGAAGCGATCGTGACCGCGCCCCGCTAGGGAAGCCGCGCGGGAATACCCCTTGAACCGCGCCCCCGCCGCTCCCCAGCATCCCGCCAGCACGGCGAGAGCCCCCGGAGACGCACCCGCATGACAGACCCGCAGGACAAGCTCAGCAAGGTCGAACACGTCAAGATCGAGTCCCGCGGTCTCTTCGGCACCATCGCCGAAGAGTTCACCGACAAGGAACTCTCGCACTTCAACGATACCAACCTCCAGCTTCTCAAGCACCACGGCACCTACCAGCAGGACAACCGCGACCTCCGCACCGAGCGCCGCCGCGCCGGCCTCGACAAGGCCTGGTCCATGATGCTGCGCACCAAGACCCCCGGCGGCCTGATGACCGCCGAGCAGTACATCCTCTGCGACGACCTCGCCACGAAGTACGGCCAGGACGACCTGCGCATCACCTCGCGCCAGGGCTTCCAGTTCCACGGCGTGCTCAAGGGCAACCTGCGCTCCCTCATTCACGACCTCAACCGCTTCCAGCAGATCACCACCCTCGGCGCCTGCGGCGACGTCGTCCGCAACGTCACGGGCTGCAGCGTCGCCGACATCGACCCCCAGTTCGCCGGGTTCGGCGTCGATCTGTTCGCCCTCGCCAGGAAGATCAGCGACCGCTTCCTTCCGAAGTCCAGCGCCTACTTCGACCTCTGGCTGAACGACGAGAAGGTCGAGATTCGCGACGGCGCGGCGTACTTCAAGGACAAGGAACTCGCGAACGCGAACGAGGAGCCGATCTACAAGAAGCAGTACCTCCCCCGCAAATTCAAGATCGGCGTCTCCGCCGACCTCGACAACGCCGCCGACATCTACACGAACGACGTCGGCGTGATCGCGGTCACCGAGGACGGCAGGCTCTCCGGCTGGGAGATTCTCGCCGGCGGCGGCCTCGGCCACAGCCACAGCAAGGAATTCACGTACCCCCGCCTGGCGAGCCACATCGCCTTCGTCGCCACCGAGGACGAACTGCTGAAGATCGTCCAGGCCGTCATCGAGGTCCAGCGCGACTTCGGCGACCGCACCGACCGCCACAAGGCGCGCCTCAAGTACACCATCGACCGCATGGGCCTGGAGCCCTTCCGCGCGAAGGTCGCCGAGTACGCCGGCATGAAGGAGCTTCCCGCCCCCTCCGGCAGGAAGCCCGTCGTCCAGCCCCACTATCTCGGATGGCACACGCAGCACCAGCCCGGCATGAACTATCTCGGCGTGTGGGTCGAAAACGGCCGTATCCGCGACTTCGAGAAATGGAAGTACAAGACGGGACTGCGCGCCATCGTCGAGAAGTACAAGCCCTCGGTCCGACTCACCGCGCATCACCGCGTGATTCTCGCCAACATCGCCGACGCGGACAAGGCGGGCGTCGAGGCGCTCCTGAAGCAGTACGGCATTCCGACCTCCGACATCGAACCGCTTCGCCGCATGGAGATGGCCTGCCCGGCGCTTCCCCTCTGCGGCCTGGCCCTGGCGGAAGCCGAACGCGAGCTGCCCAACATCATCGCCTCGCTTCTCGAACTCGGCCACGCCGACGACGAAGTCACGATCCGCATGACCGGCTGCCCGAATTCCTGCGCCCGTCCCGAAACCGCCGAGATCGGCATCATCGGCCGCGGCCCCAACAAGTTCAACCTCTATGCCGGCGCCGACCGCATCGGCTCGCGCATGAACGAACTCGTCGCCGAAAGCGTCCCCGTCGGAGACGTCGCGCCGAAGCTCTCCACGCTTCTCAAGGCCTGGAAGGCCGAACGCGCCGGCGCCGACACCAGCTTCGGCGACTGGGCCCGTGCCAAAGGCGCCGACGCACTGAAGACAATGCTCGCGTAGCGGTTCCGCGCGCGAAGGGAGACGACCCATGCCGACGAATACCATCCGCCTTCACCGCGTTTTTCGGGCGACGCCCGACAGGATCTACCGGGCCTTCCTGGATGCCGACGCCATGGCCAAGTGGCTTCCGCCCAACGGCTTCACCGGCAAGGTCCACCACATCGACGCCAGAGTCGGCGGAACCCACCGGATGTCGTTCACGAATCTTGGCACGGGCAGCAGCCACTCCTTCGGCGGCGAGTACGTCGAACTGGTGCCCAACGAACGGATTCGCTACACCGACAGGTTCGACGATCCGAACCTGCCGGGCGAAATGCAGGTGACCGTCACCATGAAGAAGGTCTCCGTCGGGACGGAACTGAACGTCGTCCAGGAAGGCGTGCCCGACGTCATTCCGCCCGAAGCCTGCTACCTTGGCTGGCAGGAATCGCTCGTTCTTCTCGCGAAACTCGTCGAGGCCGACATCCCCGACTAGCGCGGCTCGGAACATCGATGCACTGGTTCTTCATGCACGGAGAATGGTCACTCCGCTGGATCGAAACCAGGCCGGTTCCGGCTGGGCGCGGCGTGGCAACGCACTCGATCCGCACGCTTTCCGGATTCGCGCTCGCTCTTCTCGTCGCGGGCTGTATTTGCACGGGTTGCGATTCCCTCGGCGGGGAAGTGTCGGAATCCGAAGTATTCGAGGCTTTGAGCGGAACTGCCGATGCCGAAACGATGAAGGCCGCCGTGTCCAGGTATCTGAAGGGTGGCGGCGATCCCAATGCCGTGATCCGCAATGGCGAGACACTGCTGATGAAGTGCAGTGGTTACGGCTTGCTGGACACATGCAGGATGCTTGTCGAATTCGGCGCAGACGTAAACGCGACCGACGAAGTGGGGTATACGGCCCTGTCATCCGCTGCGTGCCGTTGGACGGACCTGTGCAGGGAGCTTCTCGCCGCCGGCGCTGCTCCTTGTTCCGAGTCGGCATGGGGCGACACGCCCCTGTTCGTCGCGGCGGAATGCGGAAACTCGGAAGTGGTGGCCCTGCTGTTGTCGCTGGGATGCGATCCGAATCACGCTATGGAATACGGCGCCACAGCGTTGCACGCTGCGGCCAAAGGTGCGCGTGATGGCGATACCATACGCATTCTCCTCGAGAGCGGCGCCGACATTGAAATGATGGACAATACGTACATGACAGCCTTTGACATCGCGCGATATGCGAACGCGGACCCGGATGTTCTCGATCTTCTCCGGCCGCCCGGACAAGCCGAGCGCGACAGGCAAATGGAGGAGTGGGCTGAGGGCGACTACGCCGATCTCGTGCCGGAAGAGGAAGTCTCTGCGTTGCAGACAACGGCACCGCAATGGTTTCCGGAGCAGTGCAACGTGTGGAACGGGTTCCGTGTTGGCGACGGAATGGAAGATCGGCTCATCGAATTCTCCCGGTTGTGCGGCACGCAGGAAGAAGACATCCCGCTGATCAAGGACATGATACTGGAGCATTACGGCGCGCTGGGCTGGCAGGAAGAGAACGTCGCCCTCGTCGAGGGGCCGTTCCTCCCGATGTCGCGCATCGAATACGACGTGTCGCTTGGACTGAAGACTTGGTACGTTACACCTGCCGACAAGCTGTTGATCTCCAGCGAATCGATGGAGTTTGTGCTCTTCGAATTCCTGGTTATGAGAGAGGCCGAAGGACTCCGGAAAGTGTTCTTGAGAGGGGTATACGTCGATGAGGAGTTGGCCGGTTACATCATCGAAGCATCGGCGGGGGAGTCGGAAGGATTCGCAGAGTGGTCCGCAGCCCTCAGAAAGGCCATTTGGCCTCACCCGGTGCTCTTCTTCGACACATTCCTTTCCCACGTCTCACTCACCGAAATGACGGGATACGAAATCCCCGAAGGATGAGGGGTTGGAAGGAAGGTGTTGGGGTGACACCCCGCACACGGATTCCGAGGCGCCCGGACAGAAACGATCTGTATGATGCCTTGCCGTGACCCGCGACGAACCGCTGGTTGGTCCCGGAGAACGGGACCAGCGTCGCTCCTCGTGCCTGCGCTCGTCGTCGCGCCGTTCCTGCCTCTCTTTCTCCTCGTCGTCCTCGCGCGTTTCCACGTTCCCTTCGAGCTCGAATGGAACGAGGGCCAGACCGCCGAGCAGGCGCTGCGCTTCGCGCGCGGCGAGCCCCTCTACCCTCCGCCGGAAAGCGGCTGGGTCCCCTACATGTACGCGCCGCTGTATCACATGGTTCTCGGCGCGTGGTACGCGGTTTCGGACAGTCTGCACCCCGGGTGGGGGAGGGCGGTATCGCTGCTCTCGACGTTCGCCGCCGCCGCCGGTCTC
>JAJFLJ010000192.1 GCA_021772755.1 Candidatus Sumerlaeota bacterium
CAATGGCGGCGGGTTTCGATGAACTCGCGCTCGTGCAGCCCGGTGCGCTCCTCGACCCATCCGTCGCCGCGCGCGACCTCTGCGACGGCGTTGACGAGGTTCGCTTCGACCCACCTGGTCGTGCGCGACCAGTCGATGTTCGCGCAGCCGCGCTCGAGATTGATGGGCCGCGGCAGTCCGTCGAGACCGAGGCGGCCCCAGTCCCAGAGCTTGAACGTGAAGATATAGGGCGTCGCGCTGATCTCCAGCACCATGCATCCGCTGCCGGAGCAGTGCACCGTGCCGGCGGGAATCAGGAAGTGATCGTGCTTCTTCGCGGGAATCCGGTTCGCGAACCGCTCGTCGTCGAACGGCTTTCCGCCGTCGTGGGCCCGTTCGAGCGAGGCGATCATCTCCTCCGGAACGGTGTCCTCCCTGGTGCCAAGGTAGACGAGCGCGCTCTCGTCGGCGTCGAGAATGTAGTAGGACTCGTCCTGAGTGTAGTTCATTCCGAAGTTGCTCTGGATGAACTCCGTCAGGGGGTGGACCTGGAACGAGAGATTCCCCCCGCCGATGGTGTCGAGAAAGTCGAAGCGGATCGGAAACTCGTCGCCGAAGCGCGCGTGGACGGGATCTCCCAGCAGCCTTTCGGGGTGCATGAAGACCAGGTCGATGGAGGGCAGTTCGAAGCGAACTCCGCCGATGGAGAGGACGAGACTGTTCTCCTCGGGAACGCAGTCGAAACACCACCCGTAGTTGGGCGTGTCGCGGGGAAGGTCGCATATCTCCTTCATCCACTGTCCGCCCCAGGGCGCGGGATCGAAGAAGGGAACGACGCGAAAGGGGCGTCGCGTGGCGGACTCGATGCCGCGCCGAACCGTTTCGCCGTCCGCGATGCGGGGGTTGTCCGCGTCGTTCGTGTCGAGGAACCAGTCGGCCCGTCGCAGCAGCGGCTTCTTCCAGCGGTCGCAAACGCGCCAGTCGACGAAGAAGGCGCGCTTGTACTGGAGCGACCACTTCAGTTCCCTGTTCCGAACGCCCAGGTTGTCGATTTCGTCGCGCCGCATTCGCATCTGCGCTTCCCACCGGGCGAGATCGGCGTAGACCAGCACGTCTCCTTCGTGAATCAGAGACGCACCGGTGCCGACGACAAGTACGACGCCCTCCTCGACGGCGTCGATTCGCGAGCGCAGTCGCGTTATCTTCCCCTCGTCGAAGAACTGCGGCAGGCGCAGGTTCGATATCCAGCCGAAGATCGGGTCGTCGCCGCCGAGGAAAGGCTCCACCAGGCGGTCGATTTCCGAATCTTCCCGCAATGCCTCGCGCGCATCCACGACGAGCGCCGGAGAGAGCCCCTTGGCCAGCCGGTCGCACACGACGCTCTCGAACACGCCCGTGTAGCAATCGACAGTCAGGACGAGGCGATTCCGCCCTGCCGGGTCCAGCGCGTCGTCCAGGCGCGTGCAGACCGCATCCCAGCCCTCCGCGCACCGGCCTGCGGAGTCGGGGACTTCGACGACCGGGTACTTGTCGTAGTTGGATGTCTTGATGTCAGGCATCGGTTGGAAGGCTCCGGAATGATGTTCGTGCGGATTCTAGCGGAGAAGACTCTTCGCCGTTTGCAGCGACTTCCAGCGCTTGCTCTCCAGCGTTGCTGCGAAGAGGACTTCGAGTTCCGGATTGAACCCCCGCTTGAATCGCGCCACCTGGGGCGTGTTGGCGCCGACCCAGTCGTAGCAGCGCGAGAGGCCGCGCCGTTCGATCTCGGCAAGCAGGGCGAAGTGCAGCAGCGTGGGCGCTCCGCTGCCGCGACGTTCGGGATTCGACGCGCCGGCAAGATAGTGGACACGTGACTCGTCGAATCCGAAGAGGCCGGCGGCGTGCGGCTTCCCCTCTTCGTCATGGACGGCGATGACGAAACCCGTGCCGCGCTGTTCAAGCCACTGTCCGAGCGTCGCGATTCGCGCGGCGAGTCCGGCGTCCAGCTTCTGCTTCGCCGCGTTGACTTTCCAAAGCTCTTTCAGTTCGTCCGTCGATCCCGCATTCGCGACACGGAACCCGAGACCGATTCCTTCCGCCTTCTTCGCCTGTCGCCGGACGGTCGATTCGCACCGGTCGCGCCATTCGCCATCGGTCTTCCAGCGCGTCACGTAGTTATAGTGGGGGCGGATCGTCCATCCGTTCCAGGCCAGGCATCGCAAGTCGGCGATTCCGGGGGGAAAGACCACTTCGATGCGGTCGGCCTGTCCCGCGACCGCCGCATGAAACGCTTCGAGGCAGCCCCGCCAGAGGCTCTCCTTCTTGTGATCGGACGCGCTTGAGTCGGCGCGGGCCTGGACGAGACCCCCGAAGGAGGAGAAGAGTGGCGACTGCAGCGACTTCATTCCGATCCGGCCGGGCCGCTCCGCCAGGGGAACCGCCATCTTCAGGTCTTCGCCCCTGAAGACGCCGATCCAGCGCGCACTGTCGCCGGAGGATGCGGTCGGATAATCGGGATGCTGCGGCACAAGCCGCCCGCTGCCCTCGAAGAGCGCATGGAGGGCGTCGCGGTCGGCGGCGCCCAGTATCCGAGTGGAAAAGTCCGAATCCATCGCGCGGAAAGACTCTGCCCTGCCGTGAGGACGGTCAACGGCATCGTTTCGCGCTTGCTGTCCGCAGCGGGCGACCGGATACCAAGAGCCGCAGAGGGGGTTGCGAATGGGCGAATCCGCCGAGACACCGAGTCTGAAGCGATGGGCCGCGGCGGCGGGGCTGACATGGTTCGCCCTGGGAGCCGGCGTTCTCGTCTTCTCGCTCCGCCCCGATGGCCAGGGCCCGGATGCATTCGGTGTCGCGGGATGTCTGCTGTTCGTGGTCTTTGCGGCGGTTGGCGCGGTCGCGGGTCTGCGCGGGTGCGGAAAGCGGCCGGCGTTCGTCTTTGCGGGGCTGCAATTCACGTTCGCCGTCTTGACGGCGATGCTCGCGCTGGGGAACGCGGCGGCTGCCCTTCGCGAGGCCAAGATCCGAACCTGGCTCGACACGGTTCCCGACTATGCGGCGGCGTACGACGAACCGCTGACGGTTCCCGGCATCGGGGGCTATGCGCGCCCCAACGTCGATATGGAGATGAAGGCTCCGAAGGCGGGGCGGACGATTCGCTTTCGGACCAACAACCTGGGCTTCGGCCGCGCCGGGGACACGACGCTCGAAAAGCCCGAAGGAACCTTTCGCATCCTGTTTCCCGGCGATTCGTTCGTAATGGGGTACCGCGTGGATACGGAGGGGACGGTCGGCAACCTGCTGGAGGCGGCGCTGAACGAACGTGTCGCCGCCGGCGAATTCCCCGGAAGCGTTCGGCGCATCGAGGTGCTTTCGGCGAACACCGAGAACTTTCCCGCGACGTGGTACTATCTGGCCCGCCATGCCCAGGGGCTCGATCCCGACCTGGTCGTCTGGAACAATTGTCTGGCCAACGATTTCAGCCAGTCCGTCTTCCAGATGGGAGTGCCGCCGGTTCCGCCCGGCGCGCCGTTCGTCCTGAGTGCGGACGGCGTTCCGGAATTCGCTCCCGAGGAGGATTGGGAGGAGATGGGCCGGGTGCGCGAGGAATGGGCCGCCAGCGACGCCAACCGCTATCCCGAGGCGGCTTTCGAGCCGGACGCGACAGTCCGAGATCGCGCGTATTGGGCGCCGGATTCCGCGTGGGCGCTCGGCAAGGCGGTCCAGCGCGCCCTTCACGGGTTCGCCGAAGGCGGCGAGTATCGCGGATGGAATATGGCGCCGAACCGGGGCGACCGCATCATCACGTCCGCGTTCGAGGAGACGCAGCTCTTTCTCAAGCCGGAGCACCGCCATCCGGTGACGAGTCTTTCCTTCGAGGTGGCGGAGATCGCGTTCGACGGGTTCGGCGAGTGGCACCGGGAGACCGGCATCCCGCTGATGGTCGCGACGATCCCCGTGCGGTATCAGGTGGTCCCCCAGGACTACGAGGCCACGTTCGGGAGCGGTCCGTTGCGCGAGGAGCTCTACGACATGGACATCCCCAACAGGTTCGTCGAGGATCGATGCGCGGAAAACGGGCTGATGTTCTTTGACTACACGCCGGCGTTTCGCGAGCTGGGAACGGACGCGTGGCCCATGTTCATGCCTCTCGGCGACATCCACTGGTCGAAGGACGGGCACGCGCTCGCGGCGCGGGCGATCGAACCGGAGATCGTCGCCCTCGTCCTGGAGATCGCCGGGGACGCCCGGTAGGACTCAGAACAGCGCGTAGATAAAGGGCGCCACGGCGCCGCCGCCGAGAACGACGAGCCCGCTCACCAGCGCGAGGACGACCACGATGGGGGTGAGCCACCACTTCTTGTTCGTCAGGAGGAACTCGACGAACTCCATGAAGACGTTCTGCGTGCCGGAGTCGGCCGCCTTCTCGAAATCGTTCGAGGAATCGTCGCTCATCCGCTCGCGCTCCTAGAATTGCCGGAAGTAGCTCTTCGCTTCCCTGGCCGGTCCCCGCGGCTTCCAGTAGGTCGCCGTCTTCCCGTCGAACGTTCGTTCCATCGGATCGCGCCCCGCCACCCGGAGGAGCAGGCCGATGGGCGTGATGACCAGCCACCACGTCGAAAACAGGATCACATGGGAGACCACCCAGCCAATGGGAAAAACCGCCATGACCATGGCCACGTAGACGGGCCGGATCAGGCGGGGGCGGATGAACCCGATCGCGGCCACCACGGCGACGACGGCCCAGAGTCCCCAGACCGGGGGCCAGAAACCGAACTTCCGCCCGATCATCGATCCGATCAGGAGCCAGAACGCGGGAAAGAAGACCGCTGCGAACAGGCGCAGTTCCTTCTCCGGCAGGTTGCGGTCGATCTCGATCATTTCCTCAGTCCAGTTCGAATTTCGCGAGGTATTCGTCCACTTCGTGCCGGACCGCCGCAGGCTGATCGGCCTTCAGCAGCACGCAGTTCTCCAGCACCAGCACGTCCATGTTGGTGCCCATGAAGCAGCGGAACGCGTCCTCCGGCGTGCACACGATCGGTTCTCCGCGCACGTTGAAGCTCGTGTTGATCAGCACCGGACAGCCCGTTCGCTCGTGGAACGCCTTCGCCAGGGAATGGTATCTGCCGTGGCGCTCCGGGTCGATCGTCTGAACGCGGGCGGAACAGTCCACATGGGTGATGGCGGGAACGACCGATCGCCGCATCTTCAGCAGATCGAGCCCCTTCAGGTCCTTCGCCTCCCCGGTCGCGGTGCGCTTCGATTCGGCGACCGGCGCGACCAGCAGCATGTAGGGGCTTTCCTCATGACTCCGCATGTCGAAGTATTCTGCGGCGTGTTCGCGCAGCACGCCCGGCGCGAAGGGGCGAAACGACTCGCGAAACTTGATCTTCACGTTCATGACCGACTGCATGGATTCGCTGCGGGGATCGCCCAGGATGCTGCGCGAGCCCAGCGCGCGGGGGCCGAATTCCATGCGACCCTGAAACCATCCGACGATCTTCTCCGACGCGATATGCTCCGCGACCGCATCGCAAAGTTCGCCGTCGCTCCCGAACGCCGTGTACTTCGCGCCCTGTCGGTCGAGGAACCCGGCCACTTCCTGCGGGGAGAACGCCGGCCCCAGCAGCGACCCCTTCTGCGAGTCCGACGCGGAAACCGTCCGCTCCCTGCCGAGCAGCTGGTGCCAGATCAGCAGCGCCACGCCCAGCGCGCCGCCGGAGTCTCCCGCGGCCGGCTGGATCCAGATGTTCTCGAAGGGGCCCTCCCGCAGAATGCGCCCGTTGCCGACGCAGTTCAGCGCCACGCCGCCGGCAAGGCAGAGGTTCTTCATGCCGGTCTCGCGGTGGACGTGCCGCGCCGTTCGCAGCATCGCCTCCTCCGTGACGGCCTGGACGGAAGCGGCCAGGTCCATCTCGCGCTGCGTAAGCTTCGATTCCGACTTTCGCGCCGGGCCGCCGAACAGTTCCGCGAAGCGGTCGTTCGTCATGGTCAGCCCCTGGCAGTAGTTGAAGTACCGCATGTCCAGGCGAAAGGAGCCGTCTTCCTTCAGATCGACGATCTTGTCGAGAATCAGACCGGCGTAGCGGGGTTCGCCATAGGGGGCCAGGCCCATCAGCTTGTATTCGCCGGAATTGACCTTGAAGCCGCAGAAATACGTGAACGCGGAATAGAGCAGGCCGAGCGAATGCGGAAAGTGGATCTCGTGGGTCAGCTCGATTCGGTTCCCGCGCCCCGTTCCGTAGCTCGTCGTCGCCCACTCGCCGACTCCGTCGAACGTGACGATGGCGGCCTCCTCGAACGGGGAGGGGAAGAAGGCGCTGGCGGCGTGGGATTCGTGATGCTCGGGAAAGACGAACTTGTGGCGGTAGCTGCCGCCGAGCGCCTTTCGCATCTCGCGGGGAAGATGCAGCTTCTGGCGCAGCCAAAGCGGCATCGCCATCAGATACGAACGGAAACCCGCCGGCGCGTAGGCCAGATACGTCTCCAGCAGGCGCTCGAACTTCAGGAACGGCTTGTCGTAGAACCCGACGTAGTCGATCCCTCCCGCATCGAGTCCCGCCTCGCCCAGGCAGTACGCGATGGCGTTCGTCGGAAACCCGTGGTCGTGCTTCTTGCGCGTGAAGCGCTCCTCCTGGGCGGCGGCCACGATTTCGCCATCGACGACCAGTGCGGCCGCCGAATCGTGGTAGTATGCCGATATGCCCAGAATCGCGGTCATCGAATCACCCGGCGGGAACCGGCGAATCCTCTCGCCGGAGTCAAAAAAAAGGGAGAGGCAACTGGCGCCTCTCCCTCGGATTCTCGGAGAACGACCGGTGCGGTCGCAATCAGGGAACGGCCGGTCCCGGGATCGTCTGCCAGGGGCCGTTTGGCTTGTGGTTGAACCCGAGCGGGGCGTTCAGGATCGGCTGCTCGAACGAGCCGCGTCCGGTGGACTCGCCCACCCATGCCTCGCCGAACTCGTTGATCTGGACCAGGTCGTCGACGCCGTCGCCGGTGGCGTCCATTCCGAACACCCACCATCCCCGGCCGCGGTTCTGGTCGTCGTGGTATCCGAGCAGTCCTCCCCAAACCTGGGGCGGAGCGAAGGAGGAACCGGTCGAGGTGGCGACGACCGCTCGGGTGGCGATGTCGATCGTCGCGAGATCGTCGATGCCGTCGCCGTTGAAGTCGCCGGCATGGACGGCGGCCTGGTTGTTCGGGTCCCAGACGAAGGAAATGAATCCCCAGTTCTCCTTCGCGAAGAAGCCGCGTGAACCGTTGGAGAGCACGACTTCCGCGTTGCTGGGCGATGGGCTGATCTGGGCGATGTCGTCGGAGCCGTCGCCGTTGAAGTCGCCGACCTGCAGCCAGTAGCCGTTGTCGGGATCGAAGGTCAGCGCGGGGGAGGCCGCCAGCACCGGCGCGGGAATGCCGCCGGCTCCGTCGTTCCAGCCGACGCGAATCTGGCCCGCCGGGTTGATCTGCGCGAGATCGTCGAATCCATCGCCGTCGAAGTCGCCGACCAGCACGGTGTGCCCCAGATCGGGATTGGAAGTGTATCCGGCGCCGCGCATCGTCGAGGGTCCGACGGTGCGGGTTCCGTTGTTGCGAACGGTGAAGAACACGCCGAAGGGCGTGACGGCGCCGAAGTCCATCAGGCCGTCGCCGCTGAAATCGCCACCGACGGACAGCCACCCGCTGTCGGGGTCGTGATGGAAACCGGTGGGGCCGAAACGGAAGGGCGTCTGGAAGAGCCCGTCGACGTTTTCGCTGCCCCAGACGTCGCCGCCGAAGGCATCCGTCGGATCGTCCGTCAGAACCATCAGGTCCGAAAGCACACCGGGTCCGAGGCGCACCACATCGCGGTCGATCAGCGCGATTCGCTGGCCCTGCGCGTCCAGGGACTCGATCATGATGGTGTTCATGCCGACGCCGAGGGGAGCGGTGAAGCTCCACCGCGTGAAGTCGCCGGAATCGTCGTTGGCGAGCTGGGGAGGAGTGGTTTCCTCCTTCGCGATGGTTGCGGGAAGGAACTCGTTCTTGCGGGATGGGTCGAAGGCCGTTTCGGTCGTCACGCTGTACTGGACGAGAAGGAGACCCTCCGGCCCGATCGTCGCGCGGCCGCGGACATCCACGCTGTTCTCGCGGTTGAGGGCGACGAAGCCCTGCCTGGGACTCACGATGGCGAGGTTCGCGTTGTCGGACTCGCGTTCGATGATCCGGACGACGGGCTGGCTAAACGCGCCGAATTCGTCGAAGGCGCTGACCTCGATGTAGTTCTCGAAGGGCAGCAGGGGAGCGTCGAAGCTCCAGCTGCTCCAGTCGCCGGAGTCGTTGCTGGCGAACTGCGGCGGACCCAGATCGAACACGTCCCCGCCGATCCTGTAGGTCACGCCGGCGACGGTGCTGGGTGCACCGGGGCCGTCGTCGGGGTCGGAGGAGCTGCCCGAGAAGGGCATCGTCGTGGTGGACTGGGGAACGGTCTGGCTCGTGGCGGGGAAGTCGATGGTGACCACGGGCGGAAGATTGTCCGGCACCGTGCGGGTGACCTGCAACGTCGTGTCGTCCGTCGATGCGCTGATGGTGACCGGCGTGCCGGTGTCCAGCGCCCTGACCTCGATCGTGTTGAGACCGAAAGCCAGCGGGGCCTGGAAGGACCAGGAGGAGAAGGTGCCGTTGCCGGAGAGGTCCGTCGCATTCTGGAACGAGGACGTGCCGTTCGCGCCGATGGTCCGCCACTGGACGACCGAGATGGCATTGTCTCCGGGTGTCGCGATCCCCAGGACCGCGATGCTGCCGACGTTGAATTCGACGACCAGGTCCGTGCCGGGGTCCTGAATGGCGACGACCGGCGGAGCGACCGTCTGCTGAAGGACCGTGATGGTCACGCCTTCGATGCCGCTCACCGCGCCTTCGTTATCGACGGAACGCACTTCGTAGAAGTTCGTCGTCGGACTCGCGGGGTCGGATTCGAGGTCCGTCGCCTGGAACTGCCAGCGTTCGAAATTCGGCGTGACCGCGTTCGCCGGAAGCCAGGGGTTGTCGTCGACCACTGGACCCTTCGGCACGCCCAGCGGGGCGTTGTACTTGGTTTCAGGCGGGTCCACGACCGTTTCCATCTGAACGCGATACTCGACCAGCGAGATGAAGCCGTCGGGATCGCCGGCACTGCCGGTGACGCTGACGACCTGCGTGCCGAAGGGCTGCGCGGGGATGGGGTCCACGGTGATGAACGGAGGGATGTTCGTATCGGAAACGATGACGTTCCATTGTGCGACCGCGGAGGAGCGGCCCTCGTTGTCCACGGAGCGGAAGGCGATCGGATTCTGGCCGGGAGCCACGTTGAACGTGTGCTGCCAGTCCGAGCCCTCGAGGTTCTGTACCGGCGAGAAGACGGGGTTGGGGCCGGTTCCCGTCGTGAACTGAACGGCGGCGACGGAACCGTCGGGATCGTTCGCCAGTCCCGTGAAGAGGACGCTGGTGACGCCCGAAGAGCGCGCGATGATGCGGTCGCCGTCGGGGTCGGCCGGGGAGGTCACGCTGAGTGTCGGGGGAAGATTGAGGCCGGCATTGGAGAGAACCTCGCGGACAGCGCTGGCGCTGGCTGCTCCGGAGGAGGACTCGGCCGTCGTGAAGACGAAATTCACGCCGTTCTCGAGGGGAGCGGTAAAGCTCCACGTGGACCACGATCCGTCGCCCGACGGGTCCGTGGCCGTGCCCGTCGTGCCGGATCCGCCCTTGGCGGCCGCAAGCGCGTCTTCCTTCGTCTGCGCCTGAACGACGGCGTAGCGGACGGTCGCGACGTCGCCGAACTCGTTGGAGGCGTATCCGGAGAAGGGAATCGACGCGTTGATCGTCTCGGTGTCGTCGGCGGGAACGTCGATGCCGACGATAGGTGGCGGCGCCGGAGTGCCGGCATCCGTGTCGATGTGAAGCGCGAACTGGTTCAGCGTTCCGGTGTCGCCGGTGGTGACGTCGGAAACGATCAGCTTCCACGTTCCGTTCGGGGCCTGGCCGTTCAGTGCCGAGAGCGGCTGGTCGGGCTTGTACTGTCCGCTGAAGGGCGCGGTCTCCGACAACGACTGATCGAAGGGAATGACCGCGGAATCGTCCAGGACGATCTGGCAGATGTTCGCGCCGGACCCGCCATTGTTCGGCTGGTCGAAGAGCACGACCTGCGTTCCGGCGGGAGATTCGAGAACGAAGCGGAGATCGCCTACCCACGCGTGCGTGACGCCGAAGGCGGCGTTCACTCCGGCGTCGGAGCAGTTGCCCGAACCCGCGATGGAAACGCTGACGCCCGTGATGGTGCCCGCGATGTCCGCCACCGGGATATCGATCGTCGCGGGGTCGCCCCCTCCGGAGGTTTCGGGAATCGCGAACGGGCCGAAGACGTCGATGGTTTCCTTTTCGGCGACGACCGTACCGGCGGTCAGCAAAAGGGCGGGCACGAGCAGAATGGAACCGACGAGGCCCGTGAAGGTCGCCCTTGGTTTGGCACAGCGTCCAGGCTGCATGGTTTGCTCCGATGTTGGCGTAAAAAATCCGACCGAATCATCGGCGCGCTGCATGGGCAGTCGTCGATCTTCAGCCGTTGGCGAATTCAACATTCCTCGTTCCTCCTCGAAATCACCCTCGCAGTGTTCTAACGAGAGCAATCCCAGCCTTCTCGGCGCAAGCATTTACGCGTCAAAACGAGCCAGTGTCCACCGGAATCTCCCATCCCTCCTCCAGGGCGATTCGGGTGCTCGCTCCCTTGACACGGTCCGGTCG
>JAJFLJ010000193.1 GCA_021772755.1 Candidatus Sumerlaeota bacterium
CCCGAGCGGAACCCCCGTCTCTCCGCGAACACCGGGGATCTAGACGGCCTGGTTCGACTTCCAGGAAATCGAGATGCCCACCAGATCGGCGCGGTACGGATCGAGGCCGGTCGTTTCGGTGTCGATGGCCGCGCGCCCCGCCGCGCGAATGGAATCGCACGCGGCCCGAAGAGCTCCCTCCGTCAGTACCGTCGAGTAGTCGGTCACGCGCCCGGCGACGGACACACCGCCGATTTCGGTCAGCAGCGAACGAAACTCCAGCCGCTGGAGCAGTTCGACCAGTTCGGCCGAAGCCTTCATTCCGCCCCACTCGAAGCCGTCCCAGGAGACGCTGTCGGGGAGGGCGTCGGTGCGAATCGTGGCGAGGAGCGCGGACTTGCGCGCCAGGTCCGCGCTGTCCCGCATGCTGGTCCATATCTTCGGAGGCTTCTTCGGCTTCTCGGCGATCTTCTCCGGAGCCGCGGCGATGATGGATTCCAGATCGCCGAACTCGGCGAGCAGTTTCGCCGCCGTCTTCGCCCCGATGCCGGGCACGCCCGGAATGTTGTCGGCCGTGTCGCCCACGAGCCCGAGATACTCCGCCACCTGGCAGGGGCGGACGCCGAGCTTGCCGACGACGCCCTCCTCGTCCATCACTTCGATCTTGCCGAGATGATCGCGCAGAACCCGAATGCCCGGGCGGACCATTTGCAGCAGGTCCTTGTCCACCGATACGATGACCGCTCCGCCACCGTTCTCCACCGCCCAGACCGCCAGCGAGGCGAGAACGTCGTCCGCCTCGAACGTGGGCAGTTCGACGATCGGCACGCCCATGGCGCCCAGCAGCGTCTTGAGAAGATCGATCTGCGTCGTAAGTTCAGGGGGCTGCTCGGGGCGGTTCGCCTTGTACTCCTCCATCATCTCCGAACGGAACGTGGGCCCCGGCGGATCGAACACCACCGCGATCCGCGAGGGACCGTGGTCCTTCAGCAGCCGCTGGAGTATCTGGACGAAACCGAAGATCGCCCCCGTGGGCTCTCCCGATGCGTTGGAAAGCGGCCCCATCGCGTGGTAGGCGCGATAGACGAGGGAATGGCCGTCGAGAAGATAGAGCGTCGGTTGCGGCATGGAAGGAGGGGGAACCTGTGAAAACACCCCGGCAGGGAGTGTGCCTGCCGGGGTGCGGTTATCAATGGAAAGCGAACGCGCCGATCAGTCGCGGACGACCGAACCGGTCATGAAGATCAGCAGCGTCACGCGGTCGTTCGTCTGCGTCATGCGGTTGAAGAGGAACTTGCCGACGAAGGGAATGTCGCGGAGGATCGGAACGCCGGAGTCTAGCAGCTGCGAGCGCTCGTTCTTCCAGCCGCCGAGAACCACCGTGCCACCGTCCCGGATGCGGGCAGAGGTCTCGATGTCCTTTTCCAGTACGCCGTAGCCCGCGTTGTTCACCACCGAGTAGGGGGCGACCGTTCCGCCGACCGAAGCCGCCGTGGGATCGAAGAGGAAATCCAGGCTGGCCAGGTTCGTGTCGAAGTCGCGGATGACGACGTCGATGGGGTTGAGTGTGATGTTGCCGGCCTGCGTCACCGTGGGCGTGACTTCGAGGTTGTCCACCAGGTCGATCGAGGTGCCGGTCTGGAGCAGCGTCTGGTTGAAGACACCACCGCTGCCGCCGCCGGTGCCACCGCCGCCGGTCGTCGCCCCACCCGTGGCGCCACCCGTGGTGCCGCCGGTGTTGCCGCCCGTATTGCCACCGCCGCCGGTGTTGTTGCTCGCGCCGGAAACGAAGGTGGTGTAGTACTGGCGGGTGATCGTGAAGTTGGCCGTCTCGTTGTTGAGAACCGTCACGGAGGGCGCGTTCACGACGTTGATGATGCCCTGCGCTTCGAGCGCCTGGATCTGGAGCGAGATCGGCGTCTCGCCGTTGTTGATGACCCAGTCGAAGACCGTCGTGCCCTTCAGCAGGTTCGCGCCCGAGGAGAACCCTTCGACGCCCGGCTCGAAAGGATTGCGGAATTCGTCGATGTTCTGCGCGAAACGCGACCGGACGACGCTGTCGGAAAGCGAGAGGCCCTGGGTCAGATCGCCGGTCGCGAGGCTCGACTTCAGCTCCCGCGCCTTGTTCTCGATGACCTCGACGAACTTCACCTCCATCGAAACCTGGAGAGTCGGAACGTCCAGCGTCTCGATCCAGAACTCGACTTCCTGAAGGTCCGTCGCGTTCGTGTAGCTGATGAACAGGGAGTTCAGATTCTCGATGGGCTCGACCCGAATGTCGAGAAGCGGTTCCTCGTCGACCGTATCCTCCTCGTCCTCGTCCTGCTGGTTCCCACCGCCACCGCCGCCCTGTCCTTCGTCGAATCCACCGCCTCCGCCGCCGCCATCGGCGCCCTGATAGATGAAGCGCAGTTTCGCGCGTCCCTCGCCGGCGGTCGAGCCGGGGCGAATGTCCTCGGCAACGATGGTGAACTCGCCGCCCAGAACGTTCTCGAGGCGGAATTCCTCGATCGTGATTTCGTCGCTCTCGTCGCCGGAACGGGCGATGATCTCGACTTCGTCGTCGTTCTCGTCGTCGATGTCGTTCTCGTTGACCGCCGTAACGCGGAAGAACGCGCCGCGGAACTCGAACTCGCCCTCGGTGCGCATCGTCTTGACGACTTCGTCGCCTTCCGCGCCGCTTTCGTCGTCGCTGGAGCCGCCGCCAAGGAACGTGTCGATCTGGCTCGCCAGCTCGGCCGCCGTCGCCCAGTAGATCGGGACGATCTTCGTGCGGCGCTTGCGCTCGATCTGGGGCAGGCTCTCGATGAACTGCTGCACCGCCGTGATGCGCTCGGGGAAGTCCGTGATGGTCAGCTGAAGCGTCGCCTCGTCGTACCAGAGGCGGCGTCCCTCGGAGTTGGCCTTCGCGCGGCCCTCCTGCGCGTACAGCAGCGTCTCGACCTGCTGGCGGACCGTCTCGCCGAACTGGCGGGAAAGGTCGGGATTGTCCTGAATCTCCAGGATCGGCGTCAGGTTGAACGTCGCGATCGCCAGCTCCCCGCTATAGATTCTCTGCAGGAAGTCGCGGTCCTTGAGCAGTTCCTCGACGCGGCGGATGTTCTCCGGCGTGTCCTTGATGATCAGCTCGCCGGCCTCGATGATGAGCTTGCGCTCCGGGTTGTAGGGCGTGTCGTCGTTGACCCGGATCATCGCGTCGATCAGCGCCTTGATCTGCTGCGCCTTGTCTTCCTGGATGGTGAAGCTCTGATAGACGAGGCCCACCGGGTCCTGGTTGCGGAGCTCGCCGAGGAGGTTCCGCATCTTCTCCAGATTGCGGACCGAATCGGTCATCACGACCACCGACTGGCGCGAGTCCGTGTAGATCTCCTGGCCCTGCATGGCCGGTTCCGCCTGGCCCCACAGCAGCTCGGGAAGCGTACCGCGCCCGATCAGCGACTCGACCGTGTTCAGCTGGTCGGGTGTCACGGGGAAGACCTGCGTTCTGAGGTCCGGCGTGATGACCACCACGTCCTCGCCCGGCTTGCGCTCCCACTTCAGCCCGATGGGCAGCAGGATGGAATTCAGCACCTCGCGCAGCGGCTTGTCGGTGAAGTCCGCCTCGATGCGCGTCTCCACTCCGCCGGTCAGCACGAAGTCGATTCCCGAAAGCAGCTTGATGGTCCGAAGGAACTCGGGCAGCGCCGTCGGCTGAATGGTGTTGATGCGAATGAGCGTGTCGAGCTTCTGCTCGGCAGCGCGGTCGCGGGCCTCGAAACCGGCCGCCTCGTCGCGCTTGGCCGTCAGACGGTCGTACTCCGCCTGCGTGTCGGCAAGATAGACCGTCGCCTGATCGAAATTCGGGTCCAGCTCCACCGCCTGCTCCCACTTCGCGCGGGCGGCTTCCAGCTTCTCGAGCGTGAGAGGCTTCTCCTCGTAGATGTCGCGTCCCGCCTTGAAGACCTCCTCCGCCTGGTCGCGGCGCTCTTCGGCGGCCTCGTTCCGCTTCTTTTCCTCCGCCTTCATCTCCTCGGCGGCCTTCTTGGCGTCCGCGGCCTTCTTCTCTTCCGCCATCTTCGCCTCGTCGGCGCGGTCGGCGGTCGACTTCGCGGTCTCGGTGGCCTGAGCCACGACGACCTCTTTCTCGACGGGCTTCTCCTGAACCTCGGTGGCCTGCTTCGACTCGGCCTTCTTCGCGGCAGCCATCTCGCTGGCCTTCTTCGCGGCGGCTTCGTCCTCAGCCTTCTTCGCGGCGGCCATCGCCTCCGCCTTTTCCTTCGCGGCCATCTCTTCGGCCTTCTTCGCCTGGGCTTCGGCCTCCGCCTTGCGGGCGGCCTCGGCTTCCGCAGCCTTCTTCGCCTCGGCGACCTTCATCGCGTCGGCAGCCATTTTCTCTTCGGTGGCCTTCTTCGCCGCAGCTTCCTGGGCGGCCTTCTCGGCAGCCGCAGCGGCTTCGGCGCGGCGGGCTTCCACTTCCGCCTCACGGGCGGCCTCGGCACGGGCGGCTTCCTGCTCCGCCGCCTTCGCTTCCGCAGCCTTCTTCTCCTCGGCGGCGCGCTTCGCATCGGCGGCTTCGCGCTCGACGCGCTTCTGCTCTTCCATCCTGGCGGCGGCGGCGGCTTCCTCCGCGCGCTTGCGCGCTTCGTCCGCGGCCTTGGCGGCCTCGCGCTCGCGCTCGTCGGCGGCGCGCTGAAGATCGCGCTCGAGGTCGCGAACGCGGCTGGAGGTCGCGTCGAGTTCCTTCGCCTGGGCGAGGAGCGTCTCGGCCTCTTCCAGCTCGCCGCGGTCGATGGCGCGGTCGGCCTGCTTTGCAATATCCTTGATCTCGTCCTCGCGCGACTCGGACAGCTGCTTCTGGGCGCGCTTGAGGCCCTCCTGCGCGTCCGCGTTGCGGGGGTCGGCGGCGAGAATCTCGCGATAGCCCTTCGCGGCTTCCTCGTAGCGGCCCGACTTCAGCAGCCGGTCGGCCTGGGCAAGCGCGGTGGCCGACCCGCCCGTATCCTGCGTTCCGCCCTGGGCCAGAATCTCCTGGCGCAGGCGGATCGCCTCGCGGTTGTCGCGGTCCAGCTCGTACGCCTTGTCCACGGCGGACATGGCGCGGTCGTAGTTCCCGGCCTTCATCTCCGCCCTGGCCCGGGAGAGATGGTCTTCCACCTGCTCGGCCACCCGGGCATCCCGCCCGCGCCCGCCCGGGCTGTCGCCCGAAGCGCATGCGAGGGTAATCGCCAAAACGCCGGCTGCCGCACCGTAACCGGCTGTTTTCAGGTATCGCCTGATTGATTTGCGTCTCATAAGACCGTACTCTCTCCTGAGTGAATCAGAGCAGTGACGCGGTTGTTTCTGGGATTGCCGGGCATTTGAAGCCGCCTTCGTGAAAAGGTGTCAAGACGACTGTCCCTGCCGACCCGCGAAATTCAGGTTCCCGCCACTACTGGATTTAGCCCCTGTTCTTACCCTGAGAATGTAGCTCTCCTGCCACCTACTGCACTGCCTCGGCGGGTGGCTCACTGGCCGCCCGGTCCGCCTCGATCCGGCGCTTGAGTTCCTTCGAGCTCCGGTGATTGGGATTTCTCAGAAGAATCGCGTCCACCAGACGCTCCGCCTCGTCCAGATTCCCCTCGGCATAGGCCTGCTGGGCCTTCTGGGAGTCCTCCCGCACCGCCGACTCCATTTCCACCTCCGACGCCACGCTCTTGTCGTCGAAGATGTTGACCCGGATCAGACGGGAAACCTCGGGATCCGCGGCGATATCCTTGTTCTGGCCCTTGAACTCCGAAACCAGCAGGTCGTAGTTCTCGTTGGGAAACTTCTGGTCCAGGGGGTTCTGCGGGGGCGGGTCGGCGACGAGCTCCCGGAACCGGTTCTCCTGGCTGTACAGCAGGTACGAGACCACCAGGTGAACGGCGAAGAACACGACGGCCACGATTCTGATGTTCTTCAGAAGCTTCCGTCCGAGTATTTCCAGCTTTTCTTTCATGCCGTTGCCGTTCGCCTTTGGGTGCCTTCCGCTAGGGGTCGAATCTGCCGCGTCTGTTGCCGAACCGTCCCATGCGGGAGTCGCCGCCCGAACGCTGCAGCTGCTCGGGGCTTGGGGTCGGAGTCACTTCCAGCCGGTTGTACTTGTCGCCGGTCTTCAACTCGATCAGGAACGTGAAGACCCGCGGCTTGTCCGCTATTCCCACCGTCTGCCCGGAGACCTCGCGGATGTCCTTGAGTTGCGGTGCGCTGTCCAGCTCCTCGATGGAGTCCTTCAGCGCGGTGTTGAAGTCCGCCGCCGACCGCTGCGACTCGCAGGCGCCCCGGATGCGGACGAAACCGTCGTGATTGCCCAGAATGCTCAGGACCAGAACGTCCGCCGGCTTCACCTCGGAAACCAGCGCCAGGAAGTCCGGCCAGTAGTTCCGCTGCCCGACCGCCTCCCGAAGCGCGTCGAAGTTCCCGGCCACCTCAACGTGCCGGTCCTCGACCTTCTTCTGCGCGTCCAGGCGCGGCTTGTTCGCGCCCGCCTTGCTTCTCAGGCTCCCCGAACCGTCCCGGTAGACCGCAGCATAGTGGTCTCCGGAATTGTACGAGAGAACGATCGAACCCGCCAGCAGAACCCCGAGAATGCCGACGATCTTGTACGGGAAGTCCCGGGTGATCTTGCGGTCGTCCGGCAGGAAATCCACCTCGACCGTGCCGAACCCGACGCCCTGCAGCCCCAGGCCAAGCGCGATCACGTACTCCGACAGATTGGAGTCGCCCGGCCAGACCATCGGATGGTTGTCCGGAACCCCTTCCGTCAGGACGACGGGAATGGTCAGCTTCTCCTCGATGTACGCCGCAAGCCCGGGAATCAGCGACTGCCCGCCGGAGAGCACCACGGAATCGACCGCCATGCCATCGGGCTGGGTGATGAAGAAATCCAGGGACCGGCGAAGCTCCGACACGATCCGGTCGACCGCCTGGGTCGCCGCGGAACACGCCGTCGTGTTCAGATTCGGGTCTTCCTCGTACTCGAAGTCGAACGTCATCAGCTTCGTCTGATGCTTCTTGATGCGCTCCGCATCGGCGAAGCTGCCGACCTCGGTCGCCTGCAGAATCGCCCGCGTGACATCGTTTCCGGCGGCCGGAACGGAGCGGGAGAACTTCGGCGAGGGGTGTTTGCCCTGGGGCGCGATGATCAGGTCCATGGCGCTGGCGCCGAGATTGACGAAACCGCGGACCTCCTCCATCCCGAAGGAGTCCTCCCCCATGTCCTCTTCCTGCGTCTCCGCCTCTTCGGCCTTCTTCTTCCTGCCCAGCTTGCCGAGCAGCGAACCGCCCTTCCCGCCATCCGCGCTCTTCGCCTTCTCGACGAACTTCGCGATCTCCTCGGGCGTGCGGTTCAGGAACGTCTGCGAGTTGAACAGCGCGAAGGAACTGACCGAGAGCGCAACCGGCTTCAGCCCGCACTTGTTCACGATCGACATGTAGTCGCGAACCTCGTCGTGGCGCACCGCCACCAGCAGAACCTCGACCTCGTCCTCCTCGGCGATGGGGAACGTCTGCCACTGAAGGTCGGTCTTCTCGATGGGGAAGGGAATCTGCTGTCGCGCCTCGAACGCGATGATTCGTTCCAGACGCTCGGGCGTGGTCGCGGGAAGCCGGAACCGGCGGATGAAGACCTTCTGGCCCGGCAGCGCGAAGATCGCGTGCTTCGCCGACATCTTGTTCTTGCGCAGAACCGACTTCAGCGCCTTCGCGATCGCCGTCTTGCGCTCTTCGACGGGCGTCGAGGGCTCGACGCCGGTCTCCTCGGAGCCGACCGCCAGGACGCGAACGCCCTTCCGGTCGATGGCGACCTCCACGACCTTGACTGTGTTGGAGCCAAGGTCCACGCCGAGACACTTCTTAAGCGGTGCCATTGAGCGGGATATCTTTCCAGTCAGAATTGGCCGATTCGCTTATGCCCGGCACCGCCACCGGACGACCGGGGGCGCGACCGGGGGGAGCAACCCGTTCCGCAGAGGAACCAAACCCGTATGGGATCATGACGGTCTTCTGCAATTGCTCCAATATCTCCTCGCTATTCCGACCGACCGTTGAAATCACGCCGTATCGGGTCAACCACAAACGGGGCCCGCAAAGCCCGGCATTCCAGTGGTTTCCATGCGGTTCCATCCCATCCTCCGTCCATGCGAACGACCGGTTCCAATGCAGGGCAGAGTATCCGACGGCGCCCGCCGGACCCGGGTCAACAAGGAACGAAACCAGTTCCAGACCGCCGACTCGCGGAAACCCCGAAACCGCACCCGCGACATGGCATCGGAGAGACACAAGTCCTGTCTTGCCAGTCGTTCGAATCGTCCGGCACAGGTCCCGCAGTTCGAAACCCCGCCAAGAGAAGCACAAGTCGCCTCAGGCGGCCAGCCGGACCGGGGCCTGCCCCTCCGAAAGCGCCCGCAGATACGACACGGGCACAGACCCCGCCTTCGCGGTTCCCATTGCCCCCGGACAGACCGGGCCCGCCTTGAAGGCGTCCTGTCGGCACGAGCATCGACCGCTTCGGTGACCTGTCACGGACCCCGGAGCCCACCGCCCCGGGATTCAGGAGAATCTCGATGCACAGGAACGTGCTCGTCCGGGGGCTCTTCCCCCTCGCTTCGCTCTTGCTCGTTTCACTGCTTTCGATCGGCACCCCACTCTTCGCCCAGAACGAAGAACCGACCGGGAACTCGCCCGGCGAGCCGGCCATCGTCCAGATCGGGCCGCAGATGGTAACCATACTTCGTGCTCCGGTCTACGGACATACGGCGTCCGATCGGGCCCGTATGGCGGAAGATCGCATTCGCGAAGCAATGCGCGACAAGCGGGTCTCGGACTTTTCGACCGTGGTCCAAAGCGAGGGAACACTCATCTACTACGGCCAGCACCATCTGATCGCGATCCTGCACGAGGACCTCGACGTCCCCGTCGGCGAGACGATGGAGCAGAAGGTCGAACTGGCCTTATCGGCGCTGCGCGAGACATTCGACCGGCACCACAGGGGACGGGAGCCCGCCGTGATCGCGCGCGCGGCAGTCCGTGCGCTGCTCTTCACCCTCTGCTATGTGGGGCTCATGCTCGGACTCGTCTGGGCCAGCAGCTCCATCGACGGGAAACTCAGGGAACGCCTGGCGCGCGGAGAGGTCCCGAGACTCCTGCTCCTGGAGGCGTCCGTCATCGGCAGACGCCTCGTGGTCTCCCTCGTTTCGGTGGCTCTTGCGCTGGCATGGCTCACACTCGTCCTGAAATCGTTTCCCCAGACGGAGACCGCAGGATCGAATCTCGCCGAATCGTTCCTCAGCGCGCTTTCCGGACTCTTCTCCGGCGCCGTCGGTTCCGCGCCGAATCTCCTCATCGCGATCCTGATCGGCGCCCTCGCGCTGTCGGCGATGCGCTGCATCGACGTCGTTCTCCGGGCGATTCGCCTCGGAAAGATCAAGTTCTCGCGAATCGACAGGGATGTCGCCAGGCCCACGGCGACCCTCCTGCGGGTGATCGTCGTTCTGGTCGCCCTGATGGCCGCCTATCCCTTTCTTCCGGGAACGTCGAGCGAAGCCTTCAAGGGGATCGGCCTCATCGCGGGCGTGATCGTGTCGCTGGGTTCCGCCACGCTCTTCGGCCAGATATCCGCAGGCTTCGTCCTGATGTATTCCGGCGCCTTCAAGAAGGGCGACTGGGTCATCGTGGCGGACGGCACGGAAGGACAACTGCTCGAAATCGGATACCTCACCACGCGCATGCAGACCTTTCGCGAAGAGGTCTACATCCCCAACATGGTCCTGCTGGGTCAGTCCGCCCGAAACCTGTCCCGCTCGTCGGACACGGACGCGGCTCCTCTGGTGGCCCGCGTCTCGATCGGGTACGACACGCCCTGGCGCCAGGTCTACCGCCTGCTCGTCGTCGCCGCCCGCGACACCCTGGACGTTCTCGCCGAGCCCCCTCCCGTGGTGCACCAGGTCGAACTGGGCGACTTCTACGTCACCTACGAGCTGACCGTCTACATCCCGCGGTCAACGGGCAGGCGCATCGTCCGCTCCCGGCTGTTCGAGAACATCCAGGATTCCTTCAACGACGCCGAAGTGCAGATCATGAGCCCCCACTTCGAAAGCAATCCCGCGCAGAAGGTGGTCGCACCCCGGAGCGAGAACGAATCGAAGTCCGAGGACTGAGGGCAGCGGGGGCTTGGCCCCGCTGCCGGTCATGTCCGTCTCTCCATTCGTGAAGGGGAACTCCGAAACGGGACCCACCCTGATTCGGCGGCCCGGTCCTCCGGGCCGCCATCGCCGTGTCTTGGCGGCCCTACTCCACTTCCAAAACGATCTTGTGAATCCTGCCCGTGAACTTCGTTTCCACCGGGCCGTAGCCGATGCCCTGTGCGACCGGGGTCTGGTTGTCGAGGCCGACGTCGGCGGTCTCGTCCGCCGAGAAGACGTTGGGTTGCGTACGGCCGATCCTGCCTTCGGCGACCTTCTTGCCGTCGACCGAAAGCGTGGCCATGCCGCCCTTGCCTGGTCCGCCGCCTTCATAGGCGAAGTCGAGCCTGATGACGGCCTTGCCCGCCGAAAGCGCGTCGGGGCTCTCGACGACGAAGCGTTCGAGGCCGAGGAAGTTGTATTCGTACGCGGGCTTGCCCTCGCGCAGGTGCAGCGACCAGCCGCCGTAGCGGCTTCCCTGGACGAGCAGTGCGCCGGATGCGCCCCCATCGGGAATCTCGATCTCGGCGGTGATGGTCTTCGAGCGGTTCTTCACGTTGAGGAAGGTGTTCTCGAGCATGCCGTCCATTCCCTCGTAGAGCGTGAGCGACTTGCGCGAACCCATGAGATCGGGACGGCCCGCGACCGCCGGGTTCGTCCGCTCGATGAGACGGTCGTCCATGGGGAACACGTGATATTTCGCGGCCTCCGTCATGAAGAGGTCCTTCATCTGCACGAGCTTCCCGGGATGCTCCGCCGCGAGGTTGTTCGCGAGACTGAAATCCTCGTCGACGTGATAGAGGTCCCAGACGTCGTCCTGGAACGGCTTCTGTGCGCCGGTCTGCCACGGGGCGCGGTGAATCGTGCGTGCGAACCAGCCGTCGCGGTAGATCGCGCGGTTGCCGAACATCTCGAAATACTGTGTGGTGTGCCGCTCGGGCGCGTCCGCGTCGTTGAACGTGTAGAGCAGACTCTCGCCCTCGATCGGCGTCTGCGGCGTGCCGTTGACGACCGTCGGCTCGGGCAGCGTCGCCGCCTCGAGCACTGTCGGTGCGATATCGATCACGTGGCTGAACTGCGTACGCATGCCGCCGCCCTGCTCGATGCCCCCGGGCCAGTGAACGACCATGCCGTTGCGCGTCCCGCCGAAGTCCGAGGCGACCTGCTTGGTCCAGGTGAACGGCGCGTCGAAGCCAACCGCCCATCCGGCCGACATGTGCGGGAACGTCTCGGGCGACCCCCACTTGTCCATCAGCGGAACCAGGTCTTCGACCTTTTCCTGAACGCCGTTGAAGTAGGTCATCTCGTTGAACATTCCGACCATGCCGCCCTCGGCGCTGGTGCCGTTGTCGCCGGCGATGTAGAAGACCAGCGTGTTGTCCAGCTCGCCGATCTCCTCGACGGCGTCGACCAGACGACCGATATGATGGTCGGTCTGCGCGACGAATCCGGCGAAGACCTCCGCCTGGCGGGCGAAGAGCTTCCTCTCGTCATCCGAGAGCTCGTCCCACGCCGAGATGTCCTCGGGACGCGGCGGGAGCTTGGTGTTCGCCGGGATGATCCCCGCCGCCTTCTGCCTCTCATAGCTCTCCTGCCGGACGACGTCCCAGCCCGCGTCGAACTTGCCGCGGAACTTCGCGATCCATTCCTCCGGCACGTGGTGCGGCGCGTGAACGGCGCCGGGGGCGAAGTAGACGAAGAAG
>JAJFLJ010000194.1 GCA_021772755.1 Candidatus Sumerlaeota bacterium
TGCCGTCGGGGCATCCGCCCTGGAGCATGAAGTCCTTGATGATCCGGTGGAAGATCAGCCCGTCGTAGTATCCCTTCTCGATCAGATCCTTGAAGTTCTTCGTCGTCTTCGGCACCTTGTCGTCGAAGAGACGGATCTTGATGGTGCCCTTCGTGGTCTGCATGGTAACGGTGGAATTGGCCATGTTTGCGCTCCAGAGTCGATTGCGGGCAGGGGTAGGGGGGCGGGCCGGACGTGTCAACGCGCGATGACCGCGCCGGTCTCCGCCATTCTCCTTGCCTAAACCGGGGGGCTTCTGTTGGCTCCGCACCGTTGATGGACCGAACTTTCGGGCAGGCTATGGGGGATATGGCACACAAGCTCCCGCCATCGGAGATCGTTTCCGGACCTGCGGCGCGCCGAAAGGCGGCGCCCGGTTCGAAGGGATTCTTCACGACGCGGCAACTTGCCGATGCGCTCGGCATGAGCGAATCGTCCGTCAAGCGCTGGGCCAACGAGGGTCGCATCGGCGTGGTCCGGACCGTCGGCGGACACCGCCGCATCACGTTCGACGCCGCCTTGAAGTTCGTTCGCGAATCGGGGCTCTGCCTCGTCAAACCC
This sequence comes from Candidatus Sumerlaeota bacterium, assembly GCA_021772755.1. Classification (GTDB taxonomy): domain Bacteria; phylum Sumerlaeota; class Sumerlaeia; order SLMS01; family JAHLLQ01; genus JAJFLJ01. The sequence continues at coordinate 601 of JAJFLJ010000194.1, forward strand.
GCGATTCTCGGCCTCGACCACTACACGGTCCCCCGCCGGGGCAGCGCCGCAACCGACGAGGTCGCCGCCGAGCTGTACGCCGCCCTGGCGCGCGGCGATTCCGGCGCCGCCCGCGAACTGATCCTCGGCGAGTTCTACTCCGGACGCACCATCGCCGACATCGCCGACGGTCCCGTTCGGAGCGCACTCGCCGACATCGGATGCGCATGGACGCGCAACGAGGAGGAGGGCATCTTCCAGGAACACCGCGCGATGGACATCTGCTTCGACGTCTTTCGCAGGCTGCGGTCCCTGCTCGATCCGCCCGCCGAACCCCGCGCCATCGCCATCGGCTGCGCGCCCAACCGCGACGTGTACGCGCTGCCGACTCTCGTCGCCTCGATCGTCCTGCTCGAACGCGGCTACATGGCGATCAACCTGGGCGCGGTCACGCCGCTGCGCATCCTTCGCCGCGCGGCGGAGGAACACCGGCCCCGCCTGCTTTGGATCGCCATGAACTCGCTCGACGAGGACAACCCCGCGGACCCCCTCGTCACCGAGATCAAGCGCCTGGGCGAACTCGCGAAGAGCTGGAACGGTCGGATCGCCCTTGGCGGACGCGCCGTTCCCGCACCGTTTCTGACCGCCGAGTGGCGATCGGTTCGCCGTCTGGAAACCATGCGCGAACTCGGCGACTACGCCGAGAGTCTCCTTCCCCTGCCGGAATAGCCTGCGTCGGCGAAGAGCCGCCGCGCCCCGCCGATTCCACTCGCATCGCGCACCCTCTGCGGCCATGCTGTCCTGCCCATGACGGAACCGCGCCACTTCAACGCCCATTGCCACCTGGAACTCAGCCATCTGCGCGGAGCCATTCCGCCGGGCATGCCCTTCGTCGAGTGGCTCAGCCACATCGTCACGCTCAAGCGCAACCGCCCGCCCGAGGAAAGCCGTGCCGCCGCCGCCGACGCCATTCGCGAACTTGCGGCGTCCGGTACCGGAGGCGTGCTCGACATCGACGCGATGGGGACCGGCAACGCCGCGCTGCGCGACGCGAGGTTTCCCGCCATCTCCTTCACGGAGATCATCGACTTCGATCCCGCGCTCGGCGCCTGGGCCGTCGACCGCACCATCGAACGCCAGAGCGCGTACGGCGAACTGCCGGAAACCCTGCGGCTCGGCGTTTCCCCCCACGCTCCGTACACGACGACGCCGCGTTTGCTTCGCGCCGCCGCGTCCAAAGCCGCCGAGTACCAGCAGTGGCTCTGCATCCACGTCTCGGAAACGCCGGAGGAAACCGAGATGTTCGTCGCCGGCACCGGCGCACTGCACGACTACCTGCGCGACGTCGGCGTTCTTCCCCCCGGATGGAAGCCGCCGGAGATGCGGCCCGTCGCCTATCTGAACGCGATGGGCGCGCTCGGTCCGCGCACGCTGCTGGCGCACCTGAACGACATCGACGACTCGGATCTCCGCATTCTCGGGGAGAAACGCGTCAGCGCAGTCGTCTGCCCCGGCACCCACGTCTACTTCGACCGCGGCGAGTTTCCCCTCCGGCGCCTTCTCGACGCCGGCATCCCCACGTACCTCGGCACCGACAGCCTTGCCAGCAACGAATCACTCGACATGGCCCGCGAGATCGACCTCGCCGCCGCCCTCTCCCCCGGCCTCCCCCGCGAAACCATCGAAGACCGCGCCGCCTGGGAACGCGCCGCGGACTTCGGCTTCGAGACGTAGCAACGTCGCACGACCCCGCGCGAATACGAACATCGTTCGATGAACCAGGGCGCTGGCGCTCCTCCGGAGCGCAGTCGCTGTCTCCGAACGGACCCGGGGCTGCGGCTCTTCGAGCCTTGCCCCGGGCTACCCGCTTTCGCCTCTCCGAGGCGACTCGGCAGTCGTTCGTCTCCGGAATACCCGAAGCGGCTGATGCCCCCACTCCGACCGATCACCTTCGGCGCCGACTGCTCGAAGAATCCCGAAGTCGTCGTCTGGCCGTACCGGCTACGGAGCAGGCCAGACGGATAGCCCGGGGTCAGGCCCGAAGAGTGCGCCGAATCGCTTGCTTTCGCATGCGGTGTTTCCAATGATTCCGAAGTCGTCGTCTGGCCGTGTCGGCTGCGGAGCAGCCACAGCAGGTAGCCCGGGGTCAGGCTCGAAGAGCCGCAGCCCCGGGTAAAGGGCGCAAACCCATCCGCGCTCCGGAGGAGCGCCAGCGACTTCGACTCACGCCAGGCGCGTCATCATGGCCGATACCTACACCAATATCCATCTTCATATCGTTTTCAGCACCAAGAACCGCCGACCGCTCGTTCGCGAAAGCCTCCGCGAACGCCTTTACCAGTACATGGGCGGCGTGGTTCGAAACCACAGGGGGCTCCTCGTCGAGATCGGCGGCATGCCCGATCACGTCCATCTCCTCGTTGGCTGGAACACCGGAGCCGTCAGCGACCTGGTGCGTGGTCTGAAATCCGATTCGACGAAGTGGGTAAAGGCGACGTTTCCCGACTCCTCCGATTTCCGATGGCAGACCGGCGGAGGGATTTTCTCGGTCAGTGCCTCGCAGATCGAACGGGTCCGCCAATACATTCGGAAACAAGAAGAGCATCATCGCCGACTTACCTTCGAAGAGGAATACCTGCGGTTCATCGAAGCCCACGGAATCGAATACGAACGCGAACATCTGTTCGACTAGGGCGCTGGCGCTCCTCCGGAGCGCGGACCCGTACCGACGAGAATCCCGGGGCTGCGGCTCTTCGAGCCTGACCCCGGGCTACCCGCTTTCGCCTCTCCGAGGCGACTTCGGAAGCATGGCGCTTCGGCGAAACTCGAAGCGATCTCCGACCGCCAGGCCCGCCGACGATCATTCGTCGAGGCCTCGCGGTCATCTCCCCGGACAGCCTGAAGGCGGCCATCCGGGAACGCGCTGCCCCATCGACCGCTGTCGCCACGAACGCATCCGTGCGTCCTCGCTCTGCACCGCCTGCGTTGCAGGGCGCGAGGCTTCTGCGGTGTTCGGTCCATGTGACGCAAACTCCGAGAACAGCTTCGAAGCAGCCACGGCGGGTAGCCCGGAGAAGCGCACGCTTCCGTGCATCTCCGTTTTGCGCCGCCTGCACCACGGAACACGTACTTTCTTCATCCAACGACCACTCGTCGAACATGGCTGCGGAGCAGCCGCAGCAGGTTGCCCGGGGTAAGGCTCGAAGAGCCGCAGCCCCAGGTAGCCATCGCCGAAGGCATTGCGCTCCCGAGGAGCGCCAGCGACTTCGATACGCAGCCCCCGTCAAACCCGTCTTGACGGTCTCGCCGGTTTCGGGGCCTCTGTCAACACACCCCCGGTCGCGAGCGTCTGCCGAACGTATGGGAAACATTCTTCTTCTGATCGCTCCGGCTCTCATCGCCGGGCTCTTCGCGTGGGCTCTCTCGAACCAGCTCACCGGCCTTTCCATTCGCGTCGCCAACCGCCACGGCATTCTGGCGCGGCCCGATCACCGGTCGAGCCACGTCTCGCCCACTCCGCGCGTCGGCGGCATCGGCCTAGTGTGGGGCATGATCGTTCCGATCGCCGTGTACACCGTCTTTTCCGAGCGCATCCAGGGGTGGCAGCGCTATACCGAGATCGACGAGCAGAACATGGTCGCCATCGCCGGCCTGCTGGGGGCGACGATCCTGGGCTTCGTCATCGGTCTGGTGGACGACCTGATCGCGCCGCCCGCGGCGATGAAGCTGGTCGGCCAGGCGTTCGTCGCCGCCGTGCCCGCGCTGACGGGACTCGTCGTGCGGCAGGTGCAGATTCCGTACTGTCCGATCATCGATCTTCCCTTCGCCGCCGGAGCCCTCCTTTCATGGGCCTGGATGATGACGATGATGAACGCCGTGAACTTCATGGACGGCATCAACGGCCTGGCGGGGCGGTTCGCGGAAGTGGCGGGCATCGCGCTGGTGATCATCGGGCTGAACCGCAGCTGGTGCCCCGAAATCGCCGTCATCGGCGCGGCGGTGTGGGGCGCGGGAGCGGGGTTTCTTCCCTGGAACCGGCCCGACGCCCGCACGTTCATGGGCGACTGCGGCAGCCAGGCTCTCGGCGCCTTCGCCGGAGCGGTGGTTCTTCTGCTGGTCAACAACGACCTTCGCGCAACCGACACGAGTACGCAGCGCGAGATTCTCGATCCCTTCCTCGCCGGCATCGTGCTCTTCTCGCCGTTCATCTTCGACACGCTGTTCACGCTCGGGCGGCGAATCCTTGCGCGCCGCAATATCTTCGAGCCCCATCGCGAGCACCTCTACCAGCGCTACCTCGCGGCCGTCGGCGAAGACCACGAGCGCACGCTCGCCTTCGTCTCCAACTGGCTCTACGCCGCCTGCATCATGGGCGTGGTCTACGTGCGACTGACGTCCTGGTACGACGGCATGTGGCGGACGATCCTGATCGCCGGCGCGGGGATCGTCTGCTTTCTCTACTGGAGCGGCGTTCGCAAGGCCGAGGCGGGCCGGACCTAGACGGGGTCTTCCGCCTCATTCGGGAGCACCCCCGCTGTCGTCCCCCTTGCGTGCGCCGCCCCCGCCGCTCATCTTTCCGTCCATGACGCCCGACGCGCCCGACAGTCTTCCCGTTCTCGAATCCCTGGGCTGGGACGAGAGCTGCGCGCGCGAATTCCACGCGGACTTCGCCGGGCGCGGCTGTACGCCGGGTCGCGTTTCGGTCCGCTACAAGGGCCAGTACGAAATCCTGACGGAGGACGGCCCCGTCGAGGCGCGCATCAAGGGCGTTCTGCGCTATCGCGCCGAAGACTGGGCGGAACTTCCCGTCGTGGGCGACTGGGTCGCGCTGACGCGCAAGGACCACGATCGCTTCTGGCGCATCCACGGCGTTCTCGCCCGCCGCACGGAACTCAAGCGCAAGGTCAAGGGAGTCCGCATCGGGGCCCAGGTTCTCGCCGCCAACGTCACGATCGTCGTGATCGTCATGGGTCTGAACGAGGACTACAACATCCGCCGCCTGGAACGCTATCTGACGCTGGTGTACGAGAGCGGCGCGCGGCCGCTGGTGGTGCTCAACAAGGCGGACCTGCTGGATGCGGAGATGCTGGAGGATTCCGTGACGGAGGTCCGCGACATCGCCGGCGATTCCGAAATCGTCGTCGCCAGCGCGCTGCGCGGCATCGGCGTCGATACGGTCAAGTCCGCCATCGGCCCGCGCGACACCGTCGTGTTCGTCGGTTCCTCCGGCGCGGGCAAGTCCACCATCGTGAACGCCATCCTGGGCGAGGAGCGCATGGAGACCGGCGACGTTCGCGAGAGCGACGGACGCGGCCGCCACACCACCACGCGTCGCGAGATGATTCCCCTTTCCGGCGGAGGAATCGTGATCGACTCGCCCGGCATTCGCGAAATCCAGCTGATGGACGCGGAAGAGGGCATCGAGGAGACCTTCGCCGATATCGGAGAACTGGCCGCGCAGTGCCGCTTCGGAGACTGCACCCACACCGTCGAGCCGGACTGCGCCATTCGCACGGCCATCGAGGAGGACGAACTCTCCATCGAACGCTTCGAGAGCTGGAAGAAGCTCTCCGAAGAGTCCCGCGGCTTCGGTCTGCGCATGTCGCAGTGGAGCGACCGCGACCGCCGCGTGTTCAAGGAATTCCGCAGCAAGAAGAAGAAGAGGAGTTGATTGTGCGCATTGCCGTCTTCGGAGGCACGTTCGACCCCCCGCACTGCTCGCACATGGCGACGGTGCTCTGGCTCCTGCAGCATTCCGCCGTCGACTGCGTCGTCGTCGTGCCCAACGCGCGCCATCCCTTCGGCAAGGAACCCGTCGCGTCCTTCGACCACCGTCTGGAGATGTGCCGCCTTGGCACCGCCCCGTTCGCGGCGGGGCTCGTCGAAGTCAGCGCCATCGAAGGCCGCCGCGAGGGACCGTCCTACATGATCGACACCGTGCGCGAGCTGATGCGTTCGAATCCGGAGGCGTCCTTTCGCGTCGCGCTCGGCAGCGACATCCTGGGCGATCTTCCCGACTGGCAGGACGGCGACGAGCTCGCGCGCATCGCCCCGCCCATCGAAGTGCCCCGCATCGAAACGGGCCGCGCGTCGCGCACCGGAGCGATTCCGATGCTCTCGTCGACGGACTTGCGCGAGCGGCTTTCCCGGGGCGACGACGCGACGGGACTGATTCCCGCATCCGTCGCCGAGTACATTGCGCGCCACGGCCTCTATCGCCGGTGAGACGCGCATGACGAAGCCCGACGCCCTGACGCCGCTCGGCGCGCTTTGCCGCTACGCCGGCTTCGAGCGCATCCACCGCGACCCGCCCGTCGTCGTGACGATGGACCACCGCGCCGTGCTCGTCGCCGCATGGGCCGCGCGGCGCCAGGGACTCTTCGGCGCCGAACCGCCGCTGCTCGTGCGCTTCGACGCGCATCCCGACATGGGCGAGCGGCCGCGCCCCTGGGCATGGGAACACGCCCGGATGACGGACCTCGACAGCGCCCTCGCCATCGCCAACGGCCAGCGGTCCGACGACGGCGGATGGGCGATTTCCGCCATGCAGTTCGGCCTCTGCCGCGACGTGGCGACGTTTTTCGTTCACGACTATCACCGGTTTCCCGGCGACGACGGAGCGTACGACGATCACCTCGGCACGGAGCACCACCTGTACACGTTCGGCGGAATCCGGGAGATGCGGAATTCGCGCGCCGCCGACGCCGTCGCCGGTGCCATCGCGACTCGTCCCGTCTGGTTCGATATCGACCTGGATTTCGCCACGCGCCGCGGAGAGGACGATTCGGTGCGCATCTGGAGCGAGGAGGACTGGGCGCTGGAGTTCGACGACGACGCGCTCGCGTTCGTCGCGCAGGTCGCGGAGCGCGCCGCGCTCGTGACGGTCGCCACCGAGCCCTGGTTCTGCGGAGGTCTGGGCGCGTGCGGCGCCATCGCCGAAGGCCTCAAGGCCGCGATGGCACCCGTCACCCGCATGTTCGAAGGGCTGTAGGACTCAGAAGAGGACGAATACGTCCGAAGCGATCCGGTCGATCAGATCGACGAGTTCGAAGTCCGAGAACCCGATGTCGGCGAACCCCTCGGCGACGACCGTGTCGCCCTGGACATCGGCGTCGTTCCCTCCGGTAAGAATCCGCAACGTGTCGCTCTCGTCCTCCGGACCTCCGTTCGCCACGACCGACGTCTCGATCGCGAGTTCGGCCGTCAGCACGTCGTCGCCGCTTCCCAGAAAGGCCGTGACACTCGTCATCGCGGTGCCGTCGAGACTCTCGATGCGCAGATCGTCGTTTCCGAGCGTCGTCAGGATCGTGGCGGAATCGATGTCGGCGATCGTCGAAACCGCCGATCCGTCGCCGCCGAGCGTCACCGTTTCCCCATCGAAGCCCAGCGAGAGGGAATCGTCTCCCGACGAACCCACCACCGTCAGCGTGTCGGCGGGGATCGTCCCCCCCGCGATGCTGTCGGAGCCGTCGCCGACATGATAGCCCACCATCACGATGGCTTCCGTTCCGGCCGCGTCCAGGACGTCGTCGCCTTCGCCCCCGTCGAACTCCACGGTGTCCACGCTCGACGCGAAGAGACTGTCCACCCTCAGCGAATCGTCGCCCGGACCGCCCTCCACGGAAACCGTTTCGATCTCGAAGATCGTGGCCATGTGTTCCGCGCCGTCGATCTGGTTGAATCCCGCACTCCCGATCGTGCCGGCGAGCTGAAAATCCTCGCCGGTGGAATCGTCCGGCACGATCACGTCCAGGAAATCGAGCGAGTCTCCGCCCACGAACTCGTCGTCGCCATCGCCGGGCGACCACACGAAGCGGTCCGTCAGACCGGCGCCGAACGCGACATCGTCGCCCGGCCCCGGATCGATGACGTGTCCGAACCCGCCTCCCGAGATTCCGTCGTCGCCCGCTCCGCCCTCGATGACGACCGGACCCGAAAGGTTCGAGAAGCCCGCGTCCGCAGTGACACCCGACAGGTCGAGGAGGTTCTCTCCCGGACCGCCGATCACCGCCAGCGACTCCACGTCCGACGCGGACACACTGCCGCCCGGGAGCGACGCGCCGTTCGCGAGGACTTCGCCCCCTGCGGCGGTCACCACGATATCGTCGGCGGCATCCGAAGCGATTCGGAGAAAACCGTCCTCCATCGAAGCGGAGATCGCCGCCCCGCATGGGTTTGCGAGAATTGTCGGGAGCGCGGCGACGACGACCGCGCGGGCGATGATTGCCAAATGACGCCACCTTTCGGTCGAAAGACCGGTACGGAATAGCTTTCGGCCAATGACGGTAGCGCGGGCGCCGTGCTCGTTCAAGGATTAATCGGGAACTACAGCTCCCACTGATCGCCGAAGCGGTCCGCCAGGCCGATGAGGTCGATGCTCTCGAACTCGCTGTAGCGAATGGTCCCGTACCCGTCGAAGGCGATCTGCGTCCCCGAGTCGCTGAATGGAAGACCGAGCACGTCGATGACGATCGAATCGCCGGAGTCGTGGCCCTGGCCGCGAATGTTCATCCCGACGCCTGGCGACGGCTGAACCTCCACCAGGTCGTCGCCGTTCCCCATGGAAATGCGCAGCTCTTCGAGTACGATGTCGCCGAGATCGCCGACCGTCACGATGTCGTTGCCATTGGACGGCACGACGGACACCAGGTCGAATCCGTCCAGCAGGAGAGTCGACGTGTCCTGGCCTCCCGCGACGATCTTCAGCAGACCGTTGTCCTCGGTGATGTCGTGCGTGTCCGTCGCGATCGCTCCTCCGCTGACCGTGGAAACGAAGTTGTCGTCGGCCATGCCGGCGAGGAGCGTGTCGTTGCCGCCGCCGAGGCCGTGCTCGCCGACGATCCGCAGGTTCGAAGCCGACGCGTCCAGCATGTCGTCCCCCTGGCCTCCGGTGAAGATCAGATCGCTGAGGTCGGGGTCGGTCAGCGCGCCCACCGTCAGGGTGTCCGGGCCGAAGCCTCCGATGAAGTCCAGCATGACGGCGCCAGTGAACTCGAACTGGTCGAGGTTGCCGCTGGTCGCGCGAAACCGTACCGCGTCCCCCGAGTCCTCCAGCAATCCGGAAAACGGATCGACGTCCGACGATGCGATCAGGACCTGCACCGTGTCGAAACCCTCTCCGCAATCGATTTCGTCGGCGCCATCGCCGAGATTCCACTCGAGATGGTCGTTCTCGGGACCCGCATCGATCGTGTCAGCGCCGGGACCGCCGTCGATGAAGTCGCGAAACGCGCTCCCAACGATCGTGTCGTCCCCGCCGCCGCCGGAGATGTCGTTGGGAAACTGAAGCGGGTCCAGCTCCTCGCCGCCGGGAAATCCGCCGAGGTCGATGACGTTGTCCCCAGGCCCGCCGACGACCGTGATCTTCCGCACGTCGCTCACCGCCACCGGCTGTCCCGGACTCGACACGTTGTCGGGATCGTCGCCGTTGACCTTCATGTTGCCGCCCACCACCGTCACGATGATCGTGTCGTCCGCGTCCGAGACGATCGTGAGAGTCGATCCGTTGAGCCGGTTCTGCGTCAGTTCCGCCTGGACGGACATGCCCGCCCCCGCTATGATCGCTGCGGCCATCAGGCCCGCTTTGCGCGATGTCGTCATCTGTTCGCTCCTTCGCTCGCGTCGATTGGTTCCCGACTCCCGTCCTACAGTTCCCACTGATCGCCGAAGCGGTCGGACAGACCGATGATATCGACGCTCTCGAATTCGCTGTAGGCAATGCTCCCGTACCCTTCGATGGTGATTCGCGTTCCCGAGTCGCCGAACGGAAGACCGAGCACGTCGATGACGATCGAATCGCCGGAGTCGTGGCCCTGTCCGTGCATCCCCATTTCGACGTTCGGAGAGGGTTGGACCGTCACCAGATCGTCGCCGAGTCCCATGAAGATGCGCAGTTCCCCGAGTACGATGTCGCCGAGATCGGCGATCGTCGCGATATCGTTGCCGCTGGCGGCATCGATGAATATCGATTCGAATCCGCCCAGCAGCAGCGTGGACGCGTGCTGTCCGCCCGTAGCGATCTTCAGCAGGCCATCGTCCTCCGAAACGTCGTACGTATCCGTCGCGATCGCTCCCCCGGCGCTGATGGAGAATTGATCGTTGTCTCTCGTGCCGGCGAGAAGCGTATCGCTTCCGTCGCCGAAGTTGTGCCCTCCGAGGATCCGAAGCCCGGAAGCCGACGCGTCCAGCATGTCGTCCCCCTGGCCTCCGGCGAAGACCAGATCGACGAGGTCGGGGTCGGTCAGCGCGCCGACCGTGAGACTGTCGGGCCCGATACCTCCCAGGATGTCCAAAACGACCGTGCCCATGAACTCGAACTGGTCCAGGTTTCCGCTCGTCGCGCGAAACCGCACCGTCCCCTCCCCGTTCTCGACGACTCCGGAGAACGGATCGACGTCCGAGGACACGATCCGGACCAGCACCGTGTCGAAGCCCTCCCCGCCATCGATCTCGTCCGCCCCACCGCCGAGAACCCACTCGATCTGGTCGTTCTCCGGGCCCGCGTCGATCGTGTCCGTGCCGGGGCCGCCATCGATGAAGTCGCGAAACGCGCTCCCCACGATCGTGTCGTCCCCCCCGCCGCCGAGAATGTCGTTGGGAATCTGAAGCGGGTCCAGTTCCTCGCCGCCGGGAAAGCCGCCGAGGTCGATGACGTTGTCCCCGGGCCCGCCGACCACCGCGATCTTCCGCACGTCGCTCACCGCCACCGGCTGCCCCGGGCTCGATACGTTCTCGGGATCGGCGCCGTTGACCATCACGTTGCCGCCAACCACCGTCACGATGATCGCGTCGCCCGCATCCGAGGTGATCGCGAGAGTCGATCCGACGAGCCGGTTCTGCGTCAGTTCCGCCTGAACGGACATGCTCGCCCCCGCCGCTATCGTTATCGCCGCCAACAAGCCCGCTTTGCGCGATTTCGTCATCTGCTCGCTCCTACGCTCACGGTCGACTGGTTGTCCCCTCCCGTCCTACAGTTCCCACTGATCGCCCGCGCGTTCCTGCGGGTTCAGAATCTGGACGTTCTCGAAATCGTTCGCCAGCACCGGCTGGCGCCCAAGCGTCGTCCGCTCGTTTCCGTCCGTCATGAACGGCAGCCCCAGAGCGTCGTAGATCAGCGTGTCCGCCGTGTCCTGCGACGAACCGTTCAGGTTCATCTCCGCCGTCGTCGACGGAACCACCGACACCGTGTCGTCTCCACTGCCGGTGAAGACGGAAAGGAATGTGAAGGCGGAGCTCGCGATCTCCATGATCGTCACGGTGTCGTTTCCGTCGTCGGTGAACAGACTGAGGGACTCGATCCCCTGGGCGTCGATGTCGAGGGTCGCGGAACCCGTCATCGCGATCGTCAGCGTCGTCCCCGTTTCGGAGATCGTATAGGTCTCGTCGGTGTCGCCCGATCCCGGGGAAACGTTCAGGGAATCGAACTCGGACTCTCCTCCGATCAGGGAATCGTTCCCCTCGCGAAAGCGGTGCTCAACGAGAACCGGAATCGTCGATGCGCTCGCGTCCAGCGAGTCGTCCCCTTCGCTCCCGTCGAAGCGGACCTCCATCGCGCTTGTCGCGGAAAGATCCGTCACCGTCAGACTGTCGTCGCCCCGTCCGCCGAAGAAGGAAAGCTCCTCGACGTTCTGAAGCAGAACCGTCTCCATCGCGCCGCTCGTCGCGCGAAACCGCGCCACCCCCGAGCCATTGTCCTCGAACACGGCGTCGAACGGAACCAGCGGGTCGCCCGGACCGTCGAACCGCGCGCGATCGGTCCCCCCTCCGAGATCGATCGTGTCCGCTCCGTCTCCCACGTCCCAGATGACGCTGTCGTTCCCCTCCCCCGTCATGATCGAATCGTCGCCGGGCCCCGCGATCACCTGGTCGCTGACCGAACTCCCCAGAATCGTGTCGGAGCCGGGCCCTCCCTCGAATTCCACTGGAACGAAGAGATTCGCGCCCGACCCCGCGCCCGGATACCCGCTCGCATCGAGAGTGCTTCCCGCCGGACCCGCCGTCAGAACGATCCGTCCCAGAGCACCCGCCGCCACCGGCATGCCCGGGTCGTTCAGATTGGTTGGGTCCATACCGTTGATCTTCACGTTCGTCCCGTCCGTGGTCAGGATGATCGTGTCGCCCGTGTCCGAAGACGCCCGGAGCGTGTTTCCCTGGAAAGAGGTGGTGACCGCTGCTTGCACGCCGCCACCGCAAAGACAAACCACCCCGGCCGCAAACATCCGTTTACCGATGGACGTGACCATGCTCGTGCTCCGTTTGGCCGGCCACTCTTTGGCCGGGCTTTATCGAATCGTGGAATTCCCCCCTATTGGCACCGGTCGTTCCATGAGCGGCAAGCGGAACCCCCTCCCGCGTGGGCATTTCGCCCTTGCCACAGACCCGCCAACCCTGTTGCCTTCCCCGCCTCGCATGGGCCCCGCGCCCCGCGAGACCTGGAAAGTGGCCCGGTAGCTCAGTCGGTAGAGCAGCGGATTGAAAATCCGCGTGTCGGCGGTTCGATTCCGCCCTGGGCCACCACTCATTTCAAAAGACTTACGCAAAAACCGTGAGTCCGCCGAAACCCCTCAGCAAACCAACAGCAAACAATCGGTTCCGGCGCGTGCTATTCCTCCGCCCGAAATTCGTTCGTACGCGGTCGTCTTCTCCCCGACCTTCGCTTGCGGACCGCTGCCCGCTCGGCATCTTCGATTCAAGCCAGCGATGGTCTGACATATAATACAGCCGATCATTTGACCGGGAGAAAAACACATGGCGAAGAGATCACCCAAGGCCGCCGCGTCCACTTCGGACGCCACCGTGGGATTCGAGGCCAAGCTCTGGGCCGCCGCCGACGCATTGCGCAACAACATGGACGCCGCCGAGTACAAGCACGTCGTCCTCGGCCTCATCTTCCTCAAGTACATCTCCGACGCCTTCGAGGCCAAGCACGCCGCTCTCGAAGCCGAGCGCTCCAAGGGCGCCGATCCCGAAGACCCGGACGAATACAAGGCCGAGCGCATCTTCTGGGTGCCGAAGGAGGCCCGCTGGTCCCACCTGAAGGCCAACGCCCCCCAGCCCACCATCGGCTCCATCGTCGACGAAGCCATGGCCGCCATCGAGCGGGACAACCCGACGCTGAAGGGTGTCCTGCCAAAGGACTTCGCCCGGCCTGGTCTCGACAAGGCCCGCCTCGGCCAGCTCGTCAACCTCGTGTCCGACATCGCCCTTGGCGCACCGGCGGAGCGCGCCAAGGACACCCTCGGCCGCGTCTACGAATACTTCCTTTCCCAGTTCGCCAGCGCCGAGGGCAAGAAGGGCGGCCAGTTCTACACGCCCAGCCACGTCGTCCGCGTCCTCGTCGAGATGCTCGCGCCCTACAAGGGGCGTGTCTACGACCCGTGCTGCGGCAGCGGCGGCATGTTCGTCCAGTCCGAGAAGTTCATCGAAGCCCACAGCGGCAAGATCGGCGACATCTCCATCTTCGGCCAGGAATCCAACTACACCACGTGGCGCCTGGCCGTCATGAACCTCGCCATCCGCGGCATCGACGCCCACATCGAACACGGCGACACGTTCCACAACGACCGCCATCCCGACGTGCGCGCCGACTACGTCCTCGCCAACCCGCCCTTCAACGACAGCGACTGGCGCGGCGAGCTGTTGAAGAACGACAAGCGCTGGACCTACGGCGTCCCGCCCGCCGGCAATGCTAACTATGCCTGGATCCAGCACTTCCTCCACCATCTCTCCCCCACCGGCATCGCCGGCTTCGTGCTCGCCAACGGCTCCATGTCGTCCGGCCAGAGCGGCGAGGGCGACATCCGCCGCGCCATCGTCGAGGACGACCTCGTCGATTGCATCGTCGCAATGCCGGGCCAGCTCTTCTACTCGACCCAGATTCCCGTCTGCCTCTGGTTCCTCGCTCGCGCCAAGTCGAACGGCAAGTTCCGCCGCCGCACGGGCGAAAGCCTCTTCATCGACGCGCGCAAGATGGGCACCCTCGTCGACCGCATCCATCGCGAGCTGTCCGACGACGACGTCGCCCGCATCGCCGGCACCTACCATGCGTGGCGCGGCGACAAGGGCGCGGCGAAGTACGAAGACGTCCCCGGCTTCTGCAAGTCCGCCACCCTCGACGACATCCGCAAGCACGGCCACGTCCTCACCCCCGGCCGCTACGTCGGCGCCGAAGCCGTCGAGGACGACGGCGAGCCCTTCGACGAGAAGATGAAGCGCCTCGTCGCCCAGCTCCGCGAACAGCAGGACGAAGCTGCCAATCTCGACGCTGCCATCGCGAAGAATCTGGAGGCGCTAGGGTATGGCGGTTGATTGGACGACATTGTCGTTAGACCAGCTTTACGACTTCGGTTCTGGACTTTCCAAACCGCGCTCGGCGTTTGGGTCCGGACACCCCTTCCTGGCTTTCAAGGACGTCTTCTACAACTCCGCTGTTCCTTCGCATCTATCCGAACTCGTGGACTCGACGGAAGAAGAGCGCCTCCGGTGTTCCGTGAAGCGTGGCGACGTCTTCTTGACTAGAACCAGCGAAACCATGGATGAGCTTGGAATGAGCAGCGTCGCATTGCGCGATGTTCCCCACGCAACGTTCAACGGATTCACCAAGAGACTACGGCCAAAGAACCCGTCAGTCATTGTTCCCGAGTTTGCGCGGTACTTCTTTCGTTCTCAGACTTTTCGGCAATCTGTTACCGCCCTGTCGACGATGTCGACGCGGGCAAGCCTCAACAATGAGATGCTGGGCCGCCTTTCGATGCCGCTGCCGTCAGTAGAGGAGCAGGCCGCGATAGGGCAGATCCTCGGAACGCTGGACGACAAGATCGAGCTGAACCGCCGCATGAACGAGACGCTGGAGGCCATGGCCCGCGCGCTCTTCAAGTCGTGGTTCGTGGACTTCGACCCCGTCCGCGCCAAGGCCGACGGCCGCGACACGGGCCTCCCCAAGGATATCGCCGACCTTTTCCCCGACAGCTTCGAGGAGTCGGAACTGGGGGAGATTCCGAAGGGATGGCGGGTGGCGACGTTGGGGGACTTGTTCGTGGTGAACCCTCCCCGGCGCCTACAGAAGGGAACGGTAGCGCCGTACCTCGGCATGGCGAACATGCCGACACGCGGCCACTGCGCTGAACGGTGGATTCAGCGAGAGGTTGGTTCCGGCGCGAAGTTCCAGAACGGCGACACGCTCCTCGCGCGGATTACCCCATGCCTCGAAAACGGTAAGACGGCCTTCGTGGACTTCCTCGCAGACGGCGAAGTGGGATGGGGTTCGACCGAGTATGTCGTCCTCAGCCCAAAGCCGCCCATTCCGACCTTCTTCGGGTACTTGCTTGCACGAGAACCTGAGTTTCGCGACTTCGCGATCCAGGCAATGAACGGCTCATCGGGAAGACAGCGCGTCTCGCCCGAATCGGTGAAGCTGTGGTGCCTCGCGTCGCCGCCCCGCAAGGTTTGCGAGGCATTCGACGAGTGTGTCGAACCCCTCGCGCGAATGATTCGATCAAACGCGAACGAGGCGCAAACGCTGGCGGACACGCGGGATGCACTGCTGCCGGGGCTGCTGGCGGGGAATCTGGCAAATCTGTTTCGGGAGAGTGCATGATGGCCAGCTCGACGAGTCTTCCCGCAGTATCTGCACTGGAGCACCTCGCTTCGCTAGTCGCGGTCACACGCGAGCGAGGCTTTGCTGGTATAGTTGACCGGCTCATACAGCGTGTCCTGGTCCTTGACGAAAGCGTCGCCGTTGGCACTGCGGACGAAGTCCGGCAATTGATCCTGTCGCGATTGAGTGTCGCGGTTGACTCTCGTGAAGTGTCGCGCTCGCTGGAGAGGATGGGCAGCAGGGGGGAAGTACTACCCAACGCACTCGGCCACCTCGCCGTTGACCCGGAAACTGCATCCACCAACCGCAAGAACATAGAGGAGAGCAGACAATTGGAGGTGGCGATGCGCGAGGGCCTTCGTGCAGAGTATTCGCTGCTTGGGCTTCAATCGGAATTCAACGCTTGTTGGGAGGCCTTGCTAGCCACCCTCACCGGAGCCTTCAGTCGACATGGGATGCAGGTCGTTCTCTTCCTCAACCCGAACGCCGAAGGCGGCGCCTTTGGTTTCGAGAGTCTCGCCGCAATAGCGAGAGCCGAGGTCTCCCAGAGGATCGAAGGCGAGATTGATCCCGTCACGGATCTCCTTGTCCGATTCATCGAATCCGCAGCCAGAGACCGGGTCCGAGCGGACTACCTTTCCCAACTCGCAGACGGAGCGGTTTCCTATCTGATCTTCAATACTTCACCAGCCGTTGCAGACGCTTTTAGGCAAAGCCTTCCTCCCACCTTGGTGTTCCTAGACACCAATTTTGTGTTCGGCCTGCTCGGGCTGAACGAAAGCAACCAAATAGAAGTTTCTCAAGAACTCCTCGCAGTAGCGACTCGCGAGAAGCTCCCTTTCAAATTTCGGTACCATGAATCTACAAAGCGCGAGATCGACGGGGCAATTCAGCGCTATGGAGA
>JAJFLJ010000195.1 GCA_021772755.1 Candidatus Sumerlaeota bacterium
ACCGGTGCGGCGCCACTCGCCGGAGAGGAAGAACTCGCGTCCGCCCGCGGCATCGAGGTTGACGAGGAGCGTGAGCGTCGTTTCCGGCAACAGGCGCGTCCGGTGCAGGACATTCGCGATCGTCGTAAACAGTCCTCCTTCGTCCGCGCCGGTCGGCAGATAGGGAACGAAGACGGGCTGGATCGTGTCCGGTGCGACGGCGGAAAACCGAAACCCCGAAGCGACCCAGGCCGTCGCCAAGAGGGCTGCGGAAAGCGCGGCGAAGAGAACGAGGATGTTCTTCGGAGGCACGCGGCGAAACCGCGTGGCGAAGCCGATGGCGAGCATGACGAGACACACGTAGCCGACGAAGAAGAGGGCGGGGAGTTTGACCTGCGACGCCAGGCAGCCAGCGAGAATAAAGACCGCGAGCCGCGCGGGGCCGGGTTTTCTCCACCAGCGCCATGCGGTCCACGACACCCACGCACACGCGGCGGTGAGGGGGACGTCGTAGTGAACGAGCGCGGAATGTCCAAGGTACTCGGGATAGAAGAGGAGAAGACCTGCGGCGAGGAGTCCGGCGCGCGTGCCGCCGAGTTCGCGCGCGAGCAGAAAGACGGCCACCCCTCCGGAGAATCCGATCAGAATCGCCACGAGGCGCGCGGGAAAGAGATGGTTGGGATCGTAGGTCCCGCCGTTTCCCGGAAGCAGCAGGCTGTAGACCGGAGGATTCGTGTTCACCCAGTGCTCGACGAGAAATCCGGAGAAGACGCCCTGCTCGTCGTGAAAGACGGGCCGGTCGAACGACCAAGCGGGAAGGGCGCAGAGGACCTTGACGAGCGGCGGATGGGTTGGGTTGATGCGAAAGTCGCCGTACCGCAGGATGGTCAGTCCGCCGGCCAGGTGCGTGGGCTCGTCGGTCGTCGGCGACCACGTGCGGGCGGACTGAACGGCCATCGCGAACCACGCCAAAGCGGCGACGACCGCGACGATTCCCGCCGTTCTGCCGGTGCTGCCTCGCATGATTCCGGTCCGTCTCAGGTTTCCGGCGATTCGCGGCACTCGCGCCGCGCCGCGCGGTGTCTGGCGCGCTCGAAGGGCGCGTCCCATGCGAAGACCTTGTCGACGTGTGATTTCGAGAGAGGCCGGACCAACACCTCGTCGAAGCCGTCCGGGGAAGACGGTTCATCGGTGACGAGACACGTCTTCAGCGAGGGATTCGTGCGCCGAACGCTGAGCGCGGAAACAGACGCTTCCTTCACGAACTTCTCTCCATAGGCCACGTAGACCACGCCACACATCATGTCAGTCTTCCCCGTCGCGCCCGTTCGTTCTGCGCCCGCGCCAAAGATCGGCGCTGTAGAGTGCGAGAGCAATCCAGATCATTGAGAAGCTGACGGCGTGGCCGGTGGTGAAGGGTTCCCCGAAGACCAGCACGGCGAGGAGTAGCTGGAGGCTGGGGGTCATGTACTGGAGAAAGCCGACGGTCGCGAGCTTCACGCGCCGCGCCATGGCGACGAAGAGCAGGAGCGGCACGCAGGTGATCGGCCCGAGGAGGATCAGAAGCACGCGGTCGACGGCGGTTCCCGATGCGATCGCGGTCCCGGTCCCGAGCCAGAGAAGGTAGCCTGCGGCGATCGGCGCGAGAAGACCCGTTTCGAAGGTCAGTCCGGCGATCGACTCGACGTTGGCCATCTTCCGGAAGAGGCCGTAGAGCCCGAAGCTGATGGCGATCATGACGGCGATCCAGGGGAAGACACCGACGGCGAAGGTCTGGATCGCGACTCCGGCCACCGCGAGAACGATGGCGAAGACCTGCAACCGGCGAAGACGCTCGCCGAGGAACGCGAAACCGAAGAAGACGCTGACGAGGGGGTTGATGAAGTAGCCGAGGCTCGCCTGGCGCACCTGGTCGATGGCCACGGCCTTCACCATCCCGAGCCAGTTGAGAGAGATGAAGAGCGTGGAGCAGAGGAGAAGAAGGAGAACGCGGCGGTTCCGCAGCGCGTCGCGCAGCACGGTCCACTTCTTCAGCGCCGTCATCAGAACGACCAGCAGCGCGAAGCACCATGCGGCGCGGTGGCAGACGATCTCGAGAACGGGAACGTGAGCGAGGAGCTTGAGATAGACCGGAAAGAAGCCCCAGCAGAGGAAGGCGCCGATTCCCGAGGCGACGCCCAGGCGCCATTCCCGCTCCGCGTTCGTCGTCATGGCGCGCCAGCGTGCACGGGAGGAGGTCCCGGGCAAGCGGCACGTCCCTTCGCGGGAGATACAGTTCGATCAGATATTGTCGAATTCCTGCGGATACTTGCTGCGGGAGATGGCGTCGTCGAAGCTGATCAGACCCTGCTGGTAGAGGGTCTTGAGGGACTTGTCCATCGTGATCATGCCCTGTTCCCAGCCGGTCTGCATCAGGGTGTAGAGCTGTTCCGTCTTGCCGGAGCGCACGATCTTGCGGGCGGCGACGTTTGCGATGAGAATCTCGACGGCGACGACGCGGCCGCGGTTTCCCGGCACGGGAATGAGCTGCTGGGCGACGATGGCCTGGAGGGTGTTGGCGGCCTGGATGCGGACCTGTTCCTGCTGGTGCGGGGGAAACACGTCGATAATGCGGTCGATGGTCTGCGAGGCGTCGGGAGTGTGAAGCGTCGCGAACACCAGGTGGCCGGTTTCCGCGGCGGTCAGAGCGGTCTGGATCGTCTCCAGGTCGCGCATCTCGCCGATGACGATCACGTCGGGGTCCTGGCGAAGGACGTGCCGCAGCGCGGCGCCGAAGCCGCGGGTGTCGCTGGTGACCTCGCGCTGCTTGATGATCGAGCGCTTGTTGGAATGCACGTACTCGATGGGGTCCTCGACGGTGATGACCATGCTCTGGCGTTCGGTGTTGATCTGATCGACGACGGAGGCGAGGGTGGTGGTCTTGCCGGAACCGGTCGGGCCGGTGACGAGAATGAGGCCGCTGTGCTTGCGGGCGATTTCCTCGACGACGCCGGGAAGGCCGAGGCGGCGCAGCGGGAGAATCACGTCGTTCACCACGCGGAAAGCGGCTTCGACGCCGCCGCGCTGGCGGTGGACGTTGGTGCGGAAGCGGCCGGCGTCGGGAAGGTCGAGGGAGATGTCGAGTTCCCAATCCTGCTCGAAGCGCGCGCGCTGGGGATCGGAGAGGAGGCTGAGGACGAGTCCCTCGCATTCCTGCTTCGTCAGCGGCGGATAATCGAGCGGCACCAGGTAGCCGTCCAAACGGATCGTGGGGGGAACGCCCCGGGAGAGATGGAGGTCCGACGCGCCGCGCTCGACGGCTTCCCGCAGAAGCGCAAGCATGCCGGTGCGGTTGCCCCGGGAAACGATGGCCAGACCGTCTTCGGGAAGCGAGCGGGTGGGCGCGGTGCCACTGGCGGCGCGCGCCTGCTGGCTGTCGGTCGTCTGCGACTTCGGACGCACGGGTTGTTGCGGTGCGGGGGTCGCACCGGAGGGATCGGGGGACCCCTCGGGAATGCGGACGGTTTGCTGGGTTCCGGAGGCGCGCCTGGGCGTGCCTTCCATTTCGGCGTGCCAGCCTGGCTTGGGAAGCAGGCCGCCTGGAGGCGTCGGGCCCCGGCCAGGAGGGCGCGCGCGCGAGCCGGAGTCGGGCGGACGCTGGGGGGGCTTGACCTGGGAGGAGGGGGGAAGAAGCGGCGGCGGAGGCTGGGCCGTGTCTTCGGTGCGGCCCTCTTCGGTTCCGCTCTCGCTGGGGTCTTCCTCGGTCTTCTTCTTCCCGAATATGCCCATGAAGCGGCTCCTCGCGTCGGTGCCCCCGGCGGCAAGCCCCGGAGGTGTGTCAGGCTTCGCCGGGGTGCTCAGTCAGTGCAAGGGGGGAAGGCGGGGATGTTCAGTTTTGTGGGGAGACGGGCTTGCCGGTGCGGACGTCGAGGCGCGTGCCTTTTCCGGCGGTTTCGAGCCGCCGGTTCATTTCGTCCATGCGGGCGCAGGACTTGCCCGCGCAGCCGCAGCCGGTCTTCGCAGCGAACGTCTTCCAGAGAACGCGGCCAAGATACGCGACCGCCGCGACGACGACGAGGGCGATGACGATATGTTGCGCGAAACCGGACATGACCGAATCCTACGGGAGAATCGCCGTTCCGATCTGGTATACAAGGAGCGCGCCAATCCAGGCAAGCACCGTCATGTAGGCGAAGGAGAAGAGCGGCCAGCGCCAGGAGTTGGTCTCGCGCTTGATGACGGCGAGGGTGGCCGCGCACTGGGCGCAAAGCGCGAAGAAGACCATGATGGAGAGCGCGACGGGGAGCGTGAAGACGGGGGATCCATCGGGGTGGCGCGCGTTGCGGAGCACGGTGCGGAGGTCGGCGCTTTCCTCGTCGGCGTCGGAGCCGACGTCGTAGATGATGCCGAGGGTTGCGACGATGACTTCGCGGGCGGGAAAGCTGGCGATGGTGGCCATGCCGATCTTCCAGTCCCAGCCCAGCGGCCGCACGGCGGGTTCGACGATATGGCCCATGCGGCCAAGCACCGACTGGCGGAGGTAGGCTCCGTCGATTTCGCGTTCCATGGCGCTCTCGATGTCGGGGCGGGTCTCTTCGTTCGCTTCGGCGAGCAGAGCCGCGTAGTTCTCTTCGATGCCCTCGCGCACGGAGGCGGGACGCGGATAGTACGTCGCCGCCCACACGACGATGGCGACGGCGAAAATGATGGTGCCGGCGCGCTTGAGAAACGCGCCGCCGCGTTCCCAGAGACGCCATGCGAC
Organism: Candidatus Sumerlaeota bacterium; assembly: GCA_021772755.1. Classification (GTDB taxonomy): domain Bacteria; phylum Sumerlaeota; class Sumerlaeia; order SLMS01; family JAHLLQ01; genus JAJFLJ01. The sequence goes on from JAJFLJ010000195.1 coordinate 4,721, forward strand.
CAGGCGCGCGCTCGGTCTGCGATAGGGCGGCAGTTCCAGAATGAGCGCGGGGGTGGAACCGCGGAAGACGGTCTTCTTGAGGATCAGCGCGACGGGAATCGCGACGAAGGCGCCGACGAGATACATGGCGAAGAGGGTGAGGCCCTGGAGACCGACGAAGCCGGCGACCTTGCGGTCGGGAACGAACGCGCCGATGAGCAGCGTGTAGACGGGAAGGCGCGCGGAACAGCTCATCAGCGGCGCGATGAGCATCGTCGTGAAGCGGTCGCGGCGGTCCTCGATGGTGCGCGTCGCCATGACGCCGGGAACGGCGCAGGCGAAGGAACTGAGCATGGGGATGAAACTGCGGCCGGAGAGGCCGACGCGGCTGAGCAGGCGGTCCATCAGGAACGCGGCGCGCGCCATGTATCCACAGTCCTCCAGCAGGGATATGAAGAGGAAGAGGCAGAGAATCTGGGGCAGGAAGATGACGACGCCGCCGACGCCGGAGATGACTCCGTCGACGAGGAAGGAGCGCAGGGGGCCCTCCGCCATGCCGGCGGCGATTCGCCCGCCGAGCCAGCCGAACACGGCGTCGATGGCGTCCATGAAGGGCGCGGACCAGGTGTAGATCGCCTGGAAGACGACGAGCATCAGGACGGCGAAGAGGATCGTTCCGAAGATGCGGTGGATGAGAATGCGGTCGATGCGGTCGGAAAGCGTTTCCACGCGGGTCGCGGGGCGCTCGACGACGTCGCGCAGCGCCTGCTTGATGAAGCCGTAGCGAACGCGCGCTTCGAGGGAGACGATGCGCTGGCCGGAGGCTTCGATGGCGGCCCGTCCCGCCGCGATGGCTTCGGCAACGGGCGCTCCACCGGCATCGGCGAGGCGGCGTTCGGCCATGCCGCCGGTTTCGAGCAGCGCGCGGCGGACGAGAAAGGGCTCGGCGAGGCGTTCGGGGCAGTCGCTCGCCCGAATGGCGCGCAGCACGTTGGTGGCGGCGTTCTCGAAGGCTTCGGGGAATTCGACGAGCGCGGTGTGGGCGTCGTCGAAGGATTCGCGCAGGAGGAACTCCCGCACGGCAGGGAGACCCTCGCCCTTCGACGCGACGAGCGGAAACACGGGAACGCGGAACCGGTCGGCGAGAACGTCGAGGTCGAGCTTCACGCGATTGTCCGCCGCGACGTCCATCATGTTCAGCAGCAGCACGCAGGGGACGCCGCACTCCATGACCTGGGTGGCGAGGAAGAGATTCCGTTCGAGGTTGGAGGCGTC
>JAJFLJ010000196.1 GCA_021772755.1 Candidatus Sumerlaeota bacterium
CGGCATGATGGAGACGATCCTGAACGTGGGCCTGACATCGAAGACGATCGTCGGCCTGATCGCGGCGAGCGGCAACGAGCGGTTCGCGTACGACTCGTGGCGGCGCCTGATGATGATGTACAGCGACGTGGTCATGGAGAAGGCGGCGGGGATCGAGCCGAAGGAGGGCGAGGGGATTCGCGTCCAGCTCGAGCACATCATGGAGGAAGTGAAGGAGAAGAAGGGATACACGAGCGACACGGACCTGACGGTCGACGATCTCAAGTATCTCTGCGACGCGTTCCGCGCGCGCATCCGCAAGGTCCTGAAGAAGGACTTTCCCGACAGCGCGCAGGACCAGCTTCGCGGCGCCATCGACGCGGTGTTCGCGTCGTGGATGGGCAAGCGCGCGGTGAACTACCGCCGCATCGAGGGAATCCCCGACAACTGGGGAACGGCGGTGAACGTGCAGGCGATGGTGTTCGGCAACATGGGCGACGGCTCGGCGACGGGCGTGGCGTTCACGCGCGACCCCTCGACGGGCGAGAACGCGTTCTACGGCGAGTGGCTGATGGACGCGCAGGGCGAGGACGTGGTGGCGGGCATCCGCACGCCGAGCCCGCTGCGCACGAAGGCGATCACGCCGGAGCAGAAGAAGGCCGGCGCGAAGAGCCTGGAGAAGGCGATGCCGAAGTCCTACAAGGAACTCGAAGCGATCCGCAAGCGGCTGGAGAAGCACTATCGCGACATGCAGGACATCGAGTTCACGATCGAGGAAGGCCGTCTGTGGATGCTGCAGTGCCGCAGCGGCAAGCGCAACGGAACGGCCGCCGTGCGCATGGCGGTGGAGATGCTGCGGGAGAAGCTGATCAAGCCGGACCAGGCGATCATGCGGGTGAAGCCCTCGCAGCTCGACGAGCTTCTGCACCCCGCCATCGATCCCGCGGCGGAGAAGAAGACCACCCCCCTGGCGATCGGGCTTCCCGCCGGCCCCGGCGGCGCGACGGGCGTGATCGCCCTGACGCCGGACACGGCCGAGGAATGGGCAAAGGCCGGACGGAAGGTGATTCTGACGCGCATCGAAACGAGCCCGGAAGACGTCGCCGGAATGCACGCGGCGGCCGGCATCCTGACGGCGCGGGGCGGCATGACGAGCCACGCGGCGCTGGTGGCGCGCGGATGGGGCAAGTGCTGCATCGTGGGCTGCGGCGATCTGAAGATCGACTACAAGGCGAAGACGGTCACCGTCGGCGGCAAGACGCTGAAGGAAGGCGACGCGATCACGCTGAACGGAACGACGGGCCGCGTGTACGCCGGCGAGCTTCCGCTGCTTCCCGCCGACCCCGAGCGCAACAAGGACTACAAGGAGCTGATGAAGGTGGCCGACAAGCGGCGCGTGCTGGGCGTCCGCACGAACGCGGACAACGGCCCGGACAGCGACCGCGCCCGGCGCTTCGGCGCGGAGGGCATCGGGCTCTGCCGCACCGAGCACATGTTCTTCGGCGAGGACCGCATCATGGCGATCCGCGAGATGATCGTCGCCAGCCGCAACCGCGACAAGGCGAAGGCGCATGAGGGCCGCGCGAAGGCCGTCGCCAAGCTGCTCCCCTACCAGCGCAAGGACTTCATCGAGATCTTCAGGGCGATGAAGGACATGCCCGTGACGATCCGCCTGATCGACCCGCCGCTCCACGAGTTCTCGCCGAGCGAGCCCGAGCAGATCGAGTCGCTGGCGCACGAGGTCGGCATGACGTCGAAGGAACTGACGTCGCTTCTGCACGAGCTGCACGAGCTGAACCCGATGCTCGGCCACCGCGGATGCCGCCTGGGCATCTCGAACCCCGAGTTGACGGAAATGCAGGCGCGGGCCATCTTCGAGGCCGTCGCGGAACTTCAGAAGAAGAAGATCCGCACGCTGCCCGAGGTGATGATTCCGCTGGTCGGGCACGCCAACGAACTGAAGGACCAGGCGGCGATCGTGCACCGCGTCGCGAAAGAGGTGATGAAGGCGAAGAAGGTGAAGTTCAAGTACCTGGTCGGCACGATGATCGAGCTTCCGCGCGCCGCGCTGACGGCGGACCAGATCGCCGAGGATGCGGAGTTCTTCAGCTTCGGCACGAACGACCTGACGCAGACGGCGTTCGGCTTCTCGCGCGACGACATCGGCACGTTCCTTCCGGAATACCTGGAGCGCGGAATCCTGCCGAGCGACCCGTTCCAGCAACTCGACCAGGAGGGCGTCGGCCAGCTCGTGAACATCGGCATCTCGAAGGGCCGCGCGACCCGTTCGAATCTGAAGGTCGGCATCTGCGGCGAACACGGCGGCGATCCCTCGTCGGTGGAGTTCTGCCACCGCGCCGGGATGAACTACGTGAGCTGCTCGCCGTTCCGCGTGCCGATCGCGCGGCTGGCGGCGGCCCAGGCCGCCATCAAGTTCGCCCATGGCGAGCTGACGGAGAGCGCGCCCGCGACGGCGAAGCGAGTCGCGAAGAAGGTTGCCAGGAAGACTGTCAAGAAGGCCGCCAAGGCCGCCAAGAAGGTCGTCCGGAAAGCGACGAAGAAAGCCGTGAAGAAGAGCGCCCGCCGCAAGTAGGCGGCCAGCGTTCGAGGAACGACCGGGGCCCTGCGGCGAGTTCGCAGGGCCCCTTTTTCGTGCGCGACGATCTCCCGTTGCGCGAGCGCCTCCACACCCTGTCAGCTTCTCGCAGACATTCGGACCGGAGGCTAGACCGTGTATCTGATTCTCATGCGGCACGGCATTGCGGAAGATGGCACGCCGGACGAGGAGCGCAGGCTGACGAAGAAGGGTGCGCGCCGCGTCGAAGCGATGGCGCGGCTGCTGGACCGGTTCGGTTTCAGGCCGGATGCGATTCTGACCAGCCACCGGGTCCGGGCCGTCGAGACGGCCAGGATCGTCGCCGACGCGATGGACCTGGATGCGCCGATCGCGAAGACGGACGCCATCGACCTGGCGGGGCCCTGGGAGCATTTCGAAGCGGTAGTCAACGGCGCGGCGGGCGATGGTGGCGTGGTTCTGGCCATCGGCCATCAGCCGCAGTTCGGTATCTTCACGAGCATGGCGGTGCACGGCGAAAGCGATCCGTTCGACCTGCGCAAGGCGGGGTGCGTCGGGATTCGATTCCCTGGCCGAACGGTCTCGGCCGGCACCGGCGAGCTTCGGTTCTATCTGACGCCTTCGCTGGCGAAGCGAATCTGACCGCAATGGCGATCCCGCTTTCGATCGTCGAGCGCAAGCTGCTGAAGTCCGCGCAGGGCGCGCTGCCCGTCATGGAGGACTTCTGGGGCGGGTTGGCGACGGGCCTGGGAGAGGATGTGCGCCCGATCCTCGCGAGCCTGCAGGAGCGCGGCATCGTGGCGGGTTTCTGCGGCGAACCGAACCCCGCCCATCCGGAAGTCTTCGAGTCGATCGCTGCGCGGGAGCGAGTTGCCAAGGGTGTGGTGCGATGGCAGGGCGACGCGATCGCGTCGGTTCTGTCTGCGAAGGACGGTGCCGAGGGATGGCGGGCGGTGCGCTGGTTCAAGGCCGGATTCGGGATCGATGTGCGGGAAGACGGCGCCGATTCGTTCGCGCCCGAGCGCGACCGGACGATGCATGTTTCGCCCGACGAGGCCGCCAAGTGCGAGCCTGCGACACCGGTTCAACGCCGGGTGCTCGACGCGTTCGGCGAACCGGTCCCGTTCGTCGCGGACCGCTCGCCGTGGGAAGTCATCGGCGAACGTGCGAGCGCATCGCCTGCCGAAGCGCGGGACGCGGTCGTGCGGCTGGTTCTGACGCGACGCTGGCGGCGGTTTGCGCTTCGGGTCAACGCGGGCGCTCTTGGACGGAGCGGCGGCGGACTGGCCTGCTGGAGGATCGGCGAACAGGTCGAGCGCGCCGCGATGGCGGCGGCGGGCATTTCGGCGACCGGCGACGTGGCGGTTCGCGAACCGGGCGAGGAGTGGCCGTTCGATCTAAGCGCGCTGATTCCTTCGCCGGCCGAAGGCGATGGCGGGGACATCGCCCGCGCCATCTCGGGGAAGTGGGGCGTCGAGCTCGGTCGGTGGGTCCCCGATCGCCCGTCGTAGAGCGGCTATTCCTCCAGACACCACTGCCATTCGGTTCCCGCGATTCGCGCGCGAACTTCGTCGTAGTTGCGGATCAGATCGCGAAGCGGCTCGGGGTTCTGGCGCTCGAGAGTCGAGACTGGAATCGGCGTGGCAAGCCCGAGGAACTCCTGGACCTTCTTCAACTCCCGTTCCGGTTCGGCGACAAGTTCCTCGTACGCAAGGTCCAGCCAGGGCTTGCCGGGAAACAGATCGCGTGAGCCGTCGTTCCAGCGACGACATTCCTCCATTCGCAGAACGAGTTCGTCGGGATCGATCGAGACGCGGCGCTCTTCGAGCGACTGCTCCCTCTTCGTCCGCATCCAGGTGCGTGTGGACTGGCCGATGGACCGCGAGACCGAGGCTCGCAGCAGATTGCGGCGCTCGAGGCGAATGACGTGCAGACCCTCGATCCCGCGGATCTGCCGCCAGATGTCGTCGGGGTCCCCCTTCGTGGGGTGGTTGTAGAAGAGTTTGAATCCAACCGCCTGCACGAAGCGGGGATGGCGGGCGAACGTGGCGTCCAGGATGCTCTTCGATCCGTGCGCGCGGAATATCTCCCCGTGCGCGACGACCGCCGGATGCCCGCAGAGGGAGAAGAGCAGAAAGTTGGAGCCCGTCCGCGCATGGGCGAGAATCAGGAAAGGCGTGTAGGAATCCGAGCCGAAACGGCGGGCCACGGCAAAACGCGCCCGGCGCAACAGACCCGGCCGGCCCGGCGAGTTTTCCATGAAATGTCCCTTTCCGGAGGGCTCCGTCCGGCCGCGCCGCGCCACCGGACAACGGCCATGCATCGCCGCAGAACGGGCCGCGCACAAGACGAATCCCGCCGCGTTTCGCGTTGCCTGGGGAGGCGTTCGCTCCTTCAGTATTCCCATGAGCCGCTTGCTGATTCTTGGAACCGGTCCGCTTCTGGAACCCGGCGTGGTCGTGTTCGGCGCCCACGGCCTTCGCACCTGGCATTTGACGAAGCCTCTGATCGACGCCGGACACGATCTTCTGCTCTTTACGCTGCCGATTCCACAGCCCCCGTCCGTGGCGATGCCCCCTCCGGGGGTGGAGGAACGCACCGTATCCGGGTTTCCCTACAAGGCGTTCCTGGACGGCAACGAAGCGTTTGCCCTGGCGGAGCTGGAACGGACCGCGAAGAGCTTCGCGCCGGACGGCATGATCGCGATCAACACAGGACCGGCCGGCGCGATGTCGCGCATGACCTGCCGCGTTCCGATGTGGGCGGACCTGAACGGTTCCGCGATCGTGGAAGGCCAGATTCGCAGCCGCGTCTACGGCCACAATGCCGCGCTTGCCCATCACTGGGCAAACGAGCGCGATGCGCTTGGCCGGGCAGACCGTTTCTCGGCGGTCTCCCTGCGACAGACGTACATGCTCTATGGGGAACTCGCGGCTCTGGGCCGCATGAACCGGTGGACGTTCGATCATCCCTTCGCCGTACATGTTCCGAACGCGTTCAATCCATTCCACGATACGACCGCGAGGCGCGGAACGCTTCGCGGATCGCGCGTTCCCGAAGACGCGTTCGCCGTTCTCTGGAGCGGAGGATACAACGCGTGGACGGACTACGACGCCTTGCTGGAAGGGCTCTGCGCCGCGATGGACGCCTGCCCGAGACTGCATTACGTTTCCACGGGCGGTGCGGTCCACGGACACAACGACGTTTCGCTGCCCATGTTCGAACGCGCCATCGGCGAATGCCGCCACCGGGACCGCTTCCACATGCTCGGCTGGGTCGATACCAGCGAACTGCCCGGAATCTACGCGGATTGCGACCTTGGGCTCTGTATAGACTCCGCGAACCACGAGTCGCTCTTCGGCGCACGCAACCGCACCATCAACATGATGATCGGCGGACTGCCGGTGTTGACGACGACTCACGCGGAGATCGGCGCAGAGCTCGTGGACGCGGGCTGCGCCCTCTCCTGCGGCGGAGGCACCGCAGGCGAAATCTCCGAACGGCTGGCATGGGCGGCGGAGCACGCCGACGAGCTGAAGCGAGTCGCCGTTGCCGGACGCGATCACGTCCGGCAACGGTATTCCTACGAGGCAACGACGCGGGACCTGGTGGCTTGGGCGAGCGAACCGCGCCACGCTCCTGACAACGCGTACAAGTTGCGGAGACACTCTTCGTCTCGGAATCCCCTTCGCGAACCGTCGAACCCGGTGGAAGGTCCGCCTCAGGCCTGCTTTCCGGCGCCGCTTCCGTTTCGTCCGGCCGGTTCCGCAGCAGGACGGGTGGTGCAGCGGGGACTGGGAGCCTCCGCCTTCGAACGGCTGCGTTTTCTGCACCGTCTCTGGCAGGAGCGCTTGCTCCCACGAGAGGCTGTTCGTATCGAGTCGCCAGACGCCGACCACGGGACTCCTATAGCGGGTGCGCCACACATCGTCTTCGCCCCCGGTGCGGCCGCGAGTCCGAAGTCTGCCAGCCCCGTCGCTTGCGTCCTTCGAACAGGCAATGTCAGACAGGTCACGATCGAGGACGAAGGCACCGATCCGGCAGGGATCGATTCGCTCGCCGGTTCGCTCGTCGAGGACGCTCCCACCAACGCGCGTCTCGTCGTGCGAGTGATCGCCCATGGCACCGACAGGACCCATAACGAGGCGCTTGGCCGCGCATCGGCGTGGCGCGAGCTGAATACGGCGCTGATGGTCCTGAACGGAATTCGCTCCGTATGCGGCGGACGAATGGGCATCGAGGTTCTCCTTCGCGTGACGGAGCGGAACTGGCGTGAAGCGAGGGCACTCGACTCCCACATGCACAGGACGTTCCGTGTCCGCACTCTGTTCGAGCCCGCCTTCGTCGGCGAAGGGCTTCCTTCGAAGTCTCGGACCGCGCTCGTCAGAAGCCTCTACTCGATCCGCCGCAGGCGCGGGTACTGCGATCCGTGGTCGGCGCCGGGAATGGCGGTGGCGCTCGACGAAGGGCGAACCCGGGTCGCGTACGACGATCTTCCTCCGCTGGTCACGGGATCCGTCGGTGGCTTGTTCGCATTGATCTCGGAACGCTAGGCGGCCCGGGAGAGGCGGAACACCGTGATCTCCGGGCGAACGTTGATGCGGACGCGCCGCAGGTATCCGACGCCGGTGCCGATGTAGAGCGTTCGTCCGCCGGCGAGTTCGAACTCGCCGCGGGTGTAGAGCCTGTTCTTCACCGGCAGCAACGGCGGGGGCAGGAAGGGCGGCTTGCACTGGCCGCCGTGCGTGTGACCGCTCAGAATCCAGCCGCGATGGTTCTTCCACACGGGTTCGTCGACGGCGTCCGGATTGTGGCAGATAACGACATTCGCGCGCGACGGATCGAGCGCGTCGAGCGCCCTGTGCGGCTGGAACCGAGGCGACCAATAGTCGTCGATGCCCGCGACGTGCAGCCCCGCCACGTCGGCGACTTCGTTGCGCAGGACGCGAACGCCGGTGTCTGCGAGTCTGCCGGAAAGCTCGTCCGCGACACGGAGGTCGGACCAGCCGTCTCCGTAGTCGTGATTGCCGAGAACGGCCACGATCCCCAGCGGGGGCGGAGGGATCGTTCCAACGACGCCGACGGCCTCGTCAATGCACCAGTCGCCGGCGTAGCTCATGAAGTCGCCGGTGATGACGACGAGGTCGGGCGAGAGTTCGCCCACGCGGCGCATGGCGCGCCGAAGATAGTCGCTATCGACGAGCGGGCCCGCGTGGAGATCGGTGATCTGGACGATGCGCCTGCCCGCCAGAGCGCCGGGAAGATTGCGAACCGGCATCTCGCGGTGCACGACGCGCAGCCAGTGGGGTTCGATTCGAAAGGCGTACGCGCCGACTCCCGTCGCACCAAGCACGCAGCCCGCAGCGGCGGCCGCCAACAGTCGCCGCCGGGAGAACCTCCGCGGCGGCGAAGCGCTTTCGTCCGAAGACGAATCGCTCAACGGAACTCGTACTCGACGTCCATGCCGTAGGTCCACTGGTCGTAGTAGAGGTTCCCGCCGGACCATTCGACTTCGCCGCGCTGGTTGTCGATGTTGTCGGACCGCCAGTGGGTCTTGGGCGGGTTGAACTCCTCCGCATAGCCGATGTTGGCGATCATTCGGAACGGATCGATGTGGCCGATGTAGAAGTCTCGCACCCTGGGGTCGTCGTGCTTGCGCAGGCCGAAGGACGGGTCCGCCGGCAGCCAGCCGTAGGGCTCGACGTAGAACTCGGCCCAGTCGTGCAGGTTCTCGTTCTCGGGGCGCATGGCCCAGCCCGACTGCCAGCGCGCGGGAATCCCCGCGGCGCGGCAGAGAGCGACGAAGACCAGAACGTGAATGCCGCAGTCGCCGGTGCGGTCCGTCATGATCTTGTCGGTGATGCTGGTAAACGTGGAGTACTCCATCTCCGAGCAATAGCGGATGTTGCCGTCGATCCAGCGGAATATCCTGTCGGCGGCGAGCAGCGGGTTCGTCTCGCCATCGACGATTTCAGCGGCGAGCTTGCGCACTTCCGGCGTCAGATCGACATGGGGTGGTTCGCTGCGAAGATACCGGACGGCGATGTCGCTCTCCGGCGCGACGGCGCGGACCTGGTGCGCGTCGATGACGGGGATGTAGGCGGAGGTGGTGTATTCGTACTCGATGGAGAACACGGTCGGCTGGCCCGGAGCCGCCGCCGGCCGTTCCTGATAGGCGGTGCGGTGCCCGGTTTCGTTCGGCGCGACGGCATAGCCGTCGGTCGACGCGGAGAGCAGCTTCACGTCGCGCTGGCGGTGGTACTCCTTGGGAAAGGGAATCCAGCAGCGAACGGTCTCTCCTTCGGGAACCGCACCGGCATCGACGGTCACGGTGTGCTTCGCGCGGATTCTGACTTCGCCGGGATAGATGTTACCGGTCTTCGCGGATTCGGCGAGATAGAGTTCGAGGCTGTCGTGCAGGTCGAAGCGCTCGGTCCTGCGGGCGTTCGGATCGGCCTCGGCGACCGAGGGCGCTTTCGCGGCGCTGACGGCATCGCGGCGGGCGCGCGCGTCGTCGGAGAAACGGAAGAGGTTGCGCGGTTCCTTGCGGAAGTAGCGCATCTCACCGTCGATTTCGGCCCACTGAAGCTGTCCGGCGGCGCGCCACCGCGCGAAATCGTCTTCCGAGACGTCGGGTATGTCGGCGCGAAGGACTTCGAGCAGCCGCTCCGGAGTCTGTCCGTAGTCGCGCCGCACGCGAGCGAGGCGCTGGCGCTCGATGACGAACGGATCGTCCGGCGGGGCGTCCGCGGCCGTGTTGCGGTCGAGCCACGCTTCTGCTTCGGCCAGGCGGCCGGCCCGTTCGAGGGCGACGAGTTCCGCAGGAACGTCGCGGGCGACGAGATAGGTTGGAAGCGCGGCGCGCGCGGTCGATTCGGTCTTCACAACTGATCCTCCCCCGCCCGCACAGGCGGCCAGCATCGCAGTCAGCATCGCGACGAACAGTGTTCTCATTGCAGTCATCTCCGATCGGGTTCGGATACGGCTTCTAGCGAACCCGCCATGAATTGTCCTGTACGCCCCGCGGGTAGATCAGGTTGCGCCCGCGCACTTCGAGAAAGGCGTCGAGACGATCCTGCCATGACGCTTCAAGCTCCTCGAACGTCTGCGTGGCAACGAGAGTCTGCAAGCCCGGAACCCCGGAAAGGGAGTTGATGTTGGATCCGATGGTCACCTGGGCGGGGTGAAGCGCCTTGAGCGTGCGCACCATCTCGATACCGGTACGGATCGGTTCGAAGGCCGAAGAGTCGGTGACATGCACCTGGACGCCGCTGCACCGCTGGCCGCTGTAGTCGTCGAAGGAGGGTTCGAACGCTGCGAATCGAAAGCGGACGCCGGGGAGACCGATGCCGTTCAGATTCGCTGCCCACTGGTTGCCGTCGATCCAGGGCGCGCCGATCAGCTCGAACGGCCGCGTCGTTCCGCGGCCCTCGCTGACGTTCAGAGCCTCGAATATTCCGGTGCCGGGATAGACCGTCGCCGTATCGATCGTCGGCATGTTGGGAGAGGGAATCACCCAGGGGTATCCCGTCTGGGCAAAGGTCATCCCGCCGGTGTAGCCCGGCACGGCGACGACCGTCAGGTCGGCCGGCGTCGAAAGCCACTCTTCGTTGACGAGCGTGGCGATCTCTCCCGCCGTCATGCCGTGGCGGGTCGCGACGCCAAAGGGCTGTCCGCTCCACACGGGGCCGATGAGTCCCGCGTTGAAGGGAATCGGCGAGCCCTCGACGCGGTCGATGCCCTGGGGATTGGGGCGGTCGAAGACGACGAACTTCGTTCCGTTGTCGGCGCAGGCTTCGAGCGAATATGCCATCGTCCAGACGAACGTGTAGAAACGGGTGCCGACATCCTGGATGTCGAAGACGAGGACATCGATGTCGTCGAGCTGGCCGGCATCGGGCCGCGAGCGCACTCCGTAGAGCGAATAGACGGGAAGACCGGTCACGGGGTCGGTGTAGTCGGTGTCGCCGCCGCCTGCCTGGCGGTCGCCGCGAAGCCCGTGTTCGGGGGCGAAGAAGCTGACCATTTCGATGCCCGGGTCGGCGACGAGTTCGTCGGCAATGAAGGAGAAGTCCTCGTTCACGCCGGTTGGGTTCGTCAAGAGACCGACCCGCTCGCCCTGCAGCAGCGTGCGCAGGGAATCGATCTGCCCGCGAATTCGCGGGACCGGTTCGGCTTCGGCGGATGCGGTCATTGTCGTTGTCACGATCGCGAACGCCAGCAGCGGCAGCACCGGCATCGAAGAAAATCGCTTCATTTCATCTCTCCTCTCGTTTCGGACGCGGACGAATGCCCGCGAGATTCTTTCGGAACGGGGCCCGGATGACGCCCTTCTCCGTAACGATCGCGGAGATCAGCCTCGCCGGCACGACGTCGAACGCCGGGTTGAAGGCCCGGGTGCCTTTCGGAGCGGTGGCGGTGCCGCCGAACGAGGTGATCTCGTCGTCGCTGCGCTCCTCGATGGGGATTTCCGCGCCACTCCGCAGCGAATAGTCGATCGTCGAAATCGGCGCGGCGATGTAGAACGGAACGCCGAAGTGCCTGGCGCAGATGGCGAGCGGCATGGTGCCGATCTTGTTCGCGGAATCCCCGTTGGCGGCGATGCGGTCGGCGCCTGTCACGACGGCCTGGACGAGACCGCGCTGCATGGCGCTGGCCGCCATGGAGTCCGCGATGAGGCGGTAGTCCACGCCGGCGGCGTTCATTTCCCAGGCGGTGAGGCGCGCCCCCTGGAGAAGCGGACGCGTCTCGTCCACATAGACCGTGAAGTCGCCCGTTCGCGCGGCATGGAGAATCACGCCGACGGCGGTGCCGACCCCGGCGGTGGCCAGCGCACCGGCGTTGCAATGGGTGAGAACGCCGCTGGCGCCCTTGAGCAGAGGTGCGCCGTGGCGGGCGATGGCGGCACAACGCTTCTCGTCGTCGCGCTGAATGTGTTCCGCGGTCTCCAGCAGACGTCGCAGACCGGTCCCGACGGTAGCGTTCGCTGGCAGCGAATCGGCCGCGTGGCGGCATTCCTCAAGCGCCCAGAAGAGATTCACGGCCGTCGGCCGCGAGGTCGCCAGATAGTCCGCGACGTCGCACGCGACGCGTTTCAGGTCGCCGATGGATTTCGGCTTTCGCCGCCGCGTCCCCAGGTACACACCCCAGGCTGCAGCGACTCCGATGGCCGGCGCGCCGCGGACGACGAGGCGCTTGATCGCGTCCCAGAGTTCCTCTTCGGTGCGGATGGAAACGTAGCTGGTCCGGCCTGGAAGCAGGGTCTGGTCGAGCAGCCGCAGAGTCCGGCCGGTCCACTCGATGGTCCTGATGGGCTGTTTCGTTTTGGGCATGGCGAAAGAGCCTTGTCCGGAGGCGAGCGGAGGTGTCAATCTCCGCTCCATGATTCGCGCTTCCACGTTCCGCATTTGGGCATTCGCGTCCTGTCTCGCCGGGTCTTCGGCGTCGGCCGTCCGCGCCGAGTGGTCGCGGGATTCGCTGACGGAACTGGCAAGCCGCGTCCAGGAGGGCGACAGTACGGTCTGGATAGCCCTTCCTGTGCCGCCGCCGGAGTGGGCGCTGAGCGCGAACTATATCCCTCCTGGCATTCGCAACGTTCGCGAATTCTACGAGGACGATTCGCCGATTCTGATCGCCGGACTGCCGGACCTCGGATCGTGGCGGGTCGTCGCCAGGCGCGAAGACGCCGCAGAGGTGATGAAGGACTGGATGGGCGAGAACGGCTTTCGCTCCTATCCGCTCCCGTATCTGTCGAGCGGCGGTGCGCTCGATTACGGCGTGGAACTTCACGGCCGCTTCGAGAACCCGCCCCGCGACGCGTACTTCGACGTCGTTCGGCTGACCACGTACGAGGAGGCGGATATCCTGTCCGTTCGTCTCTCGAAGTACGGATTCAGGGAACGCTACCGCCAGGCGCGCGAGCGCATCGGGGGGGAGAACCCGCCGCCGCTTTCGGGTACGGAGTCGTGGAGCAACGCGATGCTGCGCTTCGAACCCGATAGCGCCGCGATCGCCGGGTTCGATCCTGGCCAGTTGATCGCGGGGTTCGGAAACCGCATTCCCGCGTCGAACACCGTCGCGCGCCTCTTCGCTCCCGACGGGTGGCACGGGGGCTGGGCGAACGCGCGAGCGGGAGTTGGCGCGCTCCACGTTCGCGGCGGCTGGAAAGGCGGCGGGGAAACCATGCTGGCGGATTCCGGCGGGCATTCGCTTCTGGGCGTCGCGGGGGCCGACGCTTCCCTGGTGGTCGCGCTGAAGCTGCGGAGCGTCGGCGTGACGATGGATGCGCTCGAAGCCGTTCTTCTGGAGTCGGAATACGGCGGGCGCGACGATCTATTGCAGTCAGACGTGCGCGCGTTCGACCGCCAGATCGGATTCTCCCTGCGGCAGAACCTGATTCCGCTGCTCGGCGACGAGGTGTTGCTCGGATTCACCGACAGCAGTCCCGACTCCTGGACGATCGTCTTCGAGACTCCGGATGCGCCCTTGATGAGTTCCCATGTCGCCCAGGCGGTGGAGCGCACGGTCGGCGGCGTCGTCGCGCTGGATTCCATCCTGCCCGTTCGGACGGCGCGCAACCCCGAGACCGGCCGCGAGGTGGCCTGGGCAAGCGGCGACGGATGGCTCGCGATATCCGGCCGACCGCAAACACTCGTCACGTTCACCGCCGGGGCTGCGGACGAGCGGTTTTCGCTGCGCGCGGAGCTCTCCGCGCGCGAACCCGGGTGGGAAACGGTCGCAGGCGCCGCGCCCCTGTTCGTCCACGCAAAGCCGTCTTTGCTGACGGGACATCCGGCGTCGGCGCTCGCGGAGCGCGTCTGCGCGGGATTCGTCCGAGACGGCGAAGACTTCCGTTTCGACATGCGAATCGCGATGCCGAACGGAAACGTTCAGGATGCGCGCGGAGAATCGGCGAGTTTGCGATAGAGCGCGGCGTATCGCCGGGCCGCCGCGCGCACCGAAAACGACCGCACCCGTTCGCGGGCGGCGTGTCCCATGGTTTCGCGCAGTTCGGCGTCGCCGAGAATCCGAGTCAGCGCGTCGGCAAGCGCAGCGCCATCGCCCGTCGGGACGAGCAGGCCTGTCCCGCCGTGAACGACGGCGTCTTCCGCGCCGGGCACACGCGTCGAAACGACCGGCTTCCCGCACGCCATCGCTTCGAGCACGACGTTGGGAAAGCCTTCGGAGTCGCTGCACACCGCGAGAATATCGAGCGCCCGCACGAACGGTTTCGAGTCGGAAACGCCGCCGGCGAAATGCACGGCGCCTTCGAGACCGATCCGCTTCGCGAGACGTTCCGTCGCCCGACGCGTTCCTCCGTCCCCGCCCACGACGAGGCCCTTGACGTTCGGATCGCGTTCGCGAACCGTGGCGAGGGCGCGCAGAAAGAGATCGTGGCGCTTGACGGGTCGCAGTGTCGCCACGATTCCGACGATCGCGCCAGCATCGCGAAGGCAGGTGGAAGACAAGTCTGCGGGCTCCCCAGTTTAGAAACGAAGGGCTCACTGCGCGGTGTACGGTCGTGGTTCCGAACGGCAACGACCCCTCGGGATTAGAGACTGGGGAGCCCGCAGACATGTCTTACACCAGCCATCGCGATGCTGGCGCGATCG
>JAJFLJ010000197.1 GCA_021772755.1 Candidatus Sumerlaeota bacterium
GGGGCGCCTCGGGTCCGGCCCCGGTCTGCGCCACAAGGCCGGCTGCGAAGAGCATCATGGCCAATGCGAAGACCACGGGGTGAAGTGTCGTTCGCCTGGGAGCGCGTATCGTCGTCATGCCGGAAACCTATTTCCTCGACCCGGCGGCGGCAAGGAAGTCCGTGTAGGGGCCGGAGGCCGCCCCATGAAGATCGAACCGACCGACATCGACCGCATCGTGCAGACGATCGTCGATCTCTGCCGAATTCCGAGCCCCACGGGCCTGACCCGCCGCGTTCGCGAGCGTCTGGCCAGGGACTTCGGCGACCTTGGATTCCCGGTCCGGACGACGCGCAAGGGCGCGCTCGTCGTCTCCCTGGGGGGCGAGGGACGACCCCTCGTGCTGGCCGCCCACTTCGACACGCTCGGGGCGATGGTTCGTTCCATCAAGCCGAGCGGACGCTTGAGACTGAACATCATAGGCGGATTTCCCTTCAATCACATCGAGGCCGAGAACTGTCTGGTTCACACGCGGTCCGGCAAGACCTACGACGGATGCATCCAGATTACCGAAGCCTCGGTTCACGTCTTCCGCGAATCCGGCAAGACCGAGAGAACCGACAAGACCGTCGAGGTGGTGATCGACGAGAAGGTTTCCTCGGCGGAGGATGTCAGAGCACTTGGCATCGGCGCGGGGGACTTCGTCTCCTTCGACCCGCGCACCGTCGTCACCAGGAGCGGCTTCATCAAGAGCCGCCACCTGGACGACAAGGCCAGCGTGGCGATTCTGCTGCATCTCGCGGGAATGGTCGCCGCAGGGCGCATCGCGCCGGGCCGCAAGGTCACGCTCGTGTTCACCTCCTACGAGGAAGTCGGCCACGGCGGAGCCGCCTGCATTCCGGCCGATACCGAGGACCTGGTCGCGGTGGACATGGGCGCGGTCGGCGACGATCTGGAAACCGACGAGCACAAGGTCTCCATCTGCGCCAAGGACTCCGGCGGCCCCTACGACCACGAGCTGACGACGGAACTGGTTCGCAAGGCCGAGGAGCTGGGGCTCGACTTCGCCGTGGACGTCTACCCGTCCTACTCGTCGGACGTGACGGTTGCCCTCAAGGCCGGGCACGACGTACGCCACGGTCTCGTGGGGCCGGGTGTGTTCGCATCGCACGGATACGAACGAACGCACCGCGACGCCATCGCGAACACGCTAGGGCTGCTGGCTGGTTTCGTCGGATGAGGCCGCTGTCAGAAGATCCCCTGGGAAAGAGCGATTTCGTTGATCTTGCGCGCCAATTCGATGTCCCGCTTCGTGATGCCGTGGACCTCGTGCGTCATCAGCTGGACCTTGACCTTCGGATACGAAAGGAACACGTCGGGATGGTGATTCATTTCGTCCGCGGTCTTGGCGAACTCGTTGATCAGGGCGACTCCGTCGGAGAAGTTTCCCGTCTTGAAGACGCGCTCGATGACTTGCCCCTTGTATGTCCAGCGGTCGAGTTCCGTCAGTGCATCCTCGATCTCGACATAGGACATGGGGACCTTCTCGCTTGCGGGCGACATCTGTCACTCCTTTTGGAACATGGGCTGGAATCGTCCTGCGGGGGTTCTGTAGCGGGCCGCCGCTCCCGCGCGCAAGCTCAACCACGTCTCGGGAAAGTCGCATGACACGAATTCGGACAGACCGCCTTTGGCGGCAAATGGAGGACGCCGCCGACGCGACCGCCCTGGGGGAGATCGCCGGGATGGAATCCGGACCCGGGGCGGAAACCGTTCTGCGCGGCCTGGCGCGCTACGATTCCGGCGACTGGGCCGGTGCGCTTTCCGACTTCCGGACGGTCCTGGAATCGATGCCGGACAACCCCGTCGCCCGCCTGCACTGCGGCCTGGCGGCATGGAGAACCGGCGACGCCGCCTCCGCCCTCGCTGCGTTCCGCGCCGCCCACCCGTTTCCCCATCACGGCTTCGTTCTGCGATTCCTCGAAGCGTTCTGGCCCCTCCGCTTCGAGATCGAAGAGCTCCGCGCGTTCATGCCCCGCGAGGACGCCCCTCCCGAACCAGCCCTTGTCGCCCAGGCGCGGACCGTTTCCGACGAACGCAGGGCGCGGTTCGCGGCGAAGCTGAACCAGGCCGGCATGGCCGCCATCGAACGGCGCCAGTACGCCCTGGCGACCGCCTACGCCAGGGCGTCCGTGGAGCTGACGCCACTCGACGAGGACAGCGTCGCGCTCTTCGCCGCGCTGAGTCTTCAGGCGGGACACCATGCCGAGGCGCGGGCCGCCTGCGAGCGCTTCGTCGGGCACCTCCTCGATACCGGTGCGGAGTCGCAGGGGGAGCCGCAGCTGCCCGATTCGATGCTCGTTTCGTTCTGGGCGATGAGCCTGCACGAGGCGGGCGAACACCGCGCCGCCCTTGCCGTTCTTTCGCGAATCAGACCGGAAGGGCCGGAGGACTATCGCGCCAATCTCGTCGCCGGGCTCTGCTGGATGATGCTGGGAGAGAAGGCCAACGCGCACGATTGTCTCGATGCGGGGCTGCGCGAATTCTTTCTCGATTCCTGGGAACTCGTCGTCGAGCCCTTCATCCATCGCACGATGCAGTGGCTGGAGACCGGTCAGGAAGCGGGCGGGAACCGCCCGGCGGAAAACTCGTCTTCCTGAACCCGGTCCTGCTCCGGCGCCGGTGGCTTGCCGAGAGAAACGGGTTTGATGTTCGTTTGTCGGAGCTTGAACCCCGGCGCGGTCGAATCGGTCGGCTTCGCGGACTCTTTCTTGAACGTGGGGCGGGCACCCTTCGCTTTCGGTCCGGGTGCGGCGGGGGAATCGATGGCCGTTCGAATGCCAAGCCGTGCGCAGAACGTCTCGACGCCGTTCGCGTCGATCCAGCCCACGACCTGTGCATGGTCGGCGTCGGCGCTGCCCTGCGAAATCAGACCGAGTTTCGCCAGCAGAGCTTCGAGCCCGTTGGGCAGGAAGACCTTGCCAAGGATCGCCGTGGCGACCCGCTTGCCGTACTTCTCGTAGCGCCGCGCGACTTCGGCCACCACTTCGTTTCTCTGCCGGTAAGCCGTGTCGTTCGCGTCGTTTTGAACGATAAGCTGCTCGTTCCGATTTCCCGGAGCGCGCCGGTTCGCGAGTCCCGCCACGCCTGTCCGAACCGGACTGGGAGTCGCGCTGGCGGCGACTCTCGGCGGAGGCGGGTTCATCGGCGGCGGCGGAATGTTTGCCGCCTGGTGTTCCCTGGGAGGCTCCGCGTTCCTCAGATCGAGGACCGGACCGGCGCTGGTACGCTTCAGATGATCGTCCTTTACGGACTCGTGGACGGGCGGAGCGACGAGTTCGCGGAGGCTCTCCTCCTCCTCGCGCTCCGCGCGCTCGAACCATCTGTTCAGAGCTGCCACCGCATCGCGAATCAGTGCGGCGGGATTAATCATGGCGGCTCTCCAGAGCGTTGTGCATTTGGTCCATCTAACCAGTTTCGAAGTCTGCTGTAGAGAGTGAGCAGTCCGCATTCCAAACCGCCCTCAGCCATGTCTTATTCGCACATGGCTGAAAAAACTGGCCTTATATGGTATTCTCGCGAGTGTCACGGTTCCTCGGCATTCGGTCCGGGTAATTTGTTACACGGTTCTTGGGGAATGCCCTTACTCTGGCTCCCCGCGCCAAACCCCCGGCCCGTTCCAACGGTATATTGAAGGGAAGAGTCTGGACGTTGACACCGTCCGGCGGAGTGCGCTCATCTCCCCGCCGCAAACGACCATGAAAAAAGAAATCACCATCCAACTTTGCCTTCTCGGTTCCGCCCTGCTGATCATGCTGGGCGGGATCTTCATGAAGTCCCCCATTCGCGCGATCAACGACGGGCGCATCGAGGACATGCTCTCGACGGGCATCGGCGAAGACGGTTCGGCGGGAGATGCCGAAGGTGCCGAAGTCGCGGCGGACTCCACTCCGGCACCGGCTCCTCCACGCGAGACCGAATACGAGACGCCGACCCGCCCCGAAACCGCCTACTGAAACGCGTTATTCGAAAATCGAATCGCGCCGGTTGCTTCTCAGTTGACGAAGCAACGGCGTAGGGGGATTGTGGGTGCCCCGTTACGCGAGCGGATCGCTTCCGGGTGCAATTCCTGCTTCATACAAAACTCACGAACACTGACGCGACAGGACATACATGAGCTACAATCCCGATAACCCGCTGATCGCACAGGCGGACCTCTCCATCCTGCTGGAACTCAACAGCCCGCGCTACACCGACGCGCGCGACCAGGTGGCCCGTTTCGCGGAACTGGCGAAGTCGCCCGAACATATCCACACATATCAGATATCCCCCCTGTCGCTCTGGAACGCCGCGGCGACAGGGATGACCTCCGACGAGATCTGCACGGCCATCTCCGAGTTTTCCCGCTATCCCGTCCCCGAAAACGTCTTCATCGAGATTCGCGAGCAGATCGCCCGCTACGGGCGGCTTCGCCTGGAGAAGAAGGACGGCAGCCTTGTCCTGATCTCCGCCGACAAGGAGACGATGGAGCGCATCGTCCGCCTCAAGAAGGTCGAGCCCTTCCTGGGTGTGCGGATCGACGACCTCTCCATCGCCGTCGACGAGTCCAACCGCGGCTTGCTCAAGCAGGCGCTGATCAAGGAAAAGCTTCCCGTCGAGGACCTGGCGGGCTACACCGAGGGTGCCGCCCTGGACATCGACCTGGCGGAGAAGCTTCCCAACGGGAAGCCCTTCGGTCTGCGCGAGTACCAGCAGGACGCCGCGGAGATCTTCTACGCGTCGGGCGGCGTGCGCGGCGGCTCCGGCGTGCTGGTGCTGCCCTGCGGCGCCGGCAAGACCGTCATCGGCATCGGCACGATGGCCTGCGTCAAACAGAGCACCCTGATTCTGACGACCAACATCACGGCCCTTCGCCAGTGGATCGCCGAAATCCTGACGAAGACGAATCTCACCGTGGACCAGGTGGGGGAGTACTCCGGCGAGGTGAAGGAGATCAAGTCGGTCACGGTCACGACGTACCAGCTTCTGACGTACCGCAAGTCGAAGACGGGCGAGTTCGCCCACATGGACATCTTCAACAGCGAGAACTGGGGGCTGATCGTCTACGACGAGGTGCACATGCTGCCCGCGCCGGTCTTTCGCAGCGTCGCCAACATCCAGGCGCGCCGGCGGCTCGGGCTGACGGCCACCCTCGTTCGCGAGGACGGATGCGAGGACGACGTGTTCTCGCTGATCGGCCCGAAGAAGTTCGACATGCCCTGGAAGCAGCTCGAAGGACAGGGCTGGATCGCGACGGCGAAGTGCATCGAGATCCGCGTGCCCCTGCCGCAGAAGCTCCGCGTGGAGTATTCCGTCGCCGACCAGCGCGAGCAGTTCCGCATGGCCTCGGAAAACCCCGCCAAGATGGGGGTCATCCACAAGATCATCGAGCGCCACCGCGGCGACAACATCCTGATCATCGGGCAGTATCTCGAGCAGCTCGACGCGCTGCGCGACGAGTTCAACGCGCCCATCATCACGGGCAAGACGCCGAACCGCGAGCGCGAGGAGATATACGCGAGATTCAAGAACAAGGAAATCCGGCTGCTGATCGTCTCGAAGGTGGCCAATTTCGCCATCGACCTGCCGGACGCCAACGTCGCGATCCAGGTCAGCGGCACATACGGCTCCCGCCAGGAGGAGGCCCAGCGGCTCGGCCGCGTCCTCCGTCCGAAGGGAGAGGGGCTGGAGAACATCGCCCACTTCTACTCCATCGTCAGCCGCAACACCAAGGAGCAGGACTTTGCGCAGAACCGGCAGATGTTCCTGACGCAGCAGGGCTACAGCTACGAAATCGAATTCGAGGACAGTCCGGAGGAGACGGTCACGACCTGATCGTCCCAGTCTCCGCGTTTTTCCCGGTTCGCGAGGAAAGAGCTTGCCTTTTTCCTTCCCTCGCCACCAGAGATAGAGCCTGAGCGGGCCAAGATGTATTGCGACCGCCCCCTCTGGCACCACCTGAACGGACGATCATGAAACTCAAGAGCATCCTCAAGACACTCGATACCGGGCAACTCCAGGAGATCGAAAGACACTGGGAGATCGCGCCGGCGGACCTCTCCGGGGCGGACTCCGAGAAGGCCCGCCAGTCGCTTCTCATCATCAATCTGTACCAGCGCCTTCAGAGCAGGAGCGCCTGGGAGACCGCCACGGCGTCGCTGGCCGAGGAGGAACGCGATCTCATCGACTTCCTGGTCATTCACGGCGGAGACCTCGAATACTCGGAGGTCGTCGAGCGGTTCTTCGAGAACGACAAGGCGCGGACGCGCGAGGTGCTCGGCGGACTTGCCAGCCGCGGAATCGTGTTCTGCGACGAGGTGCCCAGCCAGGAGGGCAACCTCGTGCTCGTCGGCGTGCCCGAGCCCTTCCTCCGTTTCATCGATCTGCCCTCCTTCTGGGAAGGCTACCTCGGGCACTTCCTCAAGGAGCTTTCCAACAACGAACTCAAGCACATCGCGACGCAGGGGCTGCGTCTCCAGCCGGAATCGGCCAACAAGAACTACCTGATCTACCTGATCCGCAAGGAGCTGCTGGACCCGAGAAACCTGCGCCGCTACACGGAGCGCCTCTCCGAGGGGCCCTCCGCCGTCTTCCAGAGCCTCGTCGAGCGCAACGGCGTCTGCGTCTACCGCGACCTGCTCGAACTCAACGTGCAGCGCCGCTACGACCACTCCCGGGGCGACGCGCTCCAGTGGCTGCTCAACACCAGCGGTCTGGTCTTCACCGCGGTTCCCGGCGGCAACAAGTACAACAACCTGCTGATGATCCCCCGCGACATCATGTACGTGCTCTCGAATCACTTCCAGCGCGACGCCCGCACGTTCCGGGAACTCGACAGCGTCTCGGTCGTGGAGAAGGAGAACAAGCCGTCGGTCATCGTGGACAACTCCACGACGCTGCTGCGCGACCTGGTGGTCTTCGCGAACTACGTCGACCGCCGCCCGATGCGCGTTCTCGCCACGGGCGGAATCGGCAAGAACGACCTGAAGAAGGTCCTGCCGACGATGAGCCGGCACAAGTCCATCAAGTACATCGAGTTCCTCTCCGTCTTCCTCATCGAGCGGAAGTTCCTCGTTTCGACGGGCGAGACCTACCGGGTGTCGCAGACGTTCCTCGAATGGCTCTCGGACAGCCAGGCGGCCTACGTCGATCTGGTGCAGTGGTGGCTGAAGACGGCCGCGTGGAACGAGGAGTATGTCGAGGGCAACACGGTGCACACCGAGCCGAAGCCCACGGGTCTGGTCTCGATCGTGACGTTCCGCCGCATGGTCCTCGACGTTCTCGCGGAGATGCCCCGCGACCGCTGGTGCGTCGAGACGGGCTTCTACGAGGAGCTCATGCCGAAGATCGGCCAGGAGATTCCCCGCCGCAGCGACGACATGCCCTACGACAAGCACACCCGCAGCAACGAACTCGTGACGGAGTCCATCGTCGCGGAATCGCTCTGCTGGCTCGGCCTGATCGCCGTCGGGGTCTCGTCGGAGAAGGACATCGAGACGCTCGGCACGCGGCTCGGCGACGGCAAGACCCTCAAGGCGCGCGGCGGCAGCCGGGGCCGCCCGCGCAAGCAGAAGCCGTTCAACTACACGTTCCGCTTCACCGACCTGGGGCGGTTCGTCTTCGGACGCCCCTTCGACAAGTGGGGTCTGCTCTTCGAGAAGGAGAACGAGAACGAGGTGACGCCGCTGAACTTCGACGTCGATTCGTTCATCGTCCAGCCGACGCACGAGATCATCGTTCCGCCGGACCTCGAGCTGGGAACCTTCTACCGCCTCGTCCAGTTCTGCGAGGTGAAGTCGATCGACGTCATGTCGCTGCTGGCGGTGTCGCAGTCGAGCCTCCGCGAGGGACTCGATTCCGGCGTCTCCGGCGAGGAGATCCTCCAGCTGCTGGAAACCCACAGCCGCACGCCGATGCCCGACTCGCTGCGCTACGCGATCGGGGACTGCATGAAGAAGCACGGCGAGGTGAACATGGGCTACGCCGGCGGCTACATCGTGGTCGACGACGAGCTGCTGCTCAAGCAGATGCAGGCCAGTCGCAAGGTGGCGCCCTCCATCAAGAAGGTCGTCGGCGACCACGTCATCGTTCTCAACCAGGACGTGGACCTCAAGCGCCTCTCGCGCGAGCTGACGAGGACCGGCTTCATGCCGCGCCTCGAAAGCGAACACGTCCACATGAAGGACGACGAGCGCGTCAACTTCTCGCTGACCCGCGACGACATGGTGAAGCTCATCGCCGCCATGCGGTTCGTCCTCGCCCTCAAGGACGAGAAGGGGCGCGAGTTCGCCCACGAGCGGATGGGGCCCCTGCTCGAGCGCATGAAGATCGACCAGCGCACCTTCGCCGCCCTCAGCGACCTGGCGGAGCCCCTGGTCCAGACATGGACCAAGACGATGGCGGACTCCCGGGCGGCGGAGGTCCAGAAGGTCCGTCGCGAATACGACTCGCAGATTTCGCACCTCGTGAGCAACTCGGTCCCCCGCGGCACCTCGAAGTTCAACTTCGACGGCCCCAATCCCGCGCAGAACCACGAGGACGTCCGCCGCATGATCGACTTCGCCATCGAGAACGAGTTCGAGGTCGAGATCGACTACACCAAGGCCAACAAGGACGAGGTCACGGAGCTGATCGCGCCGGAGAGTCTGGAGCGCGACCGCCTCTACGCCCACTGCCGCACGAGAGACGCGTATTCGGTCTATCGCATGGACCGCGTGCTGGTGTCGAAACTGGTTTAGGGTTGGCGGGGAACGCCGCTACGAATCGCTCTTCGCTGCGGCGTCCGGCTTCGCGGTGCTCTCGCCGTCGGGCTGGGCGGCGGGGGCTTCCTGTGCCCGTCCGCTGCCGCCCTCCGTACCCGTGGAGGGTCGCTGGCCTCCGCCTTCGCGTCCGGCTCCGGGTGTCGAGCTCTCGCCGCCCACTCCCGCCGGCCGCTGCCTTCCGGCGCCACCGGCGCCAGGTGTGAATGCTCCGGGCGTTCCCCCCGCTCCGGGCCCCCGCCCGCGCTGGGGCCGCTCGGGCATTTCGAATTCCGGAATCTCGATGACAGGGGCTTCGATGGGAAACTTCGGCTCGACCGCCTGGTAGTCCCCCATCGGTCCGTCGCCGAATGCCGACTTGATGTCGTAGTTGATCAGGTACTGGAAGCCCTCTGCGAGGGCCACTTCCAGATAGCGCGGCTCCGCCGATTCGCGCAGCGCGACGAGTTCGGAGTCCTCATGCTGCGCGCTCGATTCGGCCAGCGTGCGCTCGGGAACGACGACGACTTCGTAGCGGCCCGGCAGGATTCTCACTCTCTCGTTCGCCGCGAGTCCGACGCTGGAGTAGGGCGTCAGGATGAACTCGCGACTTTGCGGGCCGCTCATCATGACCCGGACCTGGCGGTCCGTGGAATTGAGCAGCTGAATCTGGGCGATCGTCCCTTCGACGGGACCGACGACCTTGGGCAGGTCCAGCGGCTGGGGATTGGAGGCGCGGTACCCGGCCACCGATTCATCGATGGCTTCCTCCTCGGCCTTCGCTTCGGGTGCGACCCAGCGGTCCTTGAACAGCACGAGGCCCTGCGCCAGCTGCTTCGCCTCGAACCGGGCCGCCGCCTGGTCTTTCGTCAGCCACTCGCCCTCGTATTCCACCATGCCGGCGGCGATTTGGCTCAACCGGTGCGCCTGGGACTGCGCCATCCAGACACCCCCGTACTCGACGAGGTCGTGCTCTTCGGGGCGAACCCATTCGCCCTTCCAGGACACGAATCCGTCGGTGCGCATTCTCGCCGCCAGCGCCTCGGGAGTTTCCTCCAGGCTGAACTCGAGAGTCGCGTTCTGGAGGGCGTAGAGCTGCGCGGCCTTGGGAAGCGGGCGGTAGTAGCCGGGCTTCTCGACGGTCACCCAGACGGTGTCTCCGTAGACGCCGGTTTCCCTGAGAGGGGTCGTGGGGGCTTTCCCGCCGTCTTCGGGCGGAACGCCCTTCTCGTCCCAGGCCCGCGGAGGCCAGGGCTGCCAGCTGTCGTAGCCGTTCGGCGACCAGAGCACGGCGGCTCCGGCGGGCTCGGACGTGACCGAGAGACGGGAGCACGACGAAACGAGCACGGCGGCGGCAGTGACGATCACCGCGACCGGAAACGTCCGGAATGGAAACGAGCGTCGAATCTTACTGGGCGTGTTCGGCCGGGACGAAGGTTTCGTCGTGGCTGAGGATTCGTCCACAGTGGTCACAGCGCAGCACATCCTCGTCGAGATGGAGAACGACAAGCCGGTTGGGCAGAACGGCGAAGTGGCACCCCGTGCAACTCCCGTTCCTGACGGGGACCACGGGGTCCTCCGGCCAGCGCTTGCGCGTCTTTTCGTAGAGATCCAGGGCACCGGCCTCGATCCCGGGAAGGAGCGAGGCGCGCTCCTTTTCGAGCTTTTCGATTTCCGCGGTCTTTGCGGCGACCTGGTCGCGAATGCGGTCGCGCTCCTTGCGGGCGCGCGCCTTCAGCTCGTCGACTTCCACCGTGGAGGTCTCGATCCGCTCCCGGAGCTCCGCCTCGTTGGCGAGAATCTCCTCGCCGCGTTCCTCCATGCGCTGGATCGCCTTCTTGATGCTCTCGATCTGGGCGCTCAGCGCCGTCAGTTCCTTGGCCGTCTTCACCATCATCTGCTGGGCCTGGTACTGCTTGAGCTTTTCGGAACTCGCGCGCAGGTCCTGCTCGATGTGCTTCTTTTCCTCGGTGCGGTTCTGCTCGTCGGAAACGATGGCCTCCAGGGCGCCGACCTTCTTCACCAGCTTGCCCTTCATTTCCGCCCAGATGCCCGGGTAGCGGTTCAGCTGGTCCTGAAGGCGGGCCAGTCTCTGATCTACGTCCTGAAGATCGATAAGCAGAGCGATCTGGGGGTGCATCGAAGACCTCGTCGTTTCTGTCGGATCGCGGTTTTTCCGTGCCCGCGAAGAGCGCGTCGGGAAAGGCCGTTATCCCGGACGACTGCGCGAAAGAAGAGCACGAAAACCCGTCGTTATTTGATGCGGGGCGGCCACCCCGCGCGTTAGGGAACCAGCTAACGCCCCGGACCCGGCCCACTTCAAGCGTTTTCCGAAGCGGAGAGGGCCGAATCCGGCGATTTCAGCGCACTTACGTGTCCGCCGCCGTCACGCGGTCCAGTTCCTCCAGCGAGGTCTGCCCCAGCAGGACCTTCTTCCAGCCGTCCATGCGCAGAGTCCGCATGTCGTCGCGCACCGCCAGCTTCTTCAGCCGACTCGATGCCTCGCCCCGGATCACCAGCTGCCGGAGTTTCGAGGTCATGATGAAGATCTCGTGAATGGCCGTTCGCCCGCGGTAGCCCGAACTCGTGCAGCGGTC
>JAJFLJ010000198.1 GCA_021772755.1 Candidatus Sumerlaeota bacterium
GGGCGAGAACGCGCTGCGCGGATTTCAGCCACGACGGCACACTGGTCGCCGCGTCGGGAAACGACGCGACATGCCGGGTCTGGGACGCGGAGTCCGGCGTGCTTCTGAAGGAGATCGCCGGCGCCAAGCAGATGGAGAAGGTGGTGCTGAACCCGTTCGAGAACCGGCTCATGACCGTGTCGTTCGACGAAGTCCGGTTGTGGAGCCTGGACCGACTTCTCGCGAAGACGCGGGAAACCGGTTCCGATGGAGAGATCGGCCAGGCGAAGCCCGCCGAGCGGCTGCGCGTTCCGAGCTTTCCCTACGGGCGGCACGATTTCTGGGGCGGCTACGACGACTACTTTCTGGTGCCCGGCGGCCGGCGCTTTCTGGCTCTCGGCGACAACGCCTATCATGTCGATTCGTACTACACCGCGACCAGCCCGGACTCCTCTCTGCGGGCCGAGATCGGCTATGCCGATTCGTCGCTGACGGTGTTCGGGAACGGGAGCGGGGAGGAGATCGCGAGGCTCATGAACGGGAGCGCCTATTTCGCCGCGTTCAGCGACGATGGCAGTCGCCTGGGGGTGGGACTGCAGCGTGCGGAAATCGTCGTGTACGACACGACGACCTGGGAACCGGTCGTCCGCTGGCGCGATCCGGCGGAAGCGACGTATGCGATTTCCTCGCTGGAGTTCGGACGCGGGGGCGATATCGCCGCATGCGGGTGGCAGAACGGGCGCGTTTCGCTCTTCGATCTCGCGGAGGGCGAAATGCGGTGGGCCACGACCGAAGGCCACCGCGCGGGCAAGCCGGTCGTCGATATCGGATTCTCGCATGCGGGGGACCGGATCGTGAGCGCATCGTCGGACGAGACGGCGCGGATCTGGGACACGAAGACGGGGCGGGAGCTGGCGGTGCTTCGGGGACACGGGCTGAACGTGTTGAGCGCCGAGTTCAGCGCCGACGACACGCGCGTCCTGACTGCGGGTCTGGACAACAAGGCGAAGCTTTGGGACGCGGAGAGCGGTCGCGAGATCATGACTGTCCTGACGGTTCCGAGCGACCAGAGTCTGATGGCGGGGACGTTCAGCACCGACGAGAGCCGCGCGTGGTTCGTGACCTCCAGCGGGCGGATCTTCGAGGTGGAGGCCGTCGCCTGGAATCCGGAGGACTGGGATTGCGGCGATCCCTCGTTCATCCGCTGCCTGGAAATCTGGAAGCGGCGACAGCGCCTCGGCCTGGAAACCGCCCTCGCGGATATTCCCTGGGAATAGGCGAGTGGCGAGAGGTGAGTGGAGAGTTGTGCGTTTCGCGTTGAGCGTTGTTCGCAGGGGCGGAGTTCACTTTCGCCTGCGATCAGGACTGCGCGCAGGCCATGACTTGCGCCTTCGCCGCCATGTAGGCCTTGCGGTTACGACGACATTCCGGTAGCTCATCGGGAATGCGAAAGGACGCTACAAAGGCTGGAGAGGCGATAATGTTGCTGTTCGAATCTGAGGGGCGAGTCTGCCTGAATCGGGATGAAGTGCGGAGACTCGCCGAGTTGTTCTGCGAGACAGATTACTCGCTCGCCGGCGAGTTACGGGCCATCGTGAATCCGGAAGATGTCTCTTATGAAGAACTTCTTGTTCCCTCGCAGGGCATACCGCGCGTTTATAGCCTCGTTCTCTATCGAACCATCGTCGCGTTGATTGTCTATCGACTTTGCAACGAACTGCATTTGGACGACCCGTTCTTTCCTCAGGACGATCAATACGCGGGGACACCCTTGCTAACGAGAACGTATGTGGATGGACTACGAACCGACAAGGAGCTCCAGGGGGTACTCGACCTCTTTCACAAGCATGCGGCTGCCCGCCTGAGTATGGAACGCATTCTGTCCAGTGAAGGTCATCGATCCCGTCCTCATTGGTGCACGATTCTGGAAGGCAGTCTGAGACTGTGTCCGATCAAGGCGGACTTGCTCCGGATGATATGGAGCTCCAACGCCCTGGGCCACAGGATTTGCTGTGCTCATTTCCTGGCCGGCATTCTCTACACGAAGAGAGAAAACCCCGGCTTTAGACGATTCTTTGTCGAAGGGCTCTATGACCCAGCCGAGGATGCGGTTCCACTGCTTTCTGAACTGAAGACATCCATGAAGAGTGCCGTGTCGGCCGAGAGGGCGAGGAACCTTGTCTACGGCCTTCTGGAGGAAGAGGAGGTTCGGAAGGACAGAGGGCTCCTGCTGCTGCTAAAGAGTCGACTGGAGTCTCCCGGTTTCGATTTCGATGCCCACTACTCGTCATTGATCGATAGAATCCAGGATGCGAAGCTGTGCCGCTTGCCGTATTGTGAATGACGTCATGGGGGTAGCGCAGGCTTTCTTGCGCATCTTCGGTTTGGAGCGTGCCCGCGTCCGAGAGGTTGTGCCTGCGAGTCCGGCCTCTCGGGAAGCGTGGACCAGCCGGATTCACACGATGATCCGCAGGCCAGAAGGCGGGCTCCGACCAGCCCGGTGTTCTCCCGCGCGGACCAACCCGCAGCATGTCGCCTCTGGCGCCGCGGCGGAGCGTTCCCGGCGGTTCGCCCCGGGAACGGTTCGGCGAAGATTTCACTGGCGTTTCCCCCCGCTTCCCCCTTGCATGGACCGTTCATACAGGGAGAAGCATATCCATGCCGCTGACACGCGATATCATCCAGAAAATGCCCAAGTGCGAGCTGCACTGCCACCTCGACGGTTCGATGCGGGTGGCGACGATCCTCGAACTCGCGGAGCGACAGGGCGTCAGTCTGCCCTCGCACGACGCGGAGGAACTGCGCGACATCCTCGTGCAGGACGAGGCCGCCAGCCTGGTCAACTATCTGAAGGCCTTCGACATCACGCTGAGCGTCCTCCAGGACGCGGAGTCGCTGCGGCGCACGGCCTACGAGCTGATCCAGGACTGCGCGAAGGAGAGCGTCATCTATCTGGAGGTGCGCTTCGCCCCGATTCTGCATCAGCGCAAGGGGCTGAAGCTCACGCAGATCGTCGAGGCGGTGCTTCGCGGGCTTCGCGAGGGCGAGAGCGACTTCGGCGTGCGGTGGGGTCTGATCATCTGCGGCATGCGCAGCAGCCATCCGCGCTACACGCTCCAGATGGCGGAACTCTGCCTGGCCTACCGCCATCGCGGCGTCGTGGCGTTCGATCTCGCCGGGGCGGAGGGCGGCAACCCCGCCGCCGACCATGCCGACGCGTTCCGGCTCATTCTGCTGAACAACATCAACGTCACGATCCACGCCGGCGAGGCCTACGGGCCGGAGTCCATCAGCCAGGCGCTGCACCGCTGCGGCGCGCACCGCCTGGGCCATGCCGTGCGCCTGAAGGAGGACGGCGATCTGCTGAACTACTGCAACGACCACCGCATTCCGCTGGAAACGTGTCCGACGTCCAACGTCCAGACCGGTGCCGTCGACGACATCAAGTCGCACCCGCTCCGGTTCTACTACGACTACGGAATGCGCGTGACGATCAACACCGACAACCGTCTGATGTCGGGCGTGACGATGACGGACGAGTACATGAAGCTCCACGACGTGCTGGGCTTCACGCTGCCGGAGATCAAGGACCTGATCGTCTACGGGTTCAAGAGCGCGTTCCTGCCGCACCGCCCGAAGGTGGAGCTGATCCAGCAGGTGCTCTCGGACCTGAAGCAGTTTCGCGAGGAGACCGAGTCGGACTGCACCCGCAACGCCGTCGCGGACGTGCCGACGGAGGCTTTGACGGACAGCGACAAGGCGGGCGAAACCGTCCGCGCGTAGGAGGGGCGGAGACTATCTTCCCCAGGCGGCGCCGCCGGGCACCAGCGCCAGGCCGGGTTCGGCGTTCAGGCCAAGGTCGGCGACGACTCCGTCGCGCATCTGGCGGAATCCCGCGCCGGCGATCATCGCGGCATTGTCGGTGCAGAACTCCGGCGCCGGAATCGCGACGGACGCGCGAGGCAGGCGGTCGGCGACCGCCGCCCGCAGACCCCGGTTGCACGCGACGCCGCCGGCGATGGCGAGGCGGTCGGTGCCGAGTCTCTCCAGTGCGCGCTCCGCCTTTGTCAGCAGCACGTCCACGCAGGCATCCTGAAAGGCCTTCGCGATTTCCGCGACGAAATCCTCCGGCAGGGGAGCGTCGCCGCGATCGGGGAACTCCGTCTCCACCAGGCGGGCCGTGGCGGTCTTGAGGCCGGAGAAGGAGAAGTCGAAGTTATCCTTCCGCATGAGTGGCCTGGGCAGCTCGAAGCGCGTCGCTTCGGTCGCCATCGCGATCACGTCGAGCAGCGGTCCGCCGGGATAGCCGAGCCCGAGGAGCTTGGCGACCTTGTCGTAGGCTTCGCCGACGGCGTCGTCGAGCGTTTCGCCCAGGGTTTCGTACTCCAGCCAGCCGGTAACATGCACCAGACTGCTGTGACCGCCGCTGACGACGAGGGCGAGGTAGGGTTCGAACTCCGCATCCGCCGAAACGTCGTTCCCCCACGCGTCCGATTCGCGGCCGAGAAACACGGAGTACAAATGGCCCGCGATATGATGCACCGGCACGAGGGGCTTGTCGTGCCGCAGGGCGAGACCCTTGGCGTACTCGATGCCGACCAGAAGACATCCGGCGAGCCCCGGCCCGCGCGTCACCGCGATCGCGTCGATGTCTGCGATGGAAACGCCGGCATCCTCCAGCGCCCTGCGGTACAGCGAGACGCAGCACTCCAGATGGGCGCGGCTGGCGATCTCCGGCACCACGCCGCCGTATCGCGCGTGCAGATCGACCTGGGAGGCGATGGCGTTGGAGAGAACGCGCCGCCCGTCGGCGACGACCGCGAACGCGGTTTCGTCGCAGGAGCTTTCGATTCCGAGGACTAGCACCGGCGGGCTTCGAGGAAGCGAACCGCCGCCATCACCGCATCTCCATCATGCGTTCGAGCGCCACCATGGACCACTTTCGCGTTTCGTCGTCCACGCGGATGACGTGGCGCGGTTCGCCGTCGACGATGGACTGGAGGCAGTCGGCCAGCGCCTCGGGCGATATGCGGAACATCGTGGAGCACTGGCACGCGAAGGGGGAGAGGGACATCACCGTCTGTTCGGGGTGTTCCAGGTTCAGCCGGTTGACCAGGTGGTGTTCCGTGCCGATGGCCCACTTGCTGCCTGGCGCCGCGTTCTCGACGGTCTGTACGATGAACTTGGTCGATCCCACCAGGTCGGCCTTCTTCACCACCTCGTGGCGGCACTCGGGGTGGACGAGGACCTTGATGCCGGGAAAGCGCAGGCGCATGGCGTCGGGGTGGTTCGGCATGAAGTTCTGGTGGACGCTGCAGTGGCCTTTCCAGAGGACCACGGGTACGCGGGCGTAGGTTTCCCGGTCGTTCCCGCCATCGTCCGCATGGGGGTCGTAGACGACCATGTCGTCGAGGGCGATGCCCATGTCGGCGCAGGTGTTCCGGCCGAGGTGCTGGTCGGGGAAGAAGAGGAGCTTCTTCCCCCGGGAGAAGGCCCACTCGACGACCTTGCGGGCGTTGCTGCTGGTGCAGACGGCGCCGCCGTGACGGCCGCAGAAGGCCTTCAGGGCGGCCGTCGAGTTGATGTACGTGATGGGGACGATGGTGTCGTCGGTGGCGGAGGTCAGGACGTCCCAGCACTCCTCGACCTCGTCGATGTCGGCCATATCGGCCATGCTGCATCCGGCGCGCAGGTCGGGAAGCAGGACGGTGACGCCGGGGGGCGTCACGATGTCTGCGGTCTCCGCCATGAAGTGGACGCCGGAGAAGATGACGTATTCGACGTCCTTCAGCGTCGCGGCGTGAAGAGAGAGGTCGAGGCTGTCGCCGCGCATGTCGGCGAAGTCGATGACCTCGTCGCGCTGATAGTGGTGGCCGAGAATGACCAGTCGCGCGCCGATTCGCTCGCGAAGCGAGGAAATGCGGTCGCGCAACTCGTCCGAGACCGTCTCGTTGCCCACCAGGGGGGAAATCGTCGCCGGTTCCATCCGTCAGTCCTCTCGGCGGGGTCGTTCTGCCCGCCGGTCGGCAACGTTTGCCCCCCCGGCGGGGGGGCTTCAACCGGAACCAGTGGCGACCATGCGCATGGCGGTCTTTCTGGCGGCGACGACCTGGCGGCTGCGCAGGCCGAGGGCGCGGGCGGCGGGGTTGGGCCGATAGCCGATCTTTTCGATGGTGGAGAGGATGAGGGCCTTCGTCTTGTTGTTGATCTTGTCGCTGTCGTTGATGGCCAGGGAAACGGTCGAGCGGCTGAAGCCGGTGATGCGGGCCACGTCGCGAATGGTCAGGCCGGTGGTGTTTTCAAGTGTGTTCATGAGGGAGTCCTCCGTTGTGTCGATCTCTAGTCTTCGGGAACAGCATATAGAAACACTTGTGCCCGGCGACCAGCTTGGGCGCCCCCCAGGGTCCGGTGCGGCATAAAACTGTTTATGCCACTGATACGGCTGGACTTGGGGGAATCGCGGCGGGAGTCTTGCAGAGAACTCACGAACCGGCATCGGCGCAGGCTGGAAGCGTGGGCACTCTCTGGCCGTTTCGGGCCAGTGCGATTCCGCTCACACCGGTCCGATCGTCGCCACGCCCTTGCCCCGCGACCGCAGTCTCCGCAGTAATTCCAGCCAACCCATCGCCGCAGCCGCTTCATGACCTCCGAGACGACGACTCAATCATCCTCACGGCGATTCACGACGCCGATGATGCAGCAGTTCGCCCGTCTGAAGGCGGAGAACCCCGACGCGATTCTGCTGTTTCGGTGCGGGGACTTCTACGAGACGTATTGCGAGGACGCGGAAGAGGCGGGGCGGCTGCTGAACATCGCGGTCACGCGCAAGGGCGCGGGTGCGGACGGCGACGTCGCGATGGCGGGCGTTCCGTTCCACGCGATCGACGGCTATCTGGCGAAGCTGGTGCGGCTGGGTCGGCACGTCGCCATCGCGGAGCAGACCGAGGACCCGAAGAAGGCGAAGGGCCTGGTGCGGCGCGAGATCGTGCGGGTCGTCACACCGGGCACGGCCATCGAGGAGGCGATTCTCGAGGACGGCGCCAACAACTACATCGCGTGTCTCGTTCCGGGGAAGAGCGGCGAGTGGGGGGTGGGTCTCGCCGACGTCTCGACGGGTTTCTTCGCGCTGACGGAGGTCGCCGCAGCGGACGCTGCGGCGCGGCTGACGGACGAGCTGGCGGGGCTGGAGGCGCGCGAGATTCTTCTGCCGGAATCCGCCGACGCGTCGATTCTCAATCCGCTCCTGGCGGAGCGCCGCGTTTCGATCACCCGCCGGCCGGACAACGACTTTCGCGCGGCCAACGCGCGCGGCCTTCTGCTCGACCACTTGCGCGTGCAGAGTCTGGAAGGCTTCGGCGCCGGGGACCTGGAAGCGGGCGTTTGCGCGGCGGGCGGGCTGCTGCGCTATCTGCGCGACACGCAGAAGACGTCGATCGGGCACATTCGGAGCCTTCGCGTCCATCACGGCCGCGAGGGCATGGTGTTGGACGCCGTCACGCAGCGCTCGCTGGAACTCGTCCGCAATCTGCACGGCGGCGGGCGGGAGGGAACGCTGCTGGAGGTGCTGGACCGCACGGTGACGCCAATGGGTGCGCGGATGCTGCGGCGGTGGATTCTCCAGCCGCTGGCCGGCGTGTCGGAAATCGCGGAGCGGCTCGAAGCCGTCGACGAGCTGGTGCGAAGCGGGACGCTGCGGCGGGACCTGGCGGCGGCGCTGAAGAACGTCCGCGACGTCGAGCGCATCACGGGCCGCGCGAGCGCAGGCACCGCCGGACCGCGCGATCTCGCTGCGCTGCGCCAGAGCCTCGCGTCGCTGCCCGCGCTGAAGGCCCTTCTGGGCGTCCGTTCGTCGCCGCTGCTCTTGCGGGAAGGCGCCTCGATCACGCCGCTCGACGGGTTGACGGACCGGCTGGCGAGCGGGCTCGCGGAGGAGCCGCCGGCGCGCGTCGCCGACGGTGGCGCCATTCGCGACGGCCACGACGCGCGGCTCGACGAACTGCGTTCGGTGTCGCGGGACTCGAAGACCTGGATCGCCGAGTTCCGCGCGCGCGAGGCGCAGCGCACCGGCATCGACAAGCTGCGCATCGGCTACAACAAGGTCTTCGGATACTACATCGAGCTGACCCACGCGCAGATCCGAACGCTTCCCGGCGGCGAGACGCCCGGGGACTATGTGCGCAAGCAGACCCTCGCCAACGGCGAGCGGTACATCACACCGGAGCTGAAGGAGAGGGAGGACACGATCCTCCACGCCGAGGAACGCAGTCTCGCGCTGGAGCACGAACTCTTCGACGGCCTGCGGCTGGCGGTGGCGGAGTCCGCACCGGAACTGCTCGCCAACGCGGAGATCGTCGCGCGCGCGGACTGCCTGCTTTCGCTGGCGGAAACCGCGATCGAGCATGGCTACGCCCGGCCGGTCGTTACGGAGGAGGACGTGCTGGAGGTTCGGGACGGCCGCCATCCGGTTCTCGAGGCGCTGCAGAACGATCCCCCCTTCGTGCCCAACGACGTGTGTCTCGCCTCCGGCGAGTGCCAGCTGGGGCTGATCACGGGGCCGAACATGGCCGGCAAGTCGACGTTCATCCGCCAGGTGGCGCTGATCGCGCTGATGGCGCACATGGGTTCCTTCGTGCCGGCGGCGGAGGCGCGCATCGGGCTGCTGGACCGCATCTTCACGCGCGTCGGGGCGATGGACCATCTCGCGCGGGGGCAGTCCACGTTCCTGGTGGAAATGACGGAGACGGCGAACATCCTTCGCAACGCGACGTCGCGGTCGCTGGTGATTCTCGACGAAATCGGACGCGGAACGAGTACCTACGACGGGCTTTCGATCGCGTGGGCGGTGTGCGAGTTCCTCCACAACACGGAGGGCCAGGCGCCGAAGACGCTCTTCGCGACGCACTATCACGAGCTGACGGCGCTCGACCGCGCGCTGCCGCGCATCCGCAACTTTCACGTGGCCGTGCTGGAGCAGAAGGACCGCATCGTGTTTCTCTTCAAGGTCGTTCCCGGGGCGACGGACCGCAGCTACGGCGTTCACGCCGCGGAGTTCGCCGGCGTTCCGCCGGAGGTGGTCGGCCGCGCCCGCGAGATTCTCGCGGGGCTGGAGCGCGGCGAAGCGGTCGCGCCCCGTCTGGCGGAGAGCGGCGGAAGTGGAACGGCCGGGCCGAGCACGCGGCGCAAGGCCTCGATCCTTCCGCACGCGGAGAAGTGGGACCCGCAGACGTCCCTCTTCGACATGGCGCCGGAGAACGCGGCGGTCGAACGCCTTCGTCTTCTCGACCCGAACCGCCTGACGCCGCTCGAAGCCCTGGCGATTCTCAGCGAGCTCAAGTCGCTGGCGGATTCGGAGAATCCGCGATGAACGGGGCCGTGCGGCGGGATTCGCCGGTTGCCGTGAATACCCGGCCGGAACGGGCGTAGGGACGCGAAGGGTGGAACGACCATGACGCCGACAATCTACTCCGCACCGTGCAAGATGGACGCGGCCAACCGGTGGACCACGATTCTCGTGACGCTTCTGCTGCTGGCGATGGTGCCGACGATCGTGGGGACGGCGGCGATCTTCGACATTCCGAGGGCGGCGTTCTGGGCGCTGGTGGGGAGCGCGCTTCTCGGTCCGCTGGTTCTCGCGATCTGCGGGCTCTACGCACCGCGCTCCATCGACGTCACGGCCGAGGCGGTGCTGGTGCGGCGGATCGTTCCGCCGGCGCGGATTCCCCTCTCGGAAATCCGGAGCGTGGAACGCATCGGGAAGATGAGCGGCCTGACCCTGCGCACCTGCGGCGTGGGGGGCTTCATGGGAAACTACGGGTACTTCTGGAACAAGAGCCTCGGATCGTTCCGGCTCTACGCCACGCGTTCGAGCGACTTCGTCGTTCTGCACACTGGCGGCAAGCCGGTCGTGGTGACGCCGGGGGAGAGCGAGGCGTTCGTTCGGGCGCTGGAGCCGCTGCTTCAAAGGGGTTGACCTGACCCGCCCCTCCCGCGAGACCGCCGCCACACTTCTGCCGGGAGTTTCCGCCGTGACCGACCCTTCCACTCTCTTCGCATCCCGAGACGACCGCAAAGCCGTCGAGCAGGGCACCGCCCTCGCGCCGAAGTTCGACCGCGACGGCCTGATTCCCTGCGTCGCCACGGACCACGAAAGCGGCGTCGTGCTGATGGTGGCCTATATGAACGCCGAAGCCCTCGCGAAGACCATCGAGCTCGGCGAGGCGGTGTACTTCAGCCGCAGCCGCCAGGAGCTCTGGCACAAGGGCCAGACCAGCGGGAACGTGCAGAAAGTCCGCGAGCTGCGGGTGGACTGCGACCAGGACTGCGTCTGGATTCGCGTCGAGCAGGTCGGCGGCGCGGCATGCCACACCGGCTACAAGTCCTGCTTCTACCGCAAGTTTCCCGTCGGCGCCGATTTCGGGGGCGGCGCGTCGCTGGAACTCGACGGCGGCGAGAAGATGTTCGATCCCGAAAAGGTCTACGGCAAGAAATAGCGGCGGACGCCGCGTTCAGTAGATACCGAACTGGTCGCCGAGGATCGACTCCTGGAGAATCAGCGTGTCCGTGACGAGCGGGAACCCGCCGGTCTCGTCCACCTCGATTTCCGGAAGAATGGCGCGCGAGTACACGTCGTCCGCACTCGAAACGCGGAACACGATCGTCTCGCCGACGCCGCCGGAGCCGTTCAGGTCGGCGACGAGAAAGATCACGGCGATCGTTTCCGATGGCAGGGGAAACTCGACGTCGAGCGTCACCGAGCCGTCATCGACCGATGGCGGGTTCTGGGGAACGCTGACCAGCTGGTCGGAGGGGTCCCATGTCCCGTTGCCGTTGGTGTCGGCGAAGAACTGGAGCGCGGCAAGCGCGGCGGATTCGTCGGCCGTGCCTTCCGCCGAGATGGTGATGGACTCGTTGATGACGGTGGCTCCGTTGTCGCCGGTGGTCAGGCGAATCGCGGCCAGTAATGCCGGGACGTTCGCAGGCACCGCACGCTCGACGGGTGGCTCGGCGTTCCTGCGGATGTCCAGTCCCGGCTCGTCCGGCGGGTCGTAGACGTAGACGGGGCTGAATTCCGAAGTGTTTCCGTCGGGATGGGTGACCGTCGCCGTGACGCGGGAGGGCGGAAGGGGAAGTACCGCCGAGGCGTCGAACGCGCCGCCGGACACGATGGTGGTCGCGACGAAGATCAGTCCTTCCTCGTCCGGGTCGCGGAATATCTGCACCTCGCTTCCGTCGGGGGCGAGTGTCGTGCCGGAGACGTTCGTTCCGTCGGACACGAGGGTGATGAGAGGCGGCGCCACCAGGTCGTTGCCGCCGTCCGAAAGCTCGATTCCCGCGAATCCGGCGTGGGCGCTGATGGAGTTGTTCGTGATCGCGTTGCCGGTCGTCGCCGCGCCCCCCACGGCGACTCCGGGACCGAGGTTCGCGCGAATCGCGTTTCCGGCCCGCTGGCTGACGGTGGCCCCGTTGACGAGGGCTTCGGCCCGTCCGCCGATCAGGTTGTCGTGCGCTCCGTCGGCGATCAGGACGCCGCCCGTTCCGTTCGGTGCGCTTGCGGGGATTCGCCCCGGCAGAACGCCGATCAGGTTGTTGCGGATGCGGTTGCCCGCCGCGGAGCTTCCCATGATCGCCACGCCGCGCTCCTCGTTGCGCACGATGATGTTCGGCTTTTCGAGGCCCAGGCCGCCCACGACGTTGTCCGCCGAATCGTGGATGGCAATGCCGTGCGGAACGTTCTTGAAACCCTCGGAGTTGGAGTGGCTCAGATTGGTGCCGATGCGATTGCCGTACAGTTCGTGGGTCCCGCCGCCGGCGATCGCGATTCCGCCGGAGGGAATGGGGGCGGCGAGACCAAGAATCGCGCGGCCATTGGCGACGAACTCGTTGTTGGGACCGACGACGACGCCCGTCGCGTGGCGAATCATCAGACCCGCCGTGCGGTTCGCGGAAAAGAGATTCCCCGTGACGACGTGTCCGCCGTCGTCGTCGTTGCCCTGGTCGCCCTGTATCATCACGCCGACATGGTTCGAGCGGAACTCGTTGGCGACACGGGCGCCGGGCCCTCCGACGATCTGGCCGCACGAACCGCCGCCGATCAGAACGCCGACGCCGCGGGGCTCGTTGGCCAGCGGATCGCCCGTTGGCACCTCGTTGACGCCGTTTCGCTGGATGTCGTTGCCGACGATCCGGTTCGCCAGGGCGGGAACCGTGGATACGACGCCGTCTATTTCGATGCCGGCGCGCCGGTTGAAATGGATGAAGTTCCTGGCCGCGTCGTCGACGCCGCCGATGCGGTTGGCCGTGGCGCCGGGCCGGATCAGGATGCCGACCTCGTTTCCGATGCTGTCGGTTTCCGGGTCGTTCGTCTTGTAGGCGCGACCGATGTAGTTGTTCTGGACGACATTGGAGCCCTGCGGCGTCGGAACCGGCTGTCCGGGAACGATCGTGCCATCGACGGTGCCGCCGGATTCGAGAACGATCCCGTTCGTGTTTCCCTGGACGATGTTGTACGACATGCTTTCGGGCGCGTCTTCGAAGAACTCGGAGAGCTGGAGGTCGCCGAGAAGACCGATGGTGTTGGACTGCGCGCCGTCCGCGATCCGGATGCCGTTGAGGTTTCCGAGTCCCGTGTCCCCGAAGTAGTTCGTGCCCGCGATCGCGTTGTAGACGCGGACGTCGCTTGTCCCACTGCCGGCGATCAGGATGCCGTCGCCCGCGGCGTGATCGGCGACGATCACGCGGTTGACGTATCCCGTGTCGCCGATCTCCACGTCCGTCGCGCCGCCCATCACGGCGATGCCTCCGAGTCCGTTTCCGTGGGCCGCGAGCCCCACCGGCTCGGCGACCCCCAGCAGGGCCGCAGCCGACGCGCCGTGATCGACGTACCCCGCGTAGAGGAGGCTGACCTTCACGTCGTGCGTCGCCGCGCCCTCCACCAGAACGCCGTAGTCGCGGTTCCCGCCCGTGTAGACGCGCGACCGGAAGCTGGGAAAGTCGCCGGCTCTGGCGACGCGCCCGCCGAGAACGATCTTCGACGCTCCGCCGGTCACGCGAATGCCGCTGCCCATGTTGGGGCTGTCCACCGGCATCGAGGGGTCGTCGTCACCGTATCCGATGCGCATGCGGTTGACG
>JAJFLJ010000199.1 GCA_021772755.1 Candidatus Sumerlaeota bacterium
CGGGGCTCCACCCAATGGCGGGAACCGCAGGGGAACGTGAAATGGCCGCGCGCGCGCAAACGCTGCAGAACCTGATGATGTCGTTCGACGACGTGGTGGACGGGCGCGAGAGGATCGTGCGGCGGTCCTTCAACGTTCTGGTCCTGGCGTGCGTGGCGGCGTTCGTGTTCATGGGCCAGGGACGCGAGGGCATCGTGCTGCTGGGCGCCGCGATGGTATTCGTCGCGGGACTTGCGCCGGCCTGGCTCTGGGCCACCCGCCGGACGTACGGTCTCCCGATCGTTCCGGCGATCGCGGCCTTCGACGTCGTCTGGTTCGGCGTGCCGCTGCTGCGCGGCCACAGCGAAATCACCTCCTACGCGCCCGGGCGGCTCTTCACCGCGGCCCTCACCGAGACCCTCTTCCTCGCGATCGTGGCGCTGATCTACCGCTGGGTCTGCAAGACGAAGCAGAAACCGCCGAAACACGTTCGCCTGCTGGGCCAGACGAAACGCAGCCTCAACAGCCTGGTTCACTTCGCGCTCCTGGGAATCGCGCTGGGGGGGCTCTATGCCGTCACGACGCTGACGGGGGACTGGTGGAAGTTCTCCAGCAAGTTTCCCTCGGGCTTCCAGCGGCCCCTGGAGTCCGGCATCCGCATCTCGACGTACCTCTCCATGTTCCTTCTCAGCTTCTGTTTCGGAGCCAAGCTGCTGAACACGCGCCAGGCGGTCTTCTTCATCGCGCTCTCCATTCTTTTCGCGGCGGCGATTCTCGTGACGCTCTACATCAGTCCGCTCATTCCCGTGGTCGCGGCGCTCGTGGGCGGCTACGCGATCGCCTCCGGGCGGCTTGCGTGGAGATTCCTCCTCGGGCTCTTTCTCGTGCTGAACGTCCTGCATCTCGGCAAGGACGAGATGCGGGCCGTTCACTGGACACGATACGACGGCGAGTATCTCAAGGTCTACCCGCCCGGCTATCCGGGTCTCTTCGCGGAATGGGTGAACTACGGGCTGGCCGCCCTGGGGGAGAAGAGCGGCGAGGACTCGAAGCAATCGACCAAGGGCGACCTGATCGAGCGAATGAGCATCGTCCAGATGCTGCTCCTGAGCCAGTCGATGGCGCCGGAGGTCGTGCCGCACCTCGACGGACTGACGTATACGAAGTCCGTCGGCGGGCTGGTTCCCCGGTTCATCTGGCCCGACAAGCCCTCCCCCCACGAGGGCCAGCGCATCATGAACGTCTACTTCGGCCTGCAGACCGAGGAGCAGACGAAGGAAACGTATATCGCGTGGGGGATGCTGGCGGAGGCGTGGGCGAACTTCGGCTGGGCGGGGGTTGTCGGGCTCGGGATTCTCTACGGGCTCGGTTTTGGGATGTTGGGAAAGATCACCACGAACGTGCCGATCGTCTCGATCCGGTTCGTGATCGCGTCGCTGTTCGTCGTGGTGGGAATCAGCGCGTCGCAGTCCTCGACGATTCTCTGGATCAACAGCATGTTCCAGGCGTCGCTGCTCTGCGCCGTCGGATCGACTGCGCTGATGAAGAGGGGAATCAACCCGATGCACGTGCGGCAGACTGCGGCCGGTGCCGCGTCTCCGCCCTCCGCCCCGTCCGGCAACGCCTTCGCCACTCCCGTCGGAGGCTAGCCCATGCACGCCGTCGCGGCGCTCGCGAACCACCGCCCGCGGATCGTTCTCTTCGCGATCGTCTGGTTCGCCGCCGTGCTGCTCCAGCCCGGCGACCTGGGAACGTCGGACACGGCGATGCGGCTGCAGGTCGCCCGCTGGCTTTGGACCGACGAACCCCAGGTCAGGCCGGAAGACCGCAACGGTTTCGGAGCCCCCAATCACGAGGGCGAGTTCATGGCGTGGTACGGCATCGGCCAGAGTCTGGTGCTGCTCCCGGCCGACGTCGCCGCCGCCGGTCTCGCGAAGACGCTGGGCGTCGGCGGCGACATGCGCGAGACCTTCGTCGCGGCCCTCGTGAGCCTCCTGGTCTTTCCGCTCGTCGCGGCGGCCGGCGTGGTTTGCGCCTTCTCGCTGCTGCTGGAGCTCGGCTTCGGAAGGGCTGCGTCGCTTTGCGCGGCGCTGGGCCTCTTTTGGGGAACGACGTTTCTGCACTACGCGCAGATCGGCCAGGAAAACAGCCTGGAGTTCCTGCTGCTCGCGGGGGGAATGACGCTGCTGCTGCGATGGACGTCGGACGGACTTCGGCGAAACCTTTTCGCCGCATCGCTGGTGCTCGGCTGCCTGATTCTCGTCCGCATTCCCCACGTCGTGACGATTCTCGCGGTCTTCCTCTTCGCGGCCCATGTCGTGCGGCGCCGCGCGCCGGAGTCCTTCGCGCGCCGCGCGCTCGATGTTCTGGCGATCGCCGTACCCGTCTTCGCGGCGTACTGCCTGGCCGACCGCTTCTACCAGTTCATCCGCTTCGGAAGCTTCGCGACCACCTACGTCGGCGAGTGCTACGACTACGTCAGGCTGCGCAACCCGTCGCTGCCGGAGAGCTTTCCCTTCAGCACGCCGTTCGCGACGGGATTCCTCGGACCTCTCGTCAGCGTTCACAAATCGGTGTTCCTCTACGATCCGCTCCTTGTCGGAGCGATTCCCGTCCTGCTCGCGGCGAAGTCCGCCGTGCGCTCCTTCGCCGTTCTCTTCGCGGGCATCGCGCTTTTCTTCATCCTCTTCTACTCGACCTACTTCTCGTGGTTCGGCGGGTCCTCCTGGGGGAACCGCTTCACGACGGTCCCGGTGAACCTGATGGCGCTGGCCGGCATCGCCGTCGCCGCCGAGTCCTGGCCCCGGCTCCGACCGAACGTCCGGCGCCTTCTGGCGGCGCTCGCCTGCTTCGCCGTGGCGCTTCAGCTCATGAGCACCGTCTTCTGGTACAACCTGGAGATCCAGCAGGCGGACCGCGACCAGGCCCGCCCGGCGCACGTCGTCGCGCGGCCCGCCAACATCGCGAGGAAGATCGCGGGGTCGGGCGACCAGTGGGTCCGGTCGTCGCGGCTGGGGGTGCCGAACTACATGCCGTTCCTGGCGGAGCACGCCAGGGGCGGGTCCGCGCTGTTGACGGGTCTGCAGTTCGCCTGGGGGATCGGCGCGATCCTGGTGCTGGGGGCTTCGGGAGTCGTCTTCCGCGCGGCGTGGGGCGGGGCGCGCGACGGGTCCGCGCCACCGGGGGCGGCAGGCGTCTCGCCTTGACATGACCCGGTGGTGCGCTGGCAATTGCCGCTCTTTTTCGCGGGGTCCGAAATCCAGCCATGTCATTGATTATTCAGAAGTTCGGCGGCGACGCACTCGGCGATAAGGGCAAGGGCCGGCGATCGGACGATTCCGATCTGAGCGGCGCTTCGCTCCACGTCGAGAAATTCCGCCACGTCGCCGAAATCGCGCGCGCCACCCAGGCCCGGGGCCACCAGGTCGTGGTGGTGGTCAGCGCGATGGGGGACACGACCAACCGCCTGCTGCGCATGGCGGCGGCTCTCTCGGCGAATCCGCCGGCCCGCGAACTCGACATGCTCATGTCCACGGGCGAGCAGCAGTCCATCGCCCTGCTGGCCATCGCCATCGAATCCCTCGGTGGCCGCGCGATGAGCTTCACCGGCCCGCAGGTCGGCATTCGCACCGACTCGGTCTTCGGCAGAAGCCGCATCCGCGAGATCGCCTGCGACTCGCTGAAGAGGGCCGTCGCCGACGGGTTCATTCCCATCGTGGCGGGTTTCCAGGGTCTCACCGAAGAGGGCCAGATCACGACCCTCGGCCGCGGCGGCAGCGACATCACGGCGGTGGCCCTGGCGGCCGCCCTCGAAGCCGACATGTGCGAGTTCTACAAGGACGTCGACGGCATCTTCACCACCGACCCGCGGGTCTGCCGGGGCGCCCGGCCGATCGACCGCATCTGCTACGACGAGATGCTCGAGCTCGCCAGCCTGGGCGCCGACGTTCTGCACAGCCGCAGCGTCGAGTTCGCGAAAAACTACAACGTCCCCCTCCACGT
Source organism: Candidatus Sumerlaeota bacterium (assembly GCA_021772755.1). GTDB lineage: Bacteria > Sumerlaeota > Sumerlaeia > SLMS01 > JAHLLQ01 > JAJFLJ01. The sequence goes on from JAJFLJ010000199.1 coordinate 3,982, forward strand.
CCGCAGTTTCCTGCACGACGGCGAGGGCACCTACGTCGTTCCGGAGGAACCGGCCATGGAAGACATCGTCGTCAGAGGCGTCGCGTTCAACCGCGACGAGGCCAAGATCGCGTTTCAGGGCGTTCCCGACCGCCCCGGCATCGCCGCGGAGATCTTCCAGGGGATCGGCGAGGCCGGCATCGTGGTCGACATGATCGTGCAGAGCAGCGCGTACGACGGCAGCAACGACGTGAGCTTCACGGTGGGGAAGAACGACTTCCGGCGGGCCGAGGACGTGGCGCAGAAGCTCAACGAGCGCATCGGCGCCCGCAAGATCGTCACGGACGAGAGCATCTGCAAGGTCTCGGCCGTCGGCGTCGGCATGCGCAGCCACAGCAACGTCGCGGCGAGGATGTTCAAGGCGCTCTCCGACGCGGGCATCAACATCCAGATGATCTCCACCAGCGAGATCAAGATTTCCGTGGCGATCGCGGAGAGCGAGCTCGAACGCGCCGTCCAGGCGGTGCACGAGGCCTTCGCCGAAGACCGCGAGTTCGCGACGATGGAAGAGAAGACGAACTAGGGATTCCGGCGCGCTCCGACCACGGACAGGACGCGGCGGCTCCGGACAGTGACTCCGCGTCTTCGCGCCTCCGCGCGAACCCACACCAACGCCAACCAGACCAGGAAGACGGAAGAAGCCAATGACCGCGACCCAAACAACACTCCAGCCACTCGCCTCCGCGCGCCGCTCGTCCTACTGCGGCGACCTCCGGGAGGCCAGCATCGGCGAGTCCGTCGTCCTGAAGGGCTGGCTTCACCGCCGCCGCGACCTCGGCGGAATCATCTTCATCGACCTGCGCGACCGCACGGGCCTGGTCCAGGTTCGGTTCAACCCCGGCGGGGATCTGCCGGAGGACCGCTACCAGGCCGCGCACCATCTGCGCAGCGAGTACTGTCTCGCCATCCGCGGCGAGGTGCAGAAGCGCCCCGAGGGCACGGAGAACGACCGCATCGCGACGGGCCGCGTCGAGATCGTCGTCCGCGAGTTCGAGGTCCTCAGCGAGTCCAAGCCCCTTCCCTTCCAGGTGGACGAGTTCGACAACACCAACGAGGAACTGCGGCTGCGCTACCGCTTCCTCGACCTGCGCCGCGAGGAGATGCAGCGCAACATGCTCATGCGCCACAAGGCGACGAAGGCCACGCGCGACTTCCTCTGCGACGAGGGCTTTCTCGAGTTCGAAACGCCGATCCTCACGAAGGCCACGCCGGAGGGCGCGCGCGACTTCGTCGTTCCCTCGCGCCTCGATCCCGGCATGTTCTACGCGCTGCCCCAGTCGCCCCAGCTCTTCAAGCAGCTGCTGATGATCAGCGGCTACGACCGGTACTTCCAGATCGCGCGGTGCTTTCGCGACGAGGACCTCCGCGCCAACCGCCAGCCCGAGTTCACCCAGATCGACGTCGAGATGTCCTTCGTCACGCAGGAGGACGTGATCGACGCGATGGAGCGCCTGGTCGCCCGCATCTGGAAGGAGTGCGCCGGCACCGACGTGACGCTGCCCATGCCGCGCATGACCTACGCCGAGGCGATGCTGAAGTACGGCAGCGACAAGCCGGACCTGCGCTTCGGGTGCGAGATCCACGACATCACGAAGCTCCTCGCGAAGGGCTGCAACTTCCAGGTGTTCAACAACCTGATCAAGAAGGGCGGCGTCGTTCGCAGCTTCGCCCTTCCCGGCGGCGGCGAGAAGCTCAGCAACACGGACCTGCGGCCCGACTCGAAGTTCAGCCAGCGCGTCACCCGCGAGACGGGCATCCGGGCGTACGCGTGGTTCAAGGTCGGCGCCGACGGAACGCTCGAAAGCAACATCGCGAAGTTCTTCGAGGACGACGTCCTGGAGGCGCTGAAGAGCGAGACCGGCGCGGCCCCCGGCGACGTCATCTTCATGGTCGCCCACGAAAGCGCCCGGACCTGCGCGGAGATGACGGGCAGGTTCCGCCTGCTCGCCGGCCACGCGTTCGATCTCATCGACGAAAACGCCTTCGCGTTCTCCTGGGTCGTCGATTTCCCCGCCTTCCAGTGGAACGCCGAGGAAAAGCGCTGGGACGTGCTGCACCACCCCTTCACCAGCATCCACGACGACGACGTGAAGCTGCTGGGCACCGACCGCATGGGCGAGATTCGCTCGCTGGCCTACGACCTGGCGCTGAACGGCGAGGAACTCGGCGGCGGATCCATCCGTATCCACCGCCAGGACGTGCAGTCGAAGGTGTTCAGCGCCATCGGAATCGGCGAGGAAGAGGCGCAGGAGAAGTTCAGCTTCCTGCTGGAGGCCCTTCAGTTCGGCGCGCCGCCCCACGGCGGACTCGCCTTCGGTCTCGACCGCATCGTCATGCTGCTCACCGGCGAGGACAGCATCCGCGGCGTCATTCCCTTTCCGAAGACGCAGACGGGTCTTTGCCCCCTCACGAACGCGCCGGGCGACGTTCCCGCGGAACAGCTGAAGGAACTCGGCATCAAGGTGACCGCCAGGAAGAAGGACGCGGAAGAGGGGAAGTAGGGGCGCGCGGCGGGGTGCCGCTTCCCAAGCGATCGGAACCGGGCTGACGCCCAAGGGGGGAACGTCCATGAAACTCCGACTGGTCTTCTTGTCGATCGCCGCGCTTCTTGTCTGCTCGTGCGGCAAGGCGCCAAGAGAGTCGCTGACACTCTCGGGCTTCGCGAAGCCGGAAGAGGTTCTCGCGCGCTACATGGCTGCGGAACCCGCGATCGTCGAACGGATCGGCGTGTACGAAGGCTATAGCGTCAAGGACTGGCGCCTCATGTCGTCGAGCGGCGGAGTCCTTCGCCCCGGGCGCAAACTGGTCAGGGAAGGCGGCATTCTTCGGCTGCAGGGTTCCCTCGGCACCGTCGACATCGATTACGACATCCACCACACGAGCGACAAGCGCTGGGTCGTCGACAAACTCGAACTCTCGCAGAACCAGCCCGACCCGATGGATCCGTGAAGCGGTCCGACGGTCTTTCTCCGAACCCGACGAAGCGCGATGCGCTTCCCGATGCGTACGCCCGACCTGCGGTAGCCGCTTGCGCGGCAACCGCAGGCTATCGACTCCAGGCGCGCTGCGCCTGACTGCCGGACGAACACCCGCCTGCATGGCCGATGTCGCCGACACATCGACGACCAACGCCTGTTTCTCCCAACCGCGCCATTCCGCAATCGGCTTTCGAACCGCACCGCGAGAAGGTCGAACGCGGCGCCCCTCTCCGCGCCCTCAGCCAATGCCCACGCGTCGCGGTCAGGCCCGCCTTGCCGCGAACGGAGCCCGCCTTGCCGGACCAACCACGCCCAGCCGGACCACCCCCGCCTTGTCGCGAACAGAGCCCGAAGGGCTCGGCTGATGTTAGCCCGGCACTTCAGTGCCGGGAAAGGCGGCACCGCGAGAAGACCGAGTCCCGGAGGGACGGCTGAACCGGTGCGTCATCAGTCGTCCCGTTCGTGGGACAACAGCCACTCGTACAGTTCGGGATTGTCGTAGGTGGCGCTCCACGAGTCGTGGGTCGCGTCGGGATAAAGCGTGAACCGGGGGTTGCCGCCGGCCGCCTCGATGGCCGCGATCATGTCCTGGGATCCTTTCGGCGGAACGACGGTGTCCTTCGCTCCGTGGAACGCCCATGTCGGCAGGTCGGCGATGGACGCCGCGCGGGAGGGATCGCCGGCTCCGCAGACCGGGGCGATGGCGGCGAACCTCTCCGGGTCGCGAACGGCCAGGTTCCACGTTCCGAACCCTCCCATGCTCAGCCCCGTCAGATAGATGCGGTCTTCGTCGATTCGTTCGTCGGAAGCGATCTCGTCGATCAGTTTCTCCAATGCCATCGTCGGCGCCTCGTTCGCCCACCAGTCGCGCTCGGGGCACTGCGGCGAGAGAACGACGAAGGGGAACTCGCGGCCCTGGGCGATGAGTTTCGGCGGGCCGTGCATCTTCACCTTTTCGATGTCGGGGCCGCGCTCGCCGAGTCCGTGCAGAAAGACCAGCAGCGGCCACTCGCGATCGTCCGCGCCGAAATCCGCAGGATGGTAGATCAGATAGTCCAGGGTCACGGTGGAGCGGACTTCCGTCGTGAACGAGGCGGGATGCTGCCCGGACAGGGCGGGACCGGTCTTCGGCGTGGCGCAGGCGGCGATCAGCAGAGCGCTCGCGATGGCGATGAGTGCGTGAGGTTTCATGGCGACAGTCGGAGTTCTGACTGCGGCTGTCGCAACGGGAGAGTCCCGCTCGCGAAAGACCACAAAGAGACAACTCCCGTTGGGGATCGAAAAAGACGATTTTTCTTCGCCTTGAAACTTATTCACAGGGGGTGTGAACAAGATTTCGGAACTGGGCCGATTCTTGGACGATACTTGACGATAAGTCCTGCCATATCAGTTATTCGAATGCCAACCTGCTGGGTTCCAACAAAGGGTCTCCTGCCTGTGGATAACGGTGTGAAAGACAGTCCGGCGGTTTCGGGCGGTTTCAGCTGTCTAATCCAAGTGATGCCAGAGCTTAACGATTCTCTAACACCCCTCTTTGCAATTCACAGGGCAGGCGCGACAGGGGACGGATCTTAAAGACGAAACCAGCAAGTCACCGGTTATCCACATGGTTCTTCACGGGCGGCGCCGTTGTCTTATCCACATGGGAGACCGCTCCGCAGAACCAGTGAGCGAGTCGGTTTCCGGGCGTTCTCCACAAAGTGTACAGAGCCTAGTAAGACGACTACTTATTAAGTTCTTAAGAATCGATTAACCACCCAACAGAGTGGTCTCCCCTTGCCGGGGCCCGAGTTCGCGCGGGAAGAGAACCGCATGAGTCTGCAAGAGCAACGTTCCGCCACCGGTGTACCGCTTCGGGCCCTGTCCGAGGAGGACTGCGTACGTCTTGCCGGAGAGCTCGGCGAGCCGGAATTCCGCGGGCGCCAGCTGTTCCACTGGATCCAGAAACGCGGCGCGCGCTCCTTCGACGAAATGGGGAATCTCTCGAAGACTCTTCGCGGGAAGCTCGCGGAGACATGCGACCTGGGCGGAATCGCGCGGGTGGTCAGCGAGAAATCCTCGGAAGACGGCAGCGCGAAGTTCCTCTTCGAGTTCCGCGACGGGCGGAAGGTCGAAAGCGTTCTGATGCCCGGGAGCACGGCGGACCGCACGAAGATGACGCTTTGCGTCAGCTCGCAGGTCGGCTGTGCGGTGGACTGCAAGTTCTGCGTGACGGGCAAGAACGGGTTCTTCCGCCACATGACGACGGACGAGATCCTGGACCAGGCGCTGTACGCGCGCCGCTGGCTCCAGGACAGGGCGGACGGACGGATTCTCCGCAATATCGTCTTCATGGGCATGGGAGAACCGCTGCTGAACACCGGGAATGTCTTCGCCGCGATCCGTCTGATGACGGAGGGAAACGGGATGGACCTCTCGCCGCGGCGGATCACGGTCTCGACGAGCGGCATTCTTCCCGGTCTCGCGGAGCTCGCGGGATGCGGCATTCCCGTGGGACTCGCCATCAGCCTGAACGCGACGACCCAGGCGGAACGCGAGGAGATGATGCCCGTGACGCGGCGCTATCCCCTGGACGAACTGCTCGACGCGTGCCGGCGCTTTCCGCTGAAGTCCGGTTCGCGGATCACGTTCGAGTACGTTCTGCTGGACGGCGTCAACGATTCGCCGGCGCACGCGCGCCGGATCGTCAAGCTGCTCCACGGCATTCCCTCGAAGGTGAACGTGATTCCCTTCAACCCGGACGCGGGGCTTCCGTACGAGCGCCCTCCGGACGAACGCGTGGAGGAGTTCGCGCAGATCCTTCGCGAGGCGCATCTGACGACGAGCATCCGGTGGTCGAAGGCCCTGGACGTCAGCGGCGCGTGCGGGCAGCTCGCCGGCCAGTACCGGCAGAAGATGCCCGACGGCTCGCGGCTCGTGTTCGACCGCGAATGACCGATCCGCTCGCGCTGCTCGCCGATCTCGAAAAGAACCCCGGTGCGCGCAAGTACACGGACGCCGGGTACGACCTCGAAGGCTATCGCGCGTGGCTGCGGAAGGCGAACGTCTCCGCGGACGGCGCGCGGTGGATCCACGTCGCCGGCACCAAGGGGAAGGGCTCCACGGCGGCGATGACCGAAGCGCTGCTGCGCTCCTTCGGCCTGCGCACGGGTCTCTACACCTCCCCACACATCGACCAGTACGGCGAACGATACCGCATCGACGGCACCGCGTGGACGCGCGAGCGGTTTCGCGAGGCGGTGCAGCGGATCGAACCGCACATCGATTCCGGCCGCACGGTGTTCGAGGTTCTGACCGCGATCGCGTTTCGCGAGTTCGCCGCCGCAAACGTCGATGCGGGGATTCTGGAGACGGGACTCGGCGGGCGGCTCGACTGCACGAACGCGATCGCCGAACCGGCGGTTTGCGCGATCACCTCGATCGGAATGGATCACACGGCGATTCTCGGCGACACCATCGAGCGAATCGCTTCGGAGAAGGCCGGCATCGCGAAGCCGGGTTCGCCGCTCGTCGTGTTCGACGCCACCGATGCGGACTCGGAACGCGCCCGCGCCGTCATCGTCGAACACGCGGCGAGGACCGGAGCGCCGGTTTGCGAACCATGCGGCGTCAAGGTGGCCGGGCACGATGGCCGCGCGCAGATCCTCGACATCGAATGGATGGGGGAGAGGCACACCGTTCGGCTTCCGCTGGCCGGAGAATTCCAGGCGCGGAACTTCGGCATCGCGCTGCGGGTGGCGGAGATCTTTCTGGCGGACCGCGCGGGTTCGACGAAGAGCGCCGACGCACTGCAAGAGGCGATGGCGCTGGTCCACTGGCCGGGGCGGCTGGAGGTCGTCGACTCCGACCCGCCGCTGCTGATCGACGCGGCGCACTGTCCGCTGAGCGCGAAGGCCCTCGGCGGGAGTCTGCACGAGTTCGGCGGGATGCTTCCCGCGACGCTGCTTTGGGGCATGCAGCGCGACAAGGATCACCGCGCGTTTCTCGCGTCGCTGACGGAGAGTGCGCCGAAGAACGCGTTCCACCGCGTCGTTTGCTACACGGTTCCGGGATCGCGTGGAACGCCGGGGGAGGAGCTTGCGGCCGTCGCCCGGGGAACGGGCCTGCCGGTGGCCGTGGCGGACGGTCCGGCGGCGGCGTGGCGGCTGGCGCGGGAGGATTCACCGCGACCCGCGATCGCCTGCGGGACGGTGTACACGATCGGCGAGTTCCGGAAGCTGGCGCGCGGCGCGGGATGAGGACGGCCTGGCACGGGTCTTGATATATGAGTACTCAACTATTGAGGTCTCATCGAAAGGAGCCCCGCCATGATCGCCATCAGACGTTCCCACGAGAGAGGCAGAGGAGAGCACGGCTGGCTGCACGCCCGCCATTCGTTCTCGTTCGCAGGATATTTCGACCCGAAGAACATGGGCTATCGCTCGCTGCGGGTCATCAACGAGGACGTCATCGACGCGGGCGGCGGATTCGGCACGCACCCGCACGACAACATGGAGATCGTGACATGGGTGCTGGAGGGCGAGCTGGCCCATGCCGACAGCATGGGGCGAAAGGAAACGCTGAGGCCGGGCATGGCGCAGTTCATGTCGGCGGGAAGTGGCGTGACCCACAGCGAGTTCAACGGCTCTCGCGAGGCGCCGGTCCATCTGCTCCAGATATGGATCGTGCCGGCCGAGCGCGACACGAAGCCGCACTACGAGGACCGCGACTTCGCCGCGAAACTGGATGGCGGCGGACTCGTGACGATCCTTTCGCCGGATGGCCGCGACGGTTCGCTGGCGATCGGTCAGGACGCGACGCTGGGGGCAGCGCGGCTGAAGACGAACGAAGAGGTGTCGCACGATCTCGCCGCCGGGCGCGGCGCGTGGGTGCAGGTCGCCCGCGGCAGCGTGTCGGTGAACGGGACGGCGCTGGAACAGGGCGACGCGGCGGTGGTCGAGGACGAGCGCGCCGTGCGCATTGTGGCGACGGAGGACGCCGAGGTTCTGGTGTTCGATCTCGCGTAGGCGGCGAAAGAGCGCGCGCTATGCCAGAACGACCTCCAGAAGGCGCGGGAGATAGTCGTTCGTGTCGACGTAGGTGAGATAGAGCACGCGGCCGCCGTCGCGGGCGAGTTCGGAGTGTTCCTTCAGGGCGTTGAAGCGCGTCTCCGGCTTGAGCGGCGGCGGCGCGTGAAAGACCTGGGGGTCGCTCCACGGACCCGTGATGCGGTCGGCGGTGCGGACGACGAAGCGGTTCGTGACGCCGATGGTGTGAAAGGCGACGTAGCGGTTCAGGTGCGCGTTGAAGGAGCAGGACATCTCGTTGGGGACCGAGCCGAAGAGATAGCCTTCGCGCGAGAACTCGCGGCTCCAGCGCGGCTCGACGCTGGGATTGTCGCGGCGCGGGGCTTCGACGAGATACTCGTAGCGGTCGAGCCGTTCGATGTCGGCCGGTGCGACGCGCGCCAGGTACATATCGCTGCCGTGTTCGTCGCGGCCTTCGTTCTTGAGGGCGCCCCAGAGATAGACGAAGGACTCGTCGCGGTCGACGAAGACGCCGAAGGAGGGCTCGTTCTCCTTCCAGAACTCGCGCGTTCCGTCGGGAGCGCGAAGACGGGTGAACTCGAACGCCGCCGTGTCGGCGCGGGCGAGTCCCATGCCGGCGAGCTCGAAGTGCTGGATGACGGTGACGACGGGAAGCAGCTCGATCTTGTGGTAGTAGAGGTAGATGCGGTCGCCGACGACGATGCCGTGGATGGGCCAGATGCGGAACCGCGCGGGGGGCTCGTCGTCTTCGAAAGGAACGATCTGGCGCGCTCTGCCGTCATCGGCGGTGAGGTAGCGGAAATCCCGAATGCCGTCGGCGGGGTTCTGGTCGGGAACGATGGAGGCGGTACTGGAGAAGACGGCGCCAAGGTCGATGTCGTGAACGCTCTCGAAGGCGCCTTCGACGGAGTCGCCGAAGATCCAGAAGGACCTGCCGCCGCCGAGAACGATCGACGCGGCTCCGTCCTGGCCCGTGATATCGACGTGGTTGGGCTGGAACTGGATTCCCAGATCCCTGACGGCTTGAACGATCGGAGCGGTTTCCGGCATTGCGGCGTCCTTTGGCGGAAACGGTTCGCGGCGGCGGGTGGCGGCGCCATCCGAATCGCCGGGTCGCGCTCTCGTGTTGCGGCTTGCGCGGCTCTGGCGGAGTGCATCGTGCCATGATGGACATCGACGAGCGGATCGATCGGTTTCTCGCGCACCGCTGGGCGGGGCTGGCGGCGGTCATCGGGATGCTGCTGCCGTTCGTGCTTTGGCGCTGTGCGGTGGCGCGGACGTTCTGGGGCGACGAGATGTACACGGTGGTGCTTGCATCGCTTCCCGTCGGCGAGCTGATCGGCATGTGCCGCGCCGACGCGCACCCCCCGCTGTACTATCTCGCGATCAAGGCGTGGCTCGGCGCGACGGGACTCGTCTTCGAGCCGTCGATCTTTCTGGCGCGCCTGCCGAACGTCTTTCTCTGGATGGGGACGTGCGCTGTTGGCTGGTTCGGCGGGCGGCGCTTGTCGAACAACGTCGGCGGGTTTCTTTTCGCGCTCATGCTGGGCATCGGCGCGCACGGCGCGTTCACCAGCGGCGATCTGCGACAGTACGCGGCGCTGGTCCTGATGATGACGGGATGCTGGCTGCTGCTGCTGGAATCGTGGCGGCGCGCGCTGGCGGAGGGGGACTCGCGCGCGGGAACCGGGTACGGCGTCTGGGGCGCGTACGGAGTCTCGGCGGCCGTGGCGCTCTGGACGCAGCTGTTGTCGGGCGTGTTCCTGTTTCTGCTGGGGCTGATGTGGATCGGAATGTCGGCGGTGCTCTTCGTGCGGCACCGCAGCATCGCGCTGCGGTTCATCCTGGGCGGCGCGGCGGCGAACGGATTCGCGCTGCTGGCGTTCGCGCCGTGGCTGGCGACGACGCTCTCGAACCTGGAGTACATGCGGAGCACGGGCGGAGCCTGGATGACGCCGCCGACGTTCGGGAATCTGGCGTCCGTCTTTCTCTTCTGGTACCCGTTCGGGCGTTCGGGATTCCCCGCCTGGCCGGGGGATTCGCTGAAGCTTGCGCTCGGCGCGGCCACGTTCCTGGCGCCGCTTCTCGCATGGTATGTCGGCACGCGGATTCCGCCGCGAGAGGTTCTCGTTCGCGATCGCGTTCAGCGGACGATGGCGGCGAGCGGCGTGCTTCTCGCCGCCGTGTTCACGCTGATTCTCTGGTGGGTGGCCCGGGTCGACCTGATGAAGTCCTTCCACGGTCCGCGCTATCCCTCCATCGCGGTCGGCGTGTGGATCGGCGGCCTTTGCGCGATGTGCGCGATCGCGTACGAGCGGCTGAGCAACAGGGCGTGGGTGCTGCTGGCGATGGCGCCGCTGCTGGCGACGTCGCTGTACGGATGGGGATTCCTGCTTCTGCGGCAGGAATGGGGAGAGCCGTGGAGGCTGGCGAAACGCGACGCGGAACTCCTGCCGCCGCCGGGCACGCCGCTGTACGTCGCGCCGGAAGCGCTGATTCCCTATTGGAGGGCGACGTACGCGGACTGGCCGCTGCATCCGCTCTCGGAACTGAACGAAGTCGGCGCGCGGACGGAAGACGTCACGGTGCTCGACCTGTTCACGACGAAGGACATTCGCCGCGAGGGCATCCTGTTCTGGGGGGCGAAGGGGGGCGCGCTCTCCGAGAGCGTGGAGAGGACGGACTATCCCGAGTACAAGCGCCTGGTGACGGTTCTCTCGCTGCGGGGGTTTCGGCACGATGTGGCGCTGCGCATCGGCAGGATGCCGCCGGAGGAGGCGGTGAGACCGGAGCTGGACACGGCTGTTTCGATCGCGGTTCCGGAACTCCAGCGCATCGGCGACGGCTGGCATCTGCCGAAGCAGACGAACGACGGCCAGGTGTACAGCTGGTCGTCGCGCGACCGCGTGAAGCTGCGGTTCAACCGGCCCATCGGGCCCGGCCGGTACATCGTGCGCCTGCGGGGCGGGAACACGGAACTGCCCGAAGACCCCGCGGTGTTCCTGTTCCGGTTCGAAGACCTGCCGGAGATGAAGGCGAAGGTGCCCGCCGGCCCCATGACGCAGGACCTCTTCCTGATCCTGGAGCGCGACGTGGAGGAGCCCGTGCTGACGATCGAGCGGCAAACCTGGAAGGACGAGTCCGGCAGCACGCGGGGCTTCCTCTTCACCGAGGCGGCGATCGTCCCGAACTGAGGGGGACGGGGAACTTCTGGTCTGTTTCGCGCCTCTCGGCGCCATCCCTTCCGCCCCCGATTTCACCACAACCCCGCGCGATGTCGTCTTAACATTGCGCGAGCGGGGGGTTCGTGCATACTTTCCCGTTTCCCGGGCGAGCCGGGACCGGGAGCCTCCGCTTGGTCATCGACAGTCAATACTTCGCCGTCATCGTTCTGGCAGGGGGAATCGCCCTCTTCCTGCTGGGGATGGAGCTGCTGGGCGACGGTCTCCAGCGCACGGCGGGCTCGCGCATGCGGGACTTCCTGGGGCGGATGACGTCGAACCCCGTGAAGGGTGCCGCGGCCGGCGCGGGGGCTTCGAGTCTGATCCACACGGGACCGGCGACGGTGGTGGTTCTGGGCTACGTCAACGCGGGTATTCTGACGCTGGCGCAGGCGATTCCGGTGATCTTCGGAGCGAACATCGGCACGACGATCTCGATGCAGATCGTGGCGTTCAACATCGGCGCGTCGTGCTTCGCGGTCCTCGCGGCGGGCGTGGTCCTGCGGCGGTTCGCGCGCCGCGAGACGATTCGGAATGCCGGCCTGGTGCTGATCGGGTTCGGACTGCTCTTTCTCGGGCTGGAGATCGCGAAGTGGGCGTTCGAGCCCCTTCGCGACACGGCGGCGGTGCGGGTGGTTCTCGGCCTGGTGGGCGACAGTTCGGTGTCGGGCTGGCTGCTGGTGCTGGTGGCGAGCGCGCTGGTGACGGCCGTGTTCCAGAGCAGCGGCGTGGTGATCTCGCTGCTGTTCACGCTGGCGTCGGTCGGCGCGATCCAGGACTTCCGCGTTTCGATTCCCTTCCTTCTCGGAGCGCACATCGGCAGCTGCGGCCTGACGGTGATGGCCGCGGCGGGCGGCGGCGCGGCGACATGGCGGGTGGCGATCGTGCACGTGATGTTCAACGTGCTGGGGGCGGTGGTGGCGACTGCGGCGATTCCGCTGTATTCCGCGGCGATCGTGGAAACCAGCGGCGACGTGACGCGGCAGATCGCGAACTTCAACACGCTGAAGCAGCTCGCGTGCGCGGTTCTCTTCCTGCCGTTCGCGCCGCTGTTCGGGCGCGTGGCGACGATGCTGACGAGGCGTACCGGCATGGAGGAGCCGGAGACGAGCCACCTGGATCCGGCGCTGCTGGAGCGCCCCGAGAGCGCGATCCTGGCGGTGATCCGCGAGCTGCGGCGCCAGGCCGGCATCGCGCGCCAGATGCTGGTGCGGTCGCTGGACGGAATGGTGTCTCTGGACCTCAGGACGTTCTCGAAGATTCCGATGCAGGAGCAGGCGGTCGACACGATCAAGCGCCAGACCCAGGCGTACATCAACCGCATCGCGGCGCGGGCGCTCTCCCCTCGGCAGGCCCGCATGCTGGAGAGCCTGTCGATCGCATCGGGGGCGATCGAGCGGATCGGCGACCACGTCGAGGACATCGGCTTCCTCTCGCGGGAGAAGATCCGGCGCGACATCTGGTTTCCCGACCGCGACATGAACGAGCTGATCCTGCTGAGCGACATGGTGTGCGAGATGATGGAGACGGCGCTGGAGGGCATCGACCCGGAATCGTCCGTGGCCGCGGACCGAGGGGCGGAGGCGCTGGCGCTGCGGCGGCGCTTCCAGGCGGAGGCGAACGCGCTGACCGAGCGCGTGAAGTCGGGCGGCGAATGCGTCAACGCGACGACGATGCTCTTCTTCCTGCGCTACGTGTACATTCTGGAGAAGATCGTGAGCCACCTCAAGGCGCTGGCGCGGCGCGAGAAGGACGACGTCTGGGACGTTCACATGTCCGGCCTGGCGCGGGTCGAGCCCCTGGCGCCGAAGCCGACCGGCAAGCCGGCGGAGCACCGCACGCACCAGACCTTCGAGGCGGCGCTTCAGGAGATTTCGCCGGAGGCGAAGGACTGAGTCGAAGGACCGGGGGCGGCGCGGCGCGTTTTCCGAATAGACCCGCCCGCCGCCTGCGGCTTGTCTCGCCGAATGCCGCGCCCCACCGGCCCGCAATTCACCGACGAACCAGGAACCGAATCATGGCAAAGCTCTCGTTCTCGTCCCCCGACACCGCCCGCCGCGTGGAGGAGTGGATGTCGGACGGCATGGAGCCCTCGATGCGCGCGGAAGTGCGCGCGCTGGTGGAGGCGGGGGAGACGAAGGAACTCGAGGAGCGGTTCTACAAGACCCTGGAGTTCGGCACGGGCGGCCTGCGGGGGCTGACGGGAGCGGGGACCAACCGGATGAACCGCATCGTCGTGGCGCAGGCGACGCAGGGACTGGCGACGTACGTGCTGGCGAACGCGGAGAAGCCCGGCCCGATTCGCGCCGCCATCGCCCACGACAGCCGGCATTTCTCGCGCGAGTTCGCCGAAACCGCCGCGGCGGTGCTCGCCGCCAACGGCATCGTCGTCCACATCTGCCCCGAAATCCGCCCGACGCCCTGGCTCTCCTTCGCGGTAAGGCGGCTGGGATGTCACACGGGCATCGTGGTCACGGCCAGCCACAACCCGAAGGACTATAACGGATACAAGGTCTATTGGGACGACGGCTCGCAGGTGGTCCCGCCGCACGACAAGGGCATCATCGCCGAGGTGAACCGCGTCACCGGCATGGACCAGGTGAAGATCATGGATTTCGAGGACGGCGTGGCGCAGGGCGTGATCCAGATCGCCGGCGCGGACATGGACGCGGCGTACCTGGAGGCGGTGCGCAGGCAGTCGCTGCAGCCCGACGTCATCGCGGCGAATCCGGTGAGAATCGCGTACACGCCGCTGCACGGCGTCGGCGGAACGATGGTGCCGGCGGCGCTCGAACAGTGGGGCTTCGAACAGGTCTGGCCGGAAGTGGAGCAGATGAAGCCGGACGGGAACTTTCCGACGGCCGCGTCGCCGAACCCCGAGGAGGGCAAGGCGCTGGAACGCGCCATCGAACTGGCGCGGGAAACGGGCGGCGACCTGGTGCTGGCGACGGATCCCGACGCCGACCGCCTCGGCATCGCGGTGCGCCACGACGGCAAGTACCGTCTCGTGACGGGCAACCAGCTCCTCTGCATGCTGGGCGACTACATCCTTCGCACGCGCCAGGCGCTGGGAACGCTTCCCGCAAAGGCGGGAATCGTCTCGACGATCGTGACGACGCCGCTGCTGCGGGCCGTCGCGGAGAAGTACGGCGCGGCGTACGCGGAGGTTCTGACGGGATTCAAGTGGATCGCGAAGCAGGCGCGGGACTGGGATGCGGCGGGCACCGGCATCGAGTTCCTCTACGGTACCGAGGAGAGCTACGGCTATCTGATCGGGCGCCACGCGATGGACAAGGACGGCGTCGTGGCGTCGTGTCTGACGGCGGAGATGGCGGCGTGGCTGAAGAGCCGCGGCATGACGATCGTCGACTATCTGGAGGAGCTGTACCTCGAACACGGCCCGCGCACCGAGTGGCAGAAGTCGGTGACGATGCCCGGCATGGACGGGGCGGAGAGGATCGCGAAGCTGATGAAGAACCTGATGGAGAATCCGCCCCGCGCGATCGGCGGAAAGAAGGTCGTGCAGCGCGTGCGCATCGACACGGGGGAGATTCTCGACGGACAGACCGACGCGAAGCTCGGCACCATCGATCTGCCGAAGAGCAACGTCGTCGTCTTCGACCTGGAGGACGGTTCGCGGGCGATCGGAAGGCCGAGCGGCACGGAGCCGAAGATCAAGTTCTACTTCTTCCTGCGGGCGGAGCGGCAGCGCGACATCGAAGGCGTCCGCTCGGCGCTCGCGAACCTGGAGAAGCAACGGGACGAATTCCAAGGCGCGTTTCTGGAAGCCATCGGGGCGAACGCGTAGAAAGGGCACGCACATGGACACGTTTTCGATCGTGAAGGAACAGACCATCGTCGCACGCGGAAAGATCGCGGACCTCGCCAGGGCCCACGGGGCCGACGCGGACCGCATTCCGGCGGGATGGAACAACAACGTGCGGTGGCACGTGGGGCACCTGGTGGTGACTCCGCGGCGGCTGACGGCGCTGCTGCTGGGCGAGGAGCTCGGCCTGCCGGCGGAATACAGCAAGTGGTTCGCGAAGGGAACCAGCCCCTCGGACTGGGGGGACGACGCCGTTCCGCCGCTGGAACAGCTGCTCGGCGAACTGTCGTCGGAAACCGAGCGGGTGTTCGCGGACATGGAGCCCCGCCTGGCGGAGGCGTTTCCGCGTTCCTACGGGACGACCCTCGGAACGGTGCTGAAGACGCCCGCCGACGGGTTGACAATGAGCTTCATCCATGACGGAATCCACGTGGGTCTGCTGCTCGCGCTTGCGCGGGCTCTGAAATCGTAGCCGACGCGACGAGCGGACGGCGGGGAACAGGCGAATACATGTCGAAGACCAGGCACGCTATCGCCGTCGCGGGCATGACGCTGCTCGCGGCGACCGTCATGGGGGGCGGGCCGTACGGCATCGACTCCCGGGCGGAAAACACGACGCTCATCATCGAGTCCCTTCCGCCCTCGGGCGCGGGCGCCGGAACGCTGCAACTGACGCGCGTGTTCGACACGCTCTCGATTCAGGCGCCGGTCTATATGGCGGAATCGCCGGACGACAGCGGGCGCATGTTCGTCGTCCAGCAGTGCGGCCAGATCGTCTCGTTCCTGAAGAACGACCCCGCCGGAACGCGGACGACGTATCTGGACATCGCGTCGCTCACGCAGACGCCCTGCGGCGGCGGGGGGACCAGCATCGGAAGCGAGGAGGGTCTTCTCGGCCTCGCCTTCGACCCCGACTTCGCCACCACCGGCG
>JAJFLJ010000200.1 GCA_021772755.1 Candidatus Sumerlaeota bacterium
AAGAGCTTCCGAACGAGACTGATCATGAGGGATGGCATCTTTATATTGTATATGGCGCGAAGGAGGTGAGAGGAACAGCCAGCCAGGAATCCGAATGTTCTGCCCAATCCCTTCTGGCTGGAGAGATAGGCTTCGAGAACGATTCGCCGGTGTCTGCCTCCGAGGCGAATGCGGGAGAGATCGCGGGTGCGCTGGCGGTTGGAGAGCTTTCGGTGGAATCTTGCGCGCGAAAGATCGATGAGCAGGAAGTGGGGCCGGGGCGAGACACCGTCATGGCTGACCAGGATGTTTCCTCCGGTGAGATCGCGGTGGTTGATTCCCCGGCGGTGAATCTTCCGCACGTATCGACCGAGTTCGCCGAGAAACTCCTCGGCCTTCATGGGAATGGGCAGTTCCCGACCATCGCGAACGCGATCGAGGATCTTTCTCAACGGGATCGCGCCTTCCGCCTTTTCGACGAGAAGAAACGAAGTGAGTCCCGAGCTTCTCGAGTTGCGCTCGAGAATGGCAAGCGGCTGCGGGGTATCGATTCCGCGGCGCAGGACCTCGCAGGTGTTTGCCCATGTCAGGCCTGCCCTGCTGAGGGAACGGCGCGAGGTCCGCTTTACTGTTCGCGCCTCCTTGAAGAAGACGTTCCACTCGCGGGAATCGTCATGCAGCGTCAGCTCCGCGACGTAGTTGCGGGGAGAATCCTTGACCAGCCGAAGCTTGTCCGTTTCCAGAAGGCGGCGGGGATCTTCGGTCGCGTCGCCGCTGGCCTGCCTGAAGTCGTTGCTTATGATGCCTGCGAATCTGCTGTTCCGGAAAAAGGCGTATGTGAACCCATTTCCGTCCGGCACCAACAGGCTCTCCAGAGGAGAGGAGTTGTCCTTGAACCTTTCGGCCGATACCGGCGGACCTTCGTACTCGATGAAGCGCGGCGCCGAACAGAGGGAAAGGTCATCGGTGGATACGGGTTCTCCATGAAGGGTGCGGATTCGAGAGATGGTGGTCCCGGCCGCTGCGAATCGTTCTTCGAGAGAATCGGACATGGAGTCCCTTGTCCATGCGATGACCAGGCGCTTCGTCTCTCCACCGCCTCCGCCGGACTTCGATTCGAAGTCGAACGCGAAGGTCCCACCGGATGTATCGAGGCGCCCCTTGAAGTTCGTATCCTTGAGGGCGGCAATGACTTGCCGAAAGCAGGAGAATCCCGGACGGATGACATAGTCGCCGGGATCGCCATGGATCTTCCATGTATGATGGGGATTCGGAATCACCGGACTGATTCCGGTCCCATCATCGATCAGTCCTTTGGAGTATGAAATCATCTGTCCCCAGTACACCTGATCAAGCTGTCCCGATGCGGCCGCAAGAACCAGATAGCGAACGAGATACTCTGCATATCGGTCTTCGCTGGCGTAGCGAAGCTTCGTGTCCGACTTCACATCGAGCGTCCAGTAGCTATAGGTACTGATGGTCCGGGGGATGCCGTAACGACGACTGATCGCCGCGAGAAACCGGGCCTTTCCCGTCAGGTCGAAGGGCTTGAGGGAGCGGACGGGTATGGGTACCCGTTCATCATGGTTCTCCGGTTGATTGGCCCGATCCACGAAGAGGTTGTTGGTATGCGCTGCGGGAACCAGTCCGCTGGATGCGAGGCGCTGGAGAATCGCGATGTTATAGATGGGACTGAAGTCCGAGACGTTGGGGGCGAACCATCGCACTCCGCGCGCCTGGCAGACCGCCGCTCCGATCCGCACCGCCCGCAGATAGCCGCCGATCGTGTATCCCGACCACTTGAATCTGTTCACGGTGCTTCCGAGTTCGACGGCTTCGACGTACTCTCCGAACCGATCGATCGCCCTGGTTACGAAATCCCGCCAGCGATCATCGGCATCCCGCTGGCCCATTCTCCATCCCTCGCCGGAAGACTGAACGAGATGAAGGAGGATCTGGTACCCTTCCCTGCGCAGTTTGGGAAGGAATCGAGCGACGTTTCTCTGGTTGTCCTCGTCATAGCCGTAATCGATCCGAACGGAGCGAACCCCGAGCTCGCATAACCGCTCAAGAACGAAAGCGTCGTGTTCCTCCGAATCTCCGGTGGCGATATTGATCCCGAAGAAGTCTTCGTCGATGCTGCGGGAGCGCCAGATCCGGGGACGACGGAATGCGGAACGCGCGCCAAAGAGGAATCGTACGAGGGAGGGGAACAGGGTGGTGTAACTGAGTCCGCGCCTGAGAAGAACAAGCTTGCCGGCAGGGGCGAGTTCCTCAGTCTCTCTGTATTGGCGGTTCAGGTCAGGGGGTGTTGACGATCATCGTGAGCCCGTTTCGGAACAGGGAACCGATTCGTTGGGGGGGTCAGCCATGGGACGTTCCGAACCGAAACCCGGTTCCGGGTGTGTGGTCTGTGGCAGCCGAGAGCACGGGGCACTGCTTCAGCGATATTGAAGAATCGGTTGGAGGACTATTGGACGAGGTTAGAAAGCCGCAAGGATTTCCAGCGGTTCCGCCTCTTCACACTCCGAGGGGTAGCTTGAAAGGCAGTGAACTGGATGACTCAGAATGCGAGGAGCTGTCAGTGACCCGTCCTCATCACCAAGTACCAGGAGGAGGCAGAGTCCTCGCTTCCGGCCTTGTCGAGAGGCCCCGCAGACGCCTCCCTCCGGAACTGCGGGGTTGACAAGGGGCTCATCTGATACGATGGTTCGTGTCAGATGATGTGGAGGCGCGCCATGCCCGCCAAGACCCGAAAGTCCCCCTCCCAAAAACCCGCCGCGAAGGCCCAGCCCGCGCCGGGCATCGTCGATGCCTGCGTCCAGAGCCCGAAAAGCAGGGCTTCGGCGTCGCGCCTGGCTCCCGCCAGGCTCGTTCCCGTTCTGCGCGAGGGGCTTCCCGTGCGGGAGCTGGACGATCTTCGCGAGAGTCTCGGCGTGCCGATGGAGCGGCTCGCTCCGATGCTGGGCATTTCGAAGGCCACGCTCCACCGGCGCAAGTCGGGCCAGCTGCTGGGGTCCGCCGAGTCGGACCGCGTCGTTCGTTTCGCCAGGCTCATGGGCCGGGCGGTGGAAGTGTTCGAGTCCGAGGAGGGCGCGCGCCGCTGGTTGAACTCGCCCCAGGCGGGACTGGGCGGCGAGGTACCGCTGGAGTACGCGCAGACCGAAGTCGGGGCGCGCGAGGTCGAGGACCTGCTGGGCCGCATCGATCACGGCGTCTATTCCTGATGGTGGTGGCGTGGCGTCTCGTCCGCGAGCGGTACGCAGCGAAGGCGTTTTCCGCGGAGGGCGCCGAGAAGTACGGCGGGCGGTGGAATTCGCGCGGCGTGGCGGTCGTCTATGCGAGCGCGACGCTCTCGCTGGCGGCGCTGGAATGCCTGGTGCATCTGACGCCGCCGGTGACGTTTCGCTACGCCGCGTTCCGCATCGCGATTCCCGCGAAGCTGGTCGAGAAGGTCCGCGTCGGCGGACTGCCGCGCGACTGGCGGGGCGAACCGCCGGGGCCGGCTTCGATGGCGGTGGGCGACCGCTGGGTGGCGGGGGGGAGCTCCGCCGTCCTGGAAGTGCCGAGCGCCATCGTGCCCGGCGAGTTCAACTATCTGCTGAACCCCGCGCATCCGGGGTTCGATTCCATCTCCGTCGGGCGGCCCGAACCGTTCGCGTTCGATCGGCGGCTGCTCTCGGGAAGAAGATAGCGCGCGGCGCCGCCTTTCCGAAGCCGTTTGCCGTTTCTCCCGCCGCGCATCCGGGGTTGCGTCCCCTTCCGTCTTTTTGGATGAGTGTCGCAATCCGGTCATCGGGAGTTTCCCATGCGCAGAACAGTCCTCTTTCTGGCGGCGCTCTGCATCCTCGCCGTTTCCGTGGCGTCTGCCGCGCCGCTGCCCCCCGTACTTGTCCAGAAGGAAGCGACGCGCTGGCCGGAATCCCCCTCCGGATTCGCGGTGGTACTCGACGCCGACACCGAAACGGCGTTCGAGCTTTCCGTTCCCGACCCCGTCGTCTTCGACGCCGACGGAGCCACGACGCTGACGCTTCACTTTCATGGTGCGTCCTGGTTCATGCGGCAGGAACACGCGCGGCGCGGAGCGTCGCACCCGCTGCTCGTCGCCAACGCGAAGTCCGGCGACGCCGCGTTCGAGACGGACATCATGAAGCCCGGCGTGCTGGAGGGCCTGCTCGCCCAGGTCGCCGCCGAGTTGCAGAAGAACGGCGGACCGCCCAACGCCCGCGTCGGCAGCCTGGAACTCTCGGGATTCAGCGCGGGCTATGCCGGCGTGCGCGGCGTTCTGCGGATGCCGGAATTCGAGCCAAGGGTCGCGCGCGTTCTGCTGGGCGATTCGCTCTATGTCGGCGACGGACCCGAATCGAATGCTCCCGACCGGCGGGCTCCCCGTCCCGGCCCCGACGGCATCGGGCCGTTCATCGACTACGCGCGGAAAGCCGCCGCCGGAGAGCGCACACTCCTGATGGAGTTCTCCACGACGCCCTCCATGCGTTCGGTCGGACCGATGGACTGCGCGCGGGCCGTCATTGCCGCGCTCGACGTTCCCGTTCTCGACGTCCCGGCGAACTCCGTTCCCGCGTCGCGAACGACGGCGGACTATCGCCTTGCGTGGCGGGCGGATTCCGGCAACGCGCACTTCTGGTGCTACGACAGCCCCGACGGCCGTCCGATCCATCTCGCCCACGTGCGCAACCAGGCCGACATGTGGCGCGCCCTCGACGGTCTGACGACCGCCGATGCGCAGCCGCCGGCGATGCCCGTCCGCCCCATCGCGCCGACCGATCCACTCCCCGGCGAATCCGTCCCGCTCGACATCGGAACCGAAGGAACCGTCACCCTCTTCATCCCTGCGGGATACAAGGTGCCCGCGAACGGCCAGGTCGTTCTCACCGTGCACTTTCACGCGGCGACGTGGTTCGTCATCCAGGAGCATCTGCGGCGGGGGATGGGCGATCCGCTCGTCGCCCTGGAACTGGGACAGGGCTCCTCGGTCTACCGCGTTCCCTTCGAAGATCCCGAGCGGTTCCGCCTGCTGCTGGAAACCGTCGCCGAAGAACTGAAGAGCCGCGACGCGCCGCCCGAAACCCGCATCGCGACGGTCGACATGACCAGTTTCAGCGCGGGCTATGGCGCCGTGCGCGAAATCGTCAGGACACCCGAATACGTCGACCTTCTTCGGCGCGTCGTTCTTGGCGATTCCTCCTACGGAAGCCTGGACGAGACAGCCCTTGCGGACGGACGGCGCATCGTCGATCCCGCGCACGTCGAACCCTGGGCGGATTTCGGACGCATCGCCATGTCGGGCAAAAAGACGCTCCTGATGCTGACTTCCGACATCGCGCCGGAAACCTACGCCGGCACCCACGAAGTCGCGCGCGCCGTCGCCGAATCCCTCGGCGTCGAAACGGTCGCCGTCGCGCCGGGAACCACCCCGGCCTCCGCGCCGGGCCTCGACTACCCCCTCCACACGCGCGCCGATTCCGGATCGTTCCACTGGTGGGCATACGGCGGCACCGATGCCGTCGTCCACATGACCCTCGCCCGCCACATCGCCGAAGCGTGGAACGCTCTCGACCAGTGCGGCGACCCGTAGACGGACGCGAATTCCCCGAGGAAGAACGATGCGTTCGACAACGCGCAAGCCTCCGACGATCTCGCTCGTCTGTCCCTCCTGCGCCCGTATCGTCGAAGCCGACGCTCCTGACCAAGCGCGCCGCCGCCGGTTCGCGTCTGGCCGGATGGATTCTCGCGACCGGACTCTGGAAGGCCGCACTCCCCGCGATGAAATGCGAACCCGTACGCAACGCCCTGCTCGGTTCGACGCGAAAGAACCGCGTGATCCTCTGCCGGAAACCCGGCGCTTGACGCTCGCGGCCGGATCGGTGTCGGCTCTCGATGGCACGAGGCTTTAGCAAATGGGAAAGTCGCCATTCACCGTCACCGGACTCAAGCCGGTCATCGATCTGGACGGGTTCCGGAGCGTGTTCGCGCGTTTCGGTCTCACCGAGGAGACGCGCGGCAGGGACCTGCTGGACGGCTATTTTCGGATACTCTTCGACGGGCCGGCGCAGAGGGAGATCGTTCATTGGTGTCCTTCCTGGCACAATCTGGCGTTCTACTGCGGACGGTTCGGGCAGGCGTACGATCTCCAGTACATCGGCGCCGCGCGGAGCCTTCTCATGAGTGGGTGGATTGGAAAGGAACCTGACGATCTGGAGGACTTTGTCAGGAACGGAAAGGAACAAATCGCGTCCAGCCGGTGGCCCATTTGTCCGCAACTCGAGACGTTGAGTCCCTCTCGCGCGATGGCCCCCATCGAGGAGGTCTATTCAGAACTCGAAGAGCCGAAGGATAAGCAATGGCTCCGTCGGGTCATGGGCGCTGGGATCGACGGGGTTCTCGTGAACGGCAGCGTCGAGATCGAGGCATACTGGAAGCGGTATCTGGCCGACGCCGAGCCCTATCGGAAGCACAGGTCTCTCGTTACCCACTGGCAGCGCGACATCGTATTGTCGATTCTCGGGGACGAGCAGGACTTCGACGAACCGGCAAGGCTCTGCGCCGCAGTGTGCGCCCTCTACGGGCTCTTCTGGCACAGCCTCGTCGATGACGAGTGGGAGGATTTCGATTCCCTCGCCGATATCCGTGTCTGGACCGACTTCGGGAACCTGACCGCCGGCGAATGCCGAAAGGCCTTCAGGAGGCTGGAAAACAAGGGCTTCCCTTCCCGCTCCCCCGTGGCACCGGAGATATTCGCCCTGCTGAACCTTTGGAGAGGGACGAAACGGTCGGGTGGTTCCCACCGTGCGAAGATTCTCCCGGAGCTGAATCGCATCCTCCAGGCATGGATAAAGAAGACTTGTATAAACGATGGTGTCGCCGACAACTGCAACATCTTCTGGGAGCCGTTCATCATGAAGTACCTCGTCATGGCGGACCTCGGGATCGACACGGAGGAAAGCAACCGCTTCTTCTCCACGTTCCAGGAGATCGGCGGTGCGGTTCCGGCGGGACGGCGCGCAATGGAGCGCAATGGCCTTCTCGACATCCCCCAGCCGCCCATCGTCCCGATCGAGGAAATCGCCGTCCACGCCTATGCCGCCCTCTTGAAGCGGAACCGCGACCTCGACTTGAGATTCGGCGTACAAACGAAGGGATCTTCCAGTAAAATCCCCCTTGGAAGTGGGTCGGATTCTTCCGGCGAAACCGCCCATGCAGGGGTTTCGAAATCACCTCCCGACCGGAAACCGGCCGGTCTCTCGCCGGGGATTTCCGTCACGTCGCACAGTTGGTCGTTCTATACGATTCCCCAGGAACGCTTGGCCGTCTTTGGCGGCACGGGGTCTGGCCGACCCACCGAGATTCTCGAGGTCCTGGAGGAACTCGAAGACGACCTGGAGGACTTCGATCAGTCTCTTTCCAGGGAGGCGCGCGAAGCGTTGCGGGAGAGTCCGAGGGACCTGGCGAAACGGATTCTCAAGACCTGCCTGAAGGATGGGCTGGACTACGCGCGGTATCGGGACGAACGGGAGAAGCGGATGCTCGACTGGCTCATCAACGGGATGGGGGAGTGGAGCGACCAACTCGACACCGGAGGCGGCGACGAGGAAACCGAGACCGATCCGCTGCGCTTCGGCCAGCTGCTCGAAGTGTGCGGTCCCGTCGAGTCCGCAGCGAAGCCCGAAGAGTGGCCGCCGCTGATCGACTTTCCCGAAATCCGCGCCCTGGACCGCTACCGCAAACAGTACGAGTATTTCCTCGCCGCCGAGTCCCGAGACCTTCGGCAACTGAAGTGGTTTCTCTCCGATGGACGCCGACTCGGCTCGGAACTCACCGGCTGCCGGTACGTGCTTCTCCGCGGCGAAGAGATCGGAGAGTTCCTCGCGGAGCTCGAGCCGCTGACCGCCGCCGCCCGCGAGTCCGGCATGGAAAGCCTTGCGGAGCACTTCGGCGAGGTCCTCATCCCCCTGCTCGAAGATGCGATCGCGGGCCGCGAAGCGGTGCTGGCGACCGTCTAGACCCGAACCCCGATCCGGAGCGACCCATGCCTCGGATACTCGGTCGCGCCTGCGCCCGCCTCACCCGTTGTCCGCGCGGACCGTTTCGACCCAGTGGCGGGCTCTCGTTCCCAGGACATCGTGTATCTGGTGGCGGCAGCTGAATCCGCTCGCCACGATGGTCGTCCGGGAATCGCACGCGCGCAGCGCCGGAAAGAGCCGGTCCTCGCCCGCCTTCAGCGAAATGTCGTAGTGCTCGGTTTCGTAGCCGAACGAGCCGGCCATTCCGCAGCATCCCGAATCGATCATCTTCGCCTCCATTCCCTCGACCCCGCCAAGCAGCGTCATCATCGCGGCGGTTCCGTAGAGCGCCTTCTGGTGGCAGTGGCCGTGGACGAGCACCTTTTCGTGCGGCGAAACCAGACGGGGCGCGATTCGCCCCTCGCGCCGTTCCCGTTCCAGAAAGACGTCGATTATCTGGATGCCCTCCTTCGCCCTGTCGGCGAGTCCCCCGTCCTCCACCAGGTCCGGAAGGTCGTCCGTCAGCGCGGATGCGCAGCTTGGCTCGCAAACCAGAACGCGCACGTCCCGGCTCAGGTGGCGGTCGAGACCGCGCAGGGTCAGCGACCCGTCGCGCCTGGCTTCGTCGAGAAACCCGTGGGAAATCCGCGGCCGCTGGCAGCAGCCCGCCGAAAACGCCGTCACCGAGTATCCGCAACCCTCCAGCAGTTCCACCGCCGCCTGGCCGATATGCGGCTCGCAGTGGTTCATGAACGTATCGACGAACAGAACCACCTCTCTGCCGTTCGCGACGGGTTTCGGCGGACGTTTGGAGAACCATGCGTCGAACGACTGGCGCGCGTAGCGCGGCAGCGTCCGGCGGCGGTCGAATCCCGCCGTCTTTTCGAGAGCGATGCGAAACGCCGCCGTGGACTGGATGCCGTTGATCAGCGGCGCGAGCGCTCCCGAGCTTCTCGCGCTGTTCTTCGCGGTCCCGGCGATGAGCCGGTCCCGCAGGCTGGTTCCGCGTTCGCGGCGCCGCATGTGCAGATACTCGCTCTTCAGCCGCGCCATGTCCACGTTGCTGGGGCACTCCGACTTGCACGCCTTGCAGGAAAAGCACAGGTCCATGACGCCGTGAAGCGAATCGTCCATCAGACCGCCGCCGCCATAGCGTCCGCTGATGGCCAGGCGAAGCGCGTTCGCGCGGCCCCGCGTCGAGTGCTCCTCGTCCCGCGTCGCTCGATAGCTCGGACACATCGTTCCCGAGAGCGTCTGGCGGCACGCCCCGACGCCCGTGCACATCTCGACGGATTTCGCGAAGCCGCCGTCCTCGACGAACTGGAACTGCGTGACGAAGTCGGGCGTCCTGTATTCGCTGCCGAACCGCAGATTCGCGTCCATCGGAGGCGGATCGATGATCTTGCCCGGGTTCATCGCGTTCCCCGGATCGAAGAGCGCCTTGACGTCACGAAACGCGCGATAGAGCTGCGGGCCGAAGAACCGCTCGATGAATCCGCTGCGCACCAGGCCGTCGCCATGCTCTCCGCACCACGATCCCCGGTACTCGCACACCAGTTCGAACGCCTCTTCGGCGATGGACTTCATGCGCTCGATGTCGTCCGGCCTCCGCAGGTCGAGAATCGGCCGAACGTGAATCAGGCCGACGCTCGCGTGGGCGTACATGGCGACTTCGGTGTCGAGACGCTTGCAGCAGGCGAGAACCTTTTCGATGTACTCGGCGAGATGTTCGAGGGGAAGGGCCGCGTCCTCGATAAAGGGCAGCGGCTTGCGGTCCCCCTTCATGCCGAGCATCAGCCCCAGGCCGTTCTTCCGCACGGTCCAGACGCGGTTCTTGCCGTCCGGATCCGACCGCACCGGAAACGCGTAGCCGTACCCCTGCGCCCGCATGTCGGCGATCATGCCTTCGGTGCGCTCGCGGACCTCCTCGTCGGAGGATGCCGTGAACTCCACGATCAGCACGGCGGCCGGATCGCCCTCCAGAAACTCGCAGAGAGGCGCCATGCTCAGATTGGCGCGCGCGCGCGTCAGCACGCTCGCATCCAGAATTTCGACGGCGGACGGACCGTGCCCGACGATGGGCTCCACCGCCTGCACGGCCTCCAGCAGTTCGGCGAAATGGACGATGCACACGGCACTGTGCCGCGGAATCGGTTCGAGATTCAGCTTCGCCTCCAGCAGCGTCGCCAGGGTTCCCTCGCTGCCCGTGATCAGCTTCGACAGGTTCCAGCGCTCCGCGCGGTGGAACTCGTCGAGGTTGTAGCCGCTGCACCGCCGCATGACCTTGGGGTACCGCGCTTCGATCTCGTCGCGGTTGGCGTCGACGATCGCCTGGAAGCGGCGGTGGATTTCCCCCTCCCGGTCCTGCTGGCGCGCTTTGGCCGCGTATTCGTCCCGCGAGAGGCTCTTGAAATCGAGTCGCGAACCGTCCGCCAGCAGAACGGTGGATTCGAGAACGTGATCCACCGTCTTGCCATAGACGATGCTGCGCACGCCTGCGGAATTGTTTCCGATCATTCCGCCGCAATTCGCCCGGCTGGACGTCGCGGGATCGGGTGCGAAGTGCAGATCGTGCGGAAGCAGATGGCTGTTCAGATTGTCGCGAACGACTCCCGGCTGGACCCTGACCCAGCGCTCCTCCGCGTTGACTTCGAGGATCCTGTTCAGGTTCTTCGAGAAATCGATCACCAGGGAATCGCCGACCGTCTGGCCGGCTAGGCTCGTCCCCCCGCCGCGCGGCAGGATGGAGACCCCGTGCTCCGCCGCGACGGCAACCGCGGCGACGACGTCCTCGGCGTCGAGCGGAACGAAGACCGCGCGCGGCTCGATCCGGTAGATGCTGGCATCCGTCGAGTAGCAGCCCAGCTTCGCGCGATCGACGTGGACCTCGCCGCGAACGCACGCCTTCAGCGCCCGTTGAAATTCGCTTCCTTCCATTGCGTGTCCTCCGGTTCTCGGCGGGATCGCGCTACCTGCGCAGACGACGCGATACTCCGCGCCAACGTTTCCGCAGACGCATTGGGTGTCAAGTCGCCAGGCGGTTCCCGAAGGGGGGCGCCGCACAAACAGCGCGGCCGGTTCCTGGGGAACCGGCCGCGGGATGAACCTGACGATGTGGGGGGTGGGGCTACAGCGCGTCCTCGCCGGTCTCGCCAGTGCGGATGCGGAGCGCCTCGCGGACGTCCGAGACGAAGACCTTGCCGTCGCCGATCGTTCCCGAGTTCGCCGATTCGGTGATGGTTCGCACCACCTCCTCGGACTTGGCGTCGGGCACGATGATCTCCAGCTTGATCTTCGGGACGAAGCTCACCTGGTACTCGCTTCCGCGATACAGTTCCTGGTGGCCCTTCTGGCGGCCGAACCCGCGCACGTCCCAGGCCGTGATGCCGATGATGCCGATTCCAGCAAGAGCGGCACGGACGTCCTCGATCTTGTGGGGCTTGATGATGGCTTCGATCTTCTTCATCGGCGGAGGCTCCGGGAGGATTGGCGGTACTGGACTTTTCTGCGGTCGAAGGTTTGAACGCCATTCGCGGCGCTGTCAAGCGACAGCGCGCGGAGGGAGCGATGCCCCCCGCGCACGGACGCCGGAATCAGATGTCGCCGTACAGCACGAACTCGTAGGGGTGGGGACGAAGGCGGATGGCATCGACCTCGTTGCGGATCTTGTACGCGATCCAGGTCTCGATGACGTCCTCGGTGAAGACGTCGCCCTTGAGCAGGAACTCGTGGTCCTCTTCGAGGGCGCGCAGCGCCTCCTCCAGGGAGCCGGGCGTCTTCGGGACGGCCTTGGCCACGTCCGGAGGCAGGTCGTAGATGTTCTTGTCCAGCGGGTCGCCGGGGTGGATGCGGTTCTGGATGCCGTCCAAGCCGGCCATCAGCAGCGCGGAGAACGCGTAGTAGGGGTTGGAGGAGGAGTCGGGGCAGCGGAACTCGACGCGCTTGGCCTTCTCGCTGTTGCTCATCATCGGGATGCGGATGGCGGCGGAGCGGTTGCGGGCGCTGTAGGCCAGGTTGACCGGCGCCTCGTAGCCCGGCACCAGGCGCTTGTAGCTGTTGGTCGTCGGGTTGCAGAATGCGATGATGGCCGGGGCGTGCTTGAGAACGCCGCCGATGAAGTGCAGCGCCATGTCGCTCAGCCCGGCGTAGCCGTTGCCCGCGAAGAGGTTCTTGCCGCCCTTCCAGATCGACATGTGGGTGTGCATGCCCGATCCGTTGTCCGCGAAGAGGGGCTTGGGCATGAAGCAGGCCATCAGGCCGTGCTGGCGCGCCACGTTCTTCACGATGTACTTGTACAGGGCGCACATGTCGCCCATCTTCAGCAGCGTGTCGAACTTCATGTCGATTTCGCACTGGCCCGCCGTCGCGACCTCGTGGTGGTGCGCCTCGATGGTCATGCCGGCGCTCTGCATCACCGAGACGATCTCGCTGCGGACGTCCTGCAGCGCGTCGGTGGGGGGGTTGGGGAAGTATCCGCCCTTGAAGGGGATCTTGGCGCCCAGGTTGGGCCGGCCGTAGTCGTCGCGCTCGTCGGCCGCACTGTTCCAGACCGCCTCGATGCTGTCCACCAGGTGCATGGAGGAGTTGGCGGTGTAGTTGACGCGGAACTCGTTGAAGAGGAAGAACTCGAGCTCGGGGCCGCAGAAGACGGTGTCGCCGATGCCCGTGGAGTGCAGGTAGGCTTCCGCCTTGATGGCCGTGTTGCGCGGGTCGCGGCTGTACTTCTCGCGGGTGATGGGGTCCACGATGTTGCAGACCATCGTCAGCGTCTTGTGCTCGCAGAAGGGGTCGATCATCGCGGTCGCCGGATCGGGCATGACCAGCATGTCGGACTGGTCGATCTCCGACCAGCCGCGGATCGACGAACCATCGAAACCGAGACCGTCGGTGAAGACGTCCTCGCCGAACTCCGTTGCCGGAACCGTGAAGTGCTGCTGCGTTCCGGGGAAATCCATGAACTTGAAGTCGATGAACTTGACCTCATCGGCCTTGACGAGCTTGAGAACCTCTTGTGGCTTCATAATTGGCGGGTACCCTTATGGTG
>JAJFLJ010000003.1 GCA_021772755.1 Candidatus Sumerlaeota bacterium
ATTCGTGCCCGTTCCTGTCCGGCCAGCCTAGGCGGTGCCGGTAAAGAATCTCTTCAGTACTTCGATCAGAACCATGTCCCAGCCGCCCAGAAAGATGGCGAAGATCACCGTCGATACCAGGGTGACGAGCGCGTACTTGCGAATCTCGTCGCGGGTGGGCCAGGAGACCTTGTCGGTTTCCGTGCGAACCTGCTGGAAGAAGACACGCGTCCTCTCCCAGAAGCTGCGCTCCGTTTTCGCGTTCATGGCCATTTCATCGTCCCAACTCGGGCGGTCGTCGTACCCGCCGAAATCTTCCGGTCGTCTTGTTTGGCAGGGGTGGAGGGACTCGAACCCCCAGCCACTCGTTTTGGAGACGAGTGCTCTACCAATTGAGCTACACCCCTAAACTCTGTTTCTCCAATGCTTTGCGTATCGCAAGGCGCGGAAAACCCTTGAGGGTCCCCCGAGGAGCGGGTTGCACTACGCGTACCCGGCGCCGCCGCGCAAGTGGAATTTCCGCCCCTTCCAGGCACCTAAATCAGGACGCTTCAGGCGTTGGGGACGACGCCCCACATCTGCCTTTGCGCTCTCCGGCCACCTGCGGCTGTATATCCGAGTGCGGGTCGGAACCGACCGCCACGACGCATCGATAAGGCGCTCATATGAAAAGACTTACGCAAATTTTTATCATGCTGACTGTCGTGTCCGCAGCCTCCGCCGAACGCGATGCGATTCACTACCGAAGCCCGGACGGAACGGCCGTCATCTACAATGCGGTGTTGGTCACGAAGCTGGAGAAGTCGGGCCAGGACTGGACATTTACGGCGCTCAGTCACGATGGAAAGCCCGGGCACTTCGAAGGTCCGCGCGTGGCGCTGGTGGAGTTCGGCGAGTCGAAGCAGGGCCGGGCGTTCGAAATCGCCGGGTCGGCGGGACCCCGAACGGCGACGGTGGTGCGATACGAGCCGGGGGCCCTGGTGCTGGCGGACGGCAGCCGCCTGGGACTGGACTCGCTGCGGGGCATGACGTCGGTGGAGCGGTCGGCGCCCTCGACGGAGGACGCGGTGGCGGCGGTGAACGCGGCCTTCGACCAGATGATGGGCGGTTCGCCGCCGACGGAAGTCGGTGTGGTGGAAGTCGTGGAGGAGGAACTCCCCGCCGAACAGGAGAGGTCGCCGGTAAAGTCGTATCTGATCGTCGGCGCCGGAGTTCTGATCGGACTGGCGCTGATCGCGAAGCTTCTGAAGCGGTAGGTTCCCAAAGAAGACCCCCGCCGGTTGCCCGGCGGGGGAGGTGCGAACCACTGGGGCCGAAGCCCTCTCGCCTAGTCGACGTTGAAGGTGTCGAGTTCGACGGGAAGCGTGTGCCCGGCGCCGCCGCCGAGGTGCGATCCGGCGGTGCCCGCACTCAGATAGGTGGGGTTCTGGACGTCGAAGTAGGTCGCGAGGGTCGCCGTCTTCGACGCGTACTGCGGATCGTCGTTCACGATGTTCGCGCCAACCGTGAAGCCCGCCGGGGCGCCGACGGCACCGATGGCGTCGGGACCCGCCGTGGGGAATCCGGCGTAGTCGATGTTGACGACGGGAATGATGCCGGCGGCCAGGGTGGAGAGCTTGGTTCCCAGACCGGAGAAGATCGCGTTGGAGACGTTCGTGGTGGAGGCGGAACCCTGGCCGCTGGTGGTCAGGATCGCGTTGGTGCCGGCGCCGCTGACGTGGAACGTCACGCGGTCCCAGGTGTTGACGCTCGCGGGAGCGCCGGAGAAGACGACGTTGGGGCCGACGGTGCTGATGATGACGTCCTGCATGTCCAGGGCGGTGCGGTTGTCGCCGCTGTAGCCGCGGGCGCCGGAGACCGTGCTGTGGATGATGGTGTTGTCGATGCTGATGGCGTGGCCATCGGCGTTGTGGGTCGAGGCGAAGACGCTGTGATAGGCGGTCTCGTAGAAGACCGTGGCGAAGTCGGTTCCGGCGTCCACGTCGCTGCCGGTGATGTTGAGGGTCTTCAGCTGGGCGCCGTTGCCGTTGCAGAGGATCGCCGGGCGGGTGCCGGCGGCCAGGCCGACGTAGCCGAACACGCACTCGTCCACGTTGATCTCGTAGGTGCCGCCCGCCGTGGCGATGGTGCCCATCTGGAGACCGACGCAGTCGGCGGAGGCGAAGACGCAGCGGTTGAAGTTCGCGATCATGTATTCGGCGTTGTCGCCGAAGAACTTCACGAGGGTGTCGGCGTCGGTCAGTTTTCCGACGTTCGCCCCCGGCGAGACGAACGCGCCGGCGCGGCTGGTGACCATCGGGCCGCCGACCCCGTCCGTCACATCCGTGAAGACGCAGTTGTTGAAGGTGTGGGTGTTCGCCGCCGAGTTGGAGTTCTTGTCGATCTTGACGAGGTCGTCGTCGATCGTGCTCGCCAGGGCGGGGGAGAAGATGAAGTCCGTAAACGTGACATCGTGCACGTTCTGGTAGATCCAGATGCCGTCCCTGGCGCCCGCGCCATCGGGGACCGCCGCGCTGTCGGCGCCCTGGTTGAGGCGCAGATCGACCAGGGTCCCGGGGACGCTGGACTGGATGACGATGTCGCCCACGATGTCGCCGTTGGGCGCGGCGCCGGTGTTGGCGTCGTTGAGCGTCATGGACTCCGTGTAGGGGCCGCTGGCGGGATCGACGTTGATCACGAAGGGAGCCGTTTCGCCGGCGTTGGAGCCACCGGTGCACCAGCTGTCGATGGCGCCCTGGATGGTCGCGAAGTCCCCCGGCACGGTGACCGGGTTTGCGGCGTAGGCGGTGGAAACGGCGAACGTGCCTGCGGCTGCGAGCGAAAAAATGACCCTGGCGTTCTTCATGAGAAGTTCTCCTTCTCGGTTTGAGCGGCGTGCCGCCGGGCCCGGACAACACGCCGTGAAGCGATGAACGATGGTACGACGGATACAGGCTTCGCCCCGACTCCCAGGAGACCGTGCGCAAACGCGCGCCAGGCAGTGCCATGTTGGGGAGTGGGGTCGTTCGGGCCAGTCGCCGCCGACGCGTCAGTTCTCCTTCTTAGGATGGCGGAATCCACTAAAGAGTTGGAGCCGTCAAGGCCGATCGGATGGAAAGCGCGAAGAATCGAACGGGCCGGACCTACCGGATCAGCCAGACGTCCGTGACGAGGGGTTCCTCCTGCGCGGGGAGGACGAAAAGCGGCACGATCCTGCCGCCGGACGCGTTGGCCTGTTCGGGCGAGGCGTTGGGGTCGTGGTAGAGGGAAAGACTCGCTCCGGCGGGATTGGTCTGCGGGGGCGGGGCGGCCCCGGTTTCCACGCCCTGTTCGAGCTTCCCCCCCGCCGTGTTGACGAGGGCGAACCCTCCTGCGGCGAGGAGGGTGATGCCCAGCGGGAGGAGAAGGCGTGCTGCCGATCGGTGTGCGGTCGTCATGGAATATTTACCCCCGGATTGGTGTCGCGATGGGGAAAGTATCCCATGGAGGGCATTTCGAGATTGAGGATGCCCTGCGTGGTGTTGGGGCTGAGATAGATCAGCTTCGCGGTGTAGTCGACCGCAGCGAGATCGACCGCATACAAGTCGTAGATGAAGTCATTGGGGTTGCCGCTCCGGAAGATCGCCAGACCGCTGTCGGGCGTGAAGAGCACGGGCCCGATCACGCCGCCGTCGCCGATATTGCCCTTCGGGCGGGCCTTGGGGGCGCCGAAGTACTCGATATCCACCACGCCGCCCGAACGGGCACCGGCGACGAAATTCATGATCAGGTCGTTGATGAAATCGCCGCCGTCGTCCGCGATGATGGCCGCCTGGAAGCTGTTGGGGGCGAGATAGTACTCCAGGGGCGGTGGGATCGGAGCCTTCGGCGCCGTCTTGATCGGCATGGCTCCGCCGCCGACCTCTCCCCACTCCCCGAAGCCGTGGGCGGGGGTTTCGAGCACGAAGTTCTGCGTGGGCGGGGCGACCTTCTCTCCGTTCTTGATGGGCAGCCCGGGCTCGATCTCGAAGACGAGCGAGATGCCGTCGTCCGTGATCTTCGGATTGCTGAAGAGCCCCCCCTCCGGTGTCGAGAGGGTCTGGGTGATTCCAGAGAACGTATGGTAGCGGATGGTGTCCTGCTCGGGTGGTCCCTTGATCGGGAGGGTGGACGCGATTTGGTAGACGCGATTGCCGGTCGGTCCCCAGAACGCGTCCTGGAAAGGAGCGCCCAGGTTGCGGGTCAGATTCGCGGAGAGATGGGAGATGGCGAGGGTACCGGGCACGCCTTTCGTGGGCGCGAATGACATTGCGGTCAGGACCTGGGTGCCGTCCGGCGAGAGGGCGAAGTCGATGGGGGACGATCCGCCGAACTCGTCGAAGAGAATCTGCTCCGGCGGCTGGGACCCGTCGAGCGGGGCACGAAAGAGGTCGGGCTGCCCGAGTCCCTTGTGCAGCAGTCCCGAGGCGAGAAAGATCGCGTATCTGGAATCCGGCGTGATTTCGAACCGGTCGATCGACTCGAAAGTGAAGGGCGCCGCCAGATCGATCGGCGAACCGAAGACCAGCTTCTGGTTTCCGTTCCCAAGAACGGCGTCCGTCAGTCCGCTCAGGTCCGTGCTGACGAGCTGTTGGGGAGCGGAACCCTTGAAGATGGGTTCCGGCGTTCCGATGCAGACGATGTACCGTCCGTCGGGCGAGAACCGGTAGTCCGTCGGCGGGGCGATGAAGGGGAAGCTGACGGGGATGGATTCGGGTGCGAAGGTACTGGTGGTATCCGCGCCTCCCTTGGAGAGCCCGGGTGCGGGCACGACCTCGGTGACGAACAGAAGATGGGGGCCGAATGCCGCCGACGCGAAGGCGAAGCGGTGATTCGTGGGGGAAATGGCGAAATCCTCGATATCCGTCGCGAGCAGATCCCCCGCCAGCGGGAACGGCGTGGCGCCGGGAACGGGGAGCAGCGCGAAGAGGCTGAAGGCGTCGTCGGCGTCGAGGTCTCCCGTAAAGATCACCCAGGGAGTCGTATTCAGGACGAAGGGGAGGCCGGGTTCGCTCTCGCGCCCATCGGCGGAAACGGCGGTCACGTAGTAGTACTGGAACCCGGAATTGAGGACGATCTCGACGTCGATCCGGTTCGTCGAGGTCAGAACCGGTTCGGCCAGGGAGCGGAGGACCTCGCCCCGCGTCAGCAAACCCTTCTCGATGGGATCGATAAACTGCTCGATGCGGCTTGGGAGCTGGTAGACGCGGAATCCGCTGATGGCCGACGCGGTGCCTTCGCCGCCGTTCTTCTCCTTTGCAGGGAACGCGTGGACCTGGGAATGTCCGAAGTTCCAGGTCAGTCTGCGAACGACGGCGTGGGAACTGGCGGTCGTCTGGTCGGGGGGCAGCATCCGGACTTCCGAGGGAACGGGAACATGGCCGCCGAAGCGCGTGGCGTACTCCTCCTCCGTCACGAAGTCCGCCGAATCGAGGCCGTCGAGAAGGTCCGCGTCGAGTTCGCTTCCCGTTCCGTCCTGGGTCAGAAGCTCGGCGAGCAGCTCGATCGTCTTCAGGAACGCGGTTGAATCCATGCCGTCCAGGGCGTCGGCATCCAGGCCGCTGCCGCCGCCGTCGTTGTCGAGCACCTCGGCGATGGCGTCTCCGATCTTCAGGAACGCGGTGGAGTCCATGCCTTCGAGCGTGTCCGCGTCGATATCGTCGGTGGTCTTTAGGAACGCGGTGGAGTCCATTCCGTCCAGCGTGTCCGCGTCGATGCTGTCTGTCGTCTTCACGAACGCGGTCGAATCCATGCCGTCCAGGGCGTCGGCATCGAGGCCGCTGCCCGCCCCCTGGAGAACGACAGTCTGGGCGAACATCACGCTCTTGATCTCGACGAGGTCGGGGAAGAGGTCCTGGGCATCGACGGTCCCGTCCGGCGGCGTCGCGCTGTCGATTCCGATCTCGTAGTAGAGGGGAGCCGTGGAGGAGAGCGAGGGATCGACCTCCACGCAGATCGCGAAGGCCCCGCTCGGGGAGACCTCGACAACGCCGGTGACCGGGGTATCCAGGACCGCGCCACCCTTCTGGGCGTCGAAGAACGTGACTTGCCACGCCCTCGAGCCCGAAAGGGGCGCGTCGTTGTCGTCGAGAAGACGACCGGTCAGGTTGATCGAATCGGGCTGGGCGAAGAGCGCCGGAGCCGTTCCTCCAAGGATCGCGAGGAGCCAGCAAAGGGTCGAACGGCTCGACATGAAGGAGCTCTTCATCGGCGGGGGGCCTCCGGGGGCGGGTTGATTTCGGCCAATCGCTGGTATCCCGAAGGTTCCGCTTCCATGCCGCAAGGGGTTTGTCGCGGCGCCTATTCCATCAGCAGAACGCCCTTGGCGTTGCGGCCGGCGAGCATGTCCTCGAAGGCGGTCTCGAGGTCTTCGAGCCGGTAGGTGCGGGTGACCATTTCGTCGAGTTTGAGGGCTCCGCCGGCATAGAGGTCGAGCAGCCGGGGGAAGTCGATCGAGGGGTTGCACTGGCCGTAGAGCGGGTTGATGTAGGTCTTGTCCCACTCGAAGAGTTCCATGTCGAAGCTGATGGGTTCCTCGATGCCGGAGGCCTGGACGGCGGTGCCGCCGTTGCGGATCATGGCGAGAGGTGCGGCGCCGAGGGCGGGCACTGCGGTGGACTCGAAGGCGTAGTCCGCGCCCCGACCGCCGGTGAGCTTCTTCACCTCCTGCGCGGCGCGCAGGAGACCGGCGTCCTCGCGGTCGGCCAGGATGGTGTGGGTGGCACCGAAGGTGCAGGCCATTTCGAGTCGGGACGGGTTGACGTCTATGGCGATAATCCGTGTGGCGCCAGCGATTCGCGCACCCTGAATGCAGTTCAGTCCGACGCCTCCCGTTCCGAGGACGACAACGGACGAGCCGGGCTCGACGCGGGCCGCGTTCAGCACCGATCCGACCCCCGTCATGACGCCGCAGCCCACGATGCAGGCGGATTCGTAGGGAATATCGACATGCAGGGGAATCACGGCCTGTCTGGGGACGACGGTGTGGGTGGACATCGTGCCGAGCCCAAAGGCGCGACCGATGGGCTGGCCTCTCCAGAGTGTGCGTTCGTGGGGAACGGAGGGCTTGGATTCGCAGATGTTCGTGTTGCCGCGAGCGCACTGGAAGCATTCGCCGCAGGGAATGGCCCAGTTCAGCAGAACGCGGTCGCCGGTCTTGACGTGGTGGACGCCCGCGCCGGTCGCCAGGACCTCGCCGGCGCCCTCGTGGCCGAGGACCCAGTTGGTCTTCGCGTTGCGGTTGATGTCCCAGTCGGTGTGGCAGACTCCCGAGGCTGCGATTCGCACGAGGACTTCGCCGTCGCCGGGCGGGAGAACGGAGATGGGCTCGATGGCGAATTCGGCACCGGTCAGGGCGATGGCGGCCTTGCCTTCGATCATGGCGGGGAAGCTCCGGTCGGGGGATCGGAAGTTGCTCCGGAGGGGGATCGCGAAGGGCGAGAGAAAACCCGGCGTATCGCGTGGAATCTCATTGGTTTACGTGTCCGGCAATCGGCGTTGACACTGCTTCGGGGTCGGGGAGTGTTCGGGTTCCCACGCGGTGCGGATCGACCGGCTCCGGGCTTTCCCTGTAGCAGCCGGTGGGTCGGTGTGCGTGGATCGCAAGGCGCGATTCGTGCTCCCGTCCGACGGGAGCGTGGCGATACCAGTCCCTCCGCACAGCGGAATCATGAGGAAGAACGAGAGGCTATGGCGACCGAGGGCTTTGCCCCCATCACCCACCGGCAGGTCATCGAGGCGGGAAAGACGACGGGCCAGTACTGGCGCGATCTCTGGCGCTATCGCGAGCTCGTGCTCTTTCTGGTCTGGCGCGACGTCAGCGTGCGCTATCGCCAGACGATGATCGGCGTGGCGTGGGCGGTGATCCAGCCGCTGACCTCGATGATCATCCTGACGGTGATCTTCGGGCGGCTGGCGGGCATGCGCGCGCCCGAAGGCGTTCCGCACGCGGTGCTGACATATACCGGGACGCTGCCGTGGTTCTACTTCTCCAGCATCCTGAGCGGCAGCAGCGGGAGCATGGTGAGCAACACGCGCATGATCACGAAGGTCTACTTTCCCCGGTTGATCCTGCCGCTGGCGCCGATGGGCGTGACGACGGTGGACTTCCTGATTTCGTTTTCGGTGTTCGGCGCTCTCTGCGGGCTGCTGGGCTTCGTGCCGAGCTGGCGGGTGGTGTTCATTCCGTTCTTCCTGGTGTGCGCGGCGCTGACGGCGTATTCCGTGGGGTTGTGGCTCGCCGCGATGAACGTGAGGTACCGCGATTTCCGGTTCGTGGTTCCCTTCATGATCCAGTTCGGACTCTACATTTCGCCGGTGGCGTATCTGAGCGACGAGGTCGGCGGGTCTCGCGACATCGCGTACGGAGAAATCGCCGCAGGCAGCATCGTCATCGTGGAAGGCGCGAAGAACCCCGATACGGGGGACTTCGTGGCGACTTCGGTCAAGATGGTGGACGCCGAACCGGCGCGGCGCCAGGGCGACCTGATCGGCACTGTCCGCGAAATCCGCGGGGACATGGTGCTGAACGTCGATTCGACCCTGGTGCAGGTGACGCCGGAGACGGAAATGACGGCGCGCATCGGCGTGGCCGGCGGGTTCGACATGGTGCGGTTTCTGTACTGCCTGAACCCGATGGTGACGGTGATCGACGGATTCCGGTGGGCGGTGATCGGGAGCGAAATCGACCTCTACGTCCCCGGCGTTCTGCTGTCGGCGGGGATCGTCGCCCTGCTGCTTGCCGGCGGCATCTGGTTCTTCCGAAAGACCGAACGTCAGTTCGCGGATATCATCTGAGATGACCGAACCCGCCATCCAGGTCGAGCGCCTGTCGAAGGAATTCCGCATCCGCCACCTCGGCGGCGGGAAGAAGTTCACGTATGGCACGCTGGCGGAAACGCTGAGCGACGGCGCGTCGAACCTGTTCCGCCGCGCGACGGGACGCAAACCGCTCAACGAGCAGCGGTGGGAGCAGTTCACGGCGCTCGACGACGTCACCTTCGACGTGGAGGAGGGCGACGTCCTGGGGATGGTCGGACGAAACGGCGCGGGGAAGAGCACGGCCCTCAAGATCCTGAGCCGCATCATGGAACCCACGTCGGGCCGCATCGTGATGAACGGGCGGGTGGCGAGTCTGCTGGAGGTGGGAACGGGATTCCATCCGGAGCTGACGGGCCGCGAGAACATCTACATGAACGGCGCCATCCTGGGAATGTCGCGCCGCGAGATCGCCGGGAAGTTCGACGAGATCGTGGACTTCGCCGGCGTGGACCGGTTTCTGGACACACCGGTGAAGCGCTATTCGTCGGGCATGACCGTGCGACTGGCGTTCGCCGTGGCCGCGCATCTGGAGCCGGAAATCCTGCTGGTGGACGAGGTGCTCGCCGTGGGCGACGCCTCGTTCCAGAAGAAGTGTCTGGGCAAGATGGGCGACGTCGCCAACAGCGAGGGACGGACGATCGTCTTCGTCAGCCACACGATGCCGGCGATCCAGCGGCTTTGCACGAAGGGGCTCTTCCTGGAGCAGGGACGGGTGGAGTACTACGGCGAGGTGGAGGAGACGGTCCGGCGCTATCTCGCGACGAGCGCTTCGGGAGGGGAGCAGGGGGACGATCTGC
>JAJFLJ010000021.1 GCA_021772755.1 Candidatus Sumerlaeota bacterium
CGCGTCATGATCCACCAGCCGCTGGGCGGCATGCAGGGCCAGGCGTCGGACATCGAGATCCAGGCGCGCGAAATGCTCCGCATCAAGGCGAAGCTGAACCAGATTCTCGGTGCCCACACGGGCCAGACCCTCAAGCAGATCGAGAAGGACACCGACCGCGACCGCTTCATGACGGCCGACGAGGCGCTGGCCTACAAGATCGTCGACAAGGTCGTCGAGAAGGTTCGCCCCCCGGGCAAGAACGGCAAGAAGTAGCGCGCACTTGACGCGGACAGGACTCTTCGACGGGGATTCAGGCCATGCACCGGCAGCCTGAATCCCCGTCCCGCTTTTACGACCTCTGGGCCGTCGCGCTCGCGGTCGCTTCGGTGCTTCTTCAGGGACACCGCTTCGGCGTCGGAAACCAGGAGTGGATGATCGCCGCGATGCGCATGGCCGCGGACGCGGACCTTCTGGCCAACGACGCGTTCCTGCGGGGCGGCGTTCCCCACACAGCGCACATCGCCGTCCTCTCGCGCATCGCTTCCGTCTTCGGGGAATCCGGGGCGTTTCTGGCCGCGCATCTCGTGACGCGCCTGATTCTCATGACGGGCATCTGGCGGCTTTGCGCGGCCCTGGTTCCGCGCCGCCGCCTGGCGCCGCTGTTCGCGATGATCGTCGTCGCGTTCGAGCCCCGCATCTGGATCGGCGGACACTTCCTGCAGGGCGGGCACTACGAGGGCGCTTTTCTTGGAATGGCCGTCGCCGTGTGGACGCTCGCAATGGGGGCGCGCTGGATCGCCGATGGGACTTCGTGGCGGATGGCCGCTCTTTCCGCAGGAGCGGGAGTGCTCGTCCATCTCTTTATCGGCCTGCCAGTACTGGCGATCGTGCTTCTTGCCTATCTCGTGCATCGCCGCAGCAGGCCCGGCTTCGATTCCGTCGCGCCCTTTCTCGTCCTGTCCCTCGGCATCGCTCTTCCGGCGCTGATTCCCGCCGTGACCGGCTTCTTTCTCGAAGGCGAAAAGCCGCTCTCCGACAAGCTCCTGATCGCCGTTCTCGAAGCGCGTCATCCACACCACCACATGCCGTGGACGTGGCCCGCGCGCGAGTGGGCCGAACTCGCCGCAGTCCTCGCAACCGGCGCGATGCTCCTGCGGCTCGCGGCAGCCCGCACCGCTCTCCCCACAACGCTTCTCGTCTGGTACGCGGCAACGGGCGCGCTCTTCTGGTACTGCGCGGAGAAGATGGTCGCACCGTCGGTCGTCTACTTCCAGTCCTTCAGGCTCCTGGGCCTGCTGCTGGCGGTCGTCGCCTGCGCGACGGGAGCCCTTTGTTCGCGAATCGTCGAAGTTCTGCCAGGCCTGCGGGGGACGATGCTCGTCGCGCTCTGCGCCGTGTCGTTCCGGTTTCCGTTCGCGTTCGCCGTCGTGGCGATCCTGATCGTGGCGACGCTCCCCCGCCAGTGCACCGGGATGCACGGGCGGCACTTCGCGAAGAGAGAGCTGCACTGGCTGGTCGCAGCCGCCGGTCTTCTTGCGATCGGGACGCTGCAACTCTCGCCGGCTCTGCGGCGTGCGGCGAATACGATCCGCCACGAGTACTGGTTGGCGGAGGTGCCCGTCACTCCGGAACGCACCGCCCTGGCGGAGTGGATACGGAGCGAAACCTTGCCCGGCGACATGCTCCTGGTTCCGATGGACGCTGGCGATTTCCGCGTCGTGGAGGAACGCGCCATCATCGTGGACCTGAAGTACGTCCCCTACCGAAACGCCGAACTCGCCGAATGGGCCCGCCGGGTCCTGCTCTCCACCGGGCGGCTTCGCGTCGGCGAGGCCAATTCGCCGGCGTTCGACGAGGCCATTCTCGCCTGGCGGGAGGGGTCGGCCACCCAGGAGGTCCCTCTCGACGAGCGGTTCCGCATAGCCGAGCGGTACGGCGCGAACTGGGTGGTGGTGCGCGGCGGGGAGAAGGGTGCCGGGGCCGCGTTCGAGAGCGGACCCTGGAGCGTCTACGCGGCGGAGAACCGACGCGAACCCTGACGCCGCGTATTTCCTTGCGGCAAGCCCACCCCGCCGACAGTCTCACCACGAACCGGTCGCCCGCATGTTGACGACCAGGCCCAGATTCCCTTCGCGGCGAAAGCCGCGGACACCAGCAAGCGACGGAGGCGCGTTCCGCCATGATGGACATGAACGAAATGCTGAAGATCATGGTCGAGCGCGACGCCGCCGACTTGCATCTTCGCGTGGGGAAATCGCCCTGCATGCGCGTGTCGGGCATCTTCGACGTCGTCGACCCCGACATCCTGACGCCCGACGACACCGACCGCCTCATGCGCGAAATCACCCCGCCGCGCTACCAGCAGATGCTGCAGGAGCACGGCGGCGCCGACTTCGCATACAGCTATTCCGACGAGGCGCGATTCCGCGTCGCCGTCTTCCGCGCGCGCGGCGCCATCGCCATCGTCATGCGACTGATTCCCTCGCGCCTGATTCCCTTCGAAGTCCTCGGCCTTCCCACCGCCTCCATCACGGAACTGATGCACGCCCCCCGCGGTCTCTGCGTCATCACGGGACCGACCGGCTCCGGCAAGACGACGACGCTCGCCACGATGATCGACTACATCAACTCGAACCGATACGTGCACATCATCACGATCGAGGACCCGATCGAATACACGCACCCCCACAAGAAGGCCATCGTGACCCAGCGCGAGGTCCACGTCGACACGCCCTCCTTCGCCTACTCGCTGCGCGGCGCGCTGCGACAGGACCCCGACGTCATTCTGGTGGGCGAAATGCGAGACCTGGAAACGATGGAAGCCGCGCTCACCGCCGCGGAAACGGGCCACCTCGTCTTCGGAACCCTCCACACCATCAGCGCCTCCGGCACGATCGACCGTATCATCGACGCCTTCCCCATGAACCAGCAGGAGCAGATCCGGTCGGTGCTGGCCGTCGCCCTCCGAACGATCATCGCGCAGACGCTTCTCCCCCACGCCTCGGGCCGCGGCCGTCTCGCCGCCTACGAGATCCTGCACTGCACCCCGGCCGTCCAGAACCTCATCCGCGAGGCGAAGACGAACCGCATCATCTCCACCATCCAGACCTCGCAGAAGGTCGGCATGGTGACGATGGACGACTTCCTCCTGAAGCTCTATCTGGAGGACAAGATCACCGGCGAGGTCGCGCTGGAGCGCGCGCACTACTCCGAGGACCTGCGGGTGAAGATGCTCGCCGGCCGCGAGGACGAAGACGAGGAAGAGGCCGAGGAAGAGCCGGTCATCTGACCGACGGGGCTCTCCTTCGGACAAAGGGAAACGCTTGATCCCATGACCGGGGCCGGCCATCCTTTCTCCCTCTCCGTATCGCACCGAAAAGACACGAATCTTCAGAACAGAAAGGCCCGACCATGAGTTCCAAAGCGGTATTCGACGATCTTCTTCAGGAGGAGCGCGAGTTCCCCCCCTCTCCCGAGTTCGCCGCCGCTGCCGTCGTCAGCGACAAGGCCATCTACGACAGGGCCGCGAAGGACCCCGTCGCGTTCTGGGAGGAAATGGCGAAGGAACTCGAATGGTTCGCCCCCTGGAAGGAAGTCATGTCGTGGACCCCTCCGGACGTGAAGTGGTTCACGGGCGGAAAGCTCAACCTGACGCACAACTGCCTGGACCGCCACCTGAAGACGGCCACGCGCAACAAGGCGGCACTGATCTGGGAGGGCGAGAACTTCGAGACCCGCACGATGACGTACCAGCAGCTCCACACGGAGGTCTGCAAGTTCGCCAACGCCATCAGGAGCCTGGGCGTGGCGAAGGGCGACCGCGTGGCGATCTACATGCCGATGATGATCGAGGCGGTGGTGGCGATGCTGGCGTGCGCGCGGATCGGAGCGATCCATAGCATCGTCTTCGGCGGCTTCTCGCCGGAGTCGCTCTCCGACCGCATCAACGACGCGGAAGCGAAGCTCCTGATCACGGCCGACGGCGGATGGCGCCGCGGCAACGTGCTGCGCCTGAAGGACGAGGCCGACAAGGCCCTCGCGAAATGCACCTGCATCGAGAACGTGGTCGTCGTGAAGCGCCCGCTCGGCGAGCCGTTTCCCTGTCACATCAAGGAGGGCCGCGACCACTGGTACCACCGGCTCATGGCGGACGCGAGCCCCGACTGCCCCCCGGAAACGATGGACGCGGAGGACCCTCTCTACATTCTCTACACGTCGGGAACGACCGGCAAGCCCAAGGGCATCGTCCACACGACCGGCGGCTATTCCGTCGGCACCTACGCCACGACCAAGTACGTCTTCGACCTCAAGCCCGAAGACGTGTACTGGTGCACGGCGGACGTGGGCTGGGTCACGGGGCACAGCTACATCGTCTACGGCCCGCTTCAGTGCGGCGCGACGAACCTGATCTTCGAAGGCGCGCCGAA
Organism: Candidatus Sumerlaeota bacterium; assembly: GCA_021772755.1. GTDB lineage: Bacteria > Sumerlaeota > Sumerlaeia > SLMS01 > JAHLLQ01 > JAJFLJ01. Next base: position 4,410 of record JAJFLJ010000021.1, read on the forward strand.
CTGGCCGGAGAACGACCGCTTCTGGGAGATGGTCGCGCGGCACCGCGTGAACGTGTTCTACACGGCGCCGACGGCGATTCGCGCCTTCATGAAGTGGGGCGACGATCTGCCGGCGAAGCACGATCTCTCCTCGCTCCGGCTGCTCGGTTCCGTCGGCGAACCCATCAACCCCGAAGCCTGGATGTGGTACCACGAGCACATCGGCGGCGGCACCTGCCCGATCGTCGATACATGGTGGCAGACGGAAACCGGCGGAATCATGATCACCACGCTGCCGGGCGTCTGCACGGCGAAACCCGGCTACGCGGGGCTGCCGTTCCCCGGCATCCAGGCGACGATTCTGAACGAGGCCGGCGAGGAGGTGACCGGCGGCACGGGTCTGCTGGCCATCACCCACCCCTGGCCTTCCATGCTCCGCACGATCTGGGGCGATCACGACCGCTACGTGAGCACGTACTTCTCCAAGTGGGACAAGTCCGTGTACTTCCCCGGCGACGGCGCCAAGCGCGACGCGAAGGGGAACTTCATGATTCTCGGCCGCGTCGACGACGTGCTGAACGTGTCGGGCCACCGCATCGGAACGATGGAGGTCGAATCGGCGCTGGTCGATCACCCTGCCGTCGCGGAGGCCGCCGTCATCGGCAAGAAGCACGACATCAAGGGCCAGTCGATCGTCGCCTTCGTGACCCTCAAGGGCGGTGCCACGCGTTCCGAAAAGACCGAGAGCGATCTGAAGCAGCACGTCGTCGAGAAAATCGGCGCCATCGCGCGCCCCGAAGCCATCATCATCGGCGGCGACCTGCCGAAGACGCGCTCGGGCAAGATCATGCGCCGCCTGCTGCGCGACATCGTGGAAGGCCGCACCGCCAGCGACACGACGACGCTCGCCGACCCCTCCGTGTTCGAGGAAATCCGCGAAATGTACGAAGAGAAGTTCAAGAGCTGAAACCGAAAGTGGAAGCGCAGTAGTCAGGAGAAACCGCCCCGGCGCTGCCGGGGCGGTTTCTCCTTAACCCATAAGAGTAACGAATCCCGCCTGGCGGAAATGGGCGTCGCCTGTCAGTGCCTCGCCAATGCCCTCCTGCTCCATCGCCACGAACGACGTGCAATCGGTCAGCGACCATCCCTTGTCGGGCCGCTGCTCGTACAGTTGGAGTCCGGACTCCAGAAGGCTGGACGAAGCGGAAACGATTCGGGTGCCCGGGTCGTTCCTCAATTCCCTGGCGAATCGGACCGCGACCGGACGATTGGCCGGCATGCTCAAACCGTCGAGAACCTCGACGAGAACGAATTCCGTTGTGACGAAGATCGTGCCGGGATCGGACGCCAGCAAGCGCGCCTGGGAGTGGTGCCGGTCTCTGGCACTCATAAGGGCAAGGTAGAAGAACGTGTCGGCGAAGACACGTTTCATCACCCGCCACTGCCGTGAATATAGTGATCGTGGCGCTCGGCGAAGTCCTCCTGCAGATCGACCGCCGAGCCGACCACGCCGCCCAACCGCTCGACAAGCGGTCGCCGGTCGGTGCTCTTGATCTCGAGGGGAACGGGCTGGACGATGACTTCCGTGCCCTCCGGCAGGCCGACACCCTCCGACAGCTCGACGACTCCGTTGTGAATCCTGCCTCTGATCGTCATGACGAACTCCGGCCAGCCAATTCATGCCTGTTTCGCCTGGGGCATCACGCCCCGCAAGCCCATTGTGCGATCACGGACGGCTTGCCTTGCGCCGCTACGGGCGGCGGGGAACATTTCACAAGCCGCCCAGGGGCCCTACCATGACCTCCCAGTCCACCCAGGAACACCGCCAGCAGGCCGAGTCGCTCGAGCGAATCGGCGTCGCTGTCCTGACGATCAGCGATACCCGCACTCCCGAAACCGACCGTGGCGGGGCCGCGATCAGGGAACTTCTGGCCGCTGCCGACTTCGAGGTCGTCCACTACGCGATTCTGAAGGACGAACCCGACATCATTCGCGAAACGGTGCTTCAGCTCTGCGAACGCGAGGACGTCGATGTCGTGCTGACCACCGGCGGAACGGGCATCGCGCCGCGCGACGGCACGTTCGAGGCCGTGAGCGGTCTCCTCCAGCGCACCATACCGGGTTTCGGCGAACTCTTCCGCCTGCTGTCGTGGGAGGAGGTCGGCGCCGCGTCGATGCTCTCGCGCGCCATCGCCGGCCTGCGGGGGCGCACGCTGATCTTCTGCATGCCGGGCAGCGCCAACGCCGTCGATCTCGCGATGCGCAAGCTCATCGTTCCGGAACTGCGCCACCTCGTGCTCGAAATGCACGGACGCTAGAGCCCGCTCAACCCGCCAGCCCCGCCCGGTGCAGCGTCTTCAGGTCGATCATTCCGACCGGCCGCCCCTGTTCGTCGACGACCGGCAGAACGCCGATGCGGTGCTCCTGAAGAAAGTCGACGACCTTGGTGCCCGACGTTTCCGGCGAGACGCGCTTGGGGTTCGCGATCATCAGTTCCGCCATGATCGTCGTCGGCGGGGCGCCGCCGCGCCCGACCAGTCGGCGCAGGTCGCCGTCGCAGAAGATACCCGTCAGCTTCCCCGTATCGTCCACGAAGGACACCGCGCCCAACTGCGCCATGCGCGGGATCGTCTCGCCTAGTGTCGCGGACTCGTGCATCACGGGGTTGTCGGCGCCCGTCGCCATCAGATCGCCTACGCGAACCAGCAGCCTGCGCCCCAGCGTTCCGAGAGGATGACGCAGGGCAAAGTCCTCGTCGGTGAAGCCGCGTGCCTCCATCAGCGCACCGGCCAGCGCGTCGCAGAGCGCCATCTGCGCGATCGTAGAAGCCGTCGGCGCGAGATTCAGCGGACAGGCCTCCTGCTCCAGGCTGTAGGAAAGCACGACGTCGGCCTTCCGGGCCAGCGGCCCCTCCTGGTTCCCGCACACCACGATCAGCGGAATGCCGTGGTGCGCGATATACGGCAGAAGATTCAGAACTTCCTCGGTGGCCGCGCTGTGGGAAATGGCGAGGACGACGTTGCGGGGTGTCAGCACGCCGAGGTCGCCATGCACCGCCTCCGCAGGATGGAGAAAGAACGCCGGCGTCCCCGTGGAGGAAAGAGTCGCGGCGACCTTCGCGCCGATGTGCCCGCTCTTGCCCATGCCGGTCACGACGACATGGCTGTCGCAGGCGAGGATGGCGCGGCAGGCGCCGGAGAACGCCTCGCCCTCGATCCGGCCGGCGAGCTGGTCCAGAGCCTGCGCCTCCAGCCGGAGCACACGGAGCCCCGCGCTGCGGAAATCGAAGTTTTCGTCCGGTTTGCTCATGGGGTGGGCTTGCGCTCCGCGTCGTGTCGATCGACCGTTTGAACGCGACTCATCGCGGGCAACGGGAAACAGGAAACATGGCGGAAGTTCTGGAAGCCGAATTTCGATTCTCGCTCCCCCGCTGGGACGACTTTCCGGAGACCCCCCAGGCGCAGGTCTGCTTCTGCGGCCGAAGCAACGTCGGCAAGTCCTCGCTGCTCAACTGCCTCGCCGGGCGCAAGCGCCTGGCGAGGGTCTCCTCCACCCCCGGCCGCACGCAGGCGCTCAACGTCTTCGCGGTCACCATGCGCGAGATCGAGGAACGCCGCACCATCTGGTACGTGGATCTTCCGGGCTATGGGTACGCCGACGCGCCCGCATCCGTCCGCAAGACCTGGCGGCCGATGCTACAGGGCTACCTGAGCCTCAACCCGCTTCTCCGCGGAGCCGTGCTCCTCCTGGACATTCGTCGCAAGCCGAACGAAGGCGACATGGAATTCATCGGCATGCTCGACAAGTACCGGATTCCGCTCCTTCCCGTCGTTACGAAGGTGGACAAGGTTCCC
>JAJFLJ010000201.1 GCA_021772755.1 Candidatus Sumerlaeota bacterium
GCTGACGCTGAGGCGCGGCGGTGCGGCGGTCTCGTTCGCGGCGTCGGTGGCCGTCGAACGCGTGGAAGGCGCGCCGGGGCGGCTGAAGCTGACGATTCCGCCGGAGGGAAGCGCCTCCATCGAACTGGGCGTTTCGCCCCAGGGGTCCGGCGGGGCTTGACCCTTCCCGCCGTCGCGCGAAGATGAGCCACACACGAGAACCAACGGACGGTTTCTGCCCGCCATGACCAAACGCGCACGCGACAAGGGCATTTCCTACAAGTACGCGCAGATCAAGACGGACCTGTCGATTCAGATCCTGGAGGGGCAGCTGCGGCCCCACGAGCGCATTCCCTCCCTCAACGAACTGACGGCGAAGTACAAGGTCAGCAAGATCACCGCGCGGCGGGCGCTCAACGACATGGTGGCGGAGGGCCTCGTCTACGCCAGCCGGGGGCGGGGGTCCTTCGTGGCGGACATGGGTTCGCGCAAGAAGGCGCGGATCAACCACACGGAACCGGGCCAGCTCGGCGTCGTCTTCGAGCACGCGTCGGGTTCCTTCATGGCGGACATCATCCAGGGCATCGACGAGGAGGCCTTCGAGCGCGGCGCCCACATCAATCTCTGTCTCTCGAACAATTCCTACGAGCGCGAGGCGGAGAACCTGACGCGGCTCGCCGAGCAGGGCATCGACCGCATCATCCTCTTCATGGTGCTTCAGCACGGCGAGGACACCATCAATCCCAACATTCCCCTCTATCTGCGCCTCCAGGAGCAGGGCGTCCGCCTGCTGCTGCTGGCCTGCGAGGTGCCCGGATTTCCCATTCCCGCCATCGTGTACGACGATTTCAACGCGTACCGCCGCCTGGTCCGCCACATGAAGGACACGGGCCGCTCGAAGCTCGTCTTCGTGATGCGGGCCGACAACGCCTCGACGACGTCGGAGCGTCTGCGCGGATTCAAGGACGGTCTGCTGGAGTGCGGGCTTCCCTACGACGAGCGCCGCATCGTGCGCGTGCCCTTCGCCTCGACCGACAATCTCGTGTCGGACACCGAAGAGGTCTTCGGCCGGTTCCTTCGCGGCAGGTCGCGGTTCGACGCGGTTCTCTGCTCGGACGAAATCGTCGCCGCCGGGGTGTTCGAGGCGCTCGACGGCGGAAGCCCGAAGGCCGCCGGGGGCCCGCCCGTCGGCGGCATGGGGAGCGCGCGCAATCTGCACGTCCTGAAGGGCAGGCCCTACATTCTCCTAGAGGACGACACGCGCAAGCTCGGCCGCCAAGCGGCCGCCACGATCCTGGGCGACGAGTCGCTTCGGGGCAGCGGCACGCGCGAGTCCCTTCGCCATGTCATTCCGGTTCCTCTGAGGGTGCCGAGGCGCTGACCCCGGGTGTGTATACACATAGCCCTTGACGTTGGAGCGCGCCGCCCCAGGTTTATCGTGTGGCTTGGCCACGACCCGACGAGGACTTCCCCGGTGGACCGATGACTTCGAGCGATGGCGCTATCCGTTCCGTTCTCTCGCGCCTGACTCTTGGCGTCGGGGCCGGACTGACGCTTGCGCTGTTCGCGTTCGTGCGTCCGCCATCGACCGGGGTCGAAGGCCGGACGAACGTGCGGCTCTGGCGCGTGACCGGCGCCGAAGCGGAGGAGGCGCCCTCGTGGGAGTGGTTCGGCGAGGCGCAGGACGACATCCACGTACAGAAGATCGGGCTGCCGTTTCTCGAGATCGAACAGAAGTTCCTGACGGCGGAGGTCGGCGGGGTGCCGCCCGACGCGTTCGAGTACTTCGGCTCCGTGGCGCAGTGGTCCACGCGGGGGGCGCTGATGCCGCTCGACGGGTTCATGGAGCGCGACGGCTTCGACCGCGACAGCGTCTTTCCCGCGCTGTGGGACGAGATGATGTGGAACGGACGCACGTACGCCATTCCCGTCGGGACGGCGACCGAGGCGTTCTACTGGAACAAGGAGCACTTTCGCCGGGCGGGGCTCGACCCCGAGAGGCCGCCGCAGACCTGGGAGGAGCTGCGGGAGTACGCGCTGCTGCTGACCACGCGGGACGCCGCCGGCGAGATCGACCAGGCCGGCTACGTGCCGGGGTACTGGAGTCCGAACGCGACGCCGATCTTCCTGAACTGGGCGGTGCAGAAGGGCGCGGTGTTTCTGAACGCGGAGGGGACGGAGGTCGATCTCACGTCCGACGCGTGCGTGGAGGCGCTGGAGTGGGAGGCGAACCTGTTCGGCGAACTGGGCCGCGACGCGCTGATCCGCAAGCGCGCGTCGTTCGGCTATGGAAGCCAGCACGGCTTTCTCGGCGGGCGCCTCTCGATGATCGTGCAGAAGTCGAGCTTCGTCCAGGAGATCGAGAAGTTCGCGCCGGACATGGAGTACGGCGTCTCCATGATTCCCCCGCCCGCGGACGGGCGGCCGGGCGTGACGGCCGGTCCGGCGTGGATCGGCATTCCTTCGGGGGCGAAGCACCCCGAGGAGGCCTGGGCCTATCTGAAGTTCGTCACGTCGACGGAGACGCAGCTGCGGGTGGCCGAGTTCGCGGCGGACCGCAACCTCGCGGCGTTCTTTCCCGCGAACGTGGAAGCGGCCAACAGCCCGCAGCAGCAGTCGCTTCCCCACATGGACGTCTTCACGAAGAGCATGGAGTTCGCCGCGCCCAGCACCGTCGTGCCGCTGGCGCACACCGTGTTCTGGCGCGAATACGGCAACGCGTGGGACCGCGCGATGCGCGGGTCGATGACGCCGCGCGAGTCGCTGGAGCTCGCGGAGCGCGAGGTGCAGCGCGCGCTGGACGACCAGATCGAGTACAACCGGTTCTATGCGGAGTATCTTCGCGAACGCGACGCGCCGGCGGGGGGGGGCGCGCGATGAGCAGGCACGCATCGGGCCGGTTCGAGCGGCAGGAGAACCGGCTTGGCTATCTGTTCGCGGCGCCGTGGCTGGTCGGCTTCTTCGGGTTCACCCTGATTCCCGTCGTGCTCTCCGTGTACTACAGCTTCTGCCGCTACGACGTGCTCCGGCCGCCGATGTACATCGGTCTGGAGAACTACCGCTATCTGCTGACGGAGTCGGGGAACTTCTGGAAGTCGGTCTGGAACACGTTCTACTTCACGGCGCTGCGCGTGCCGCTGGTGATCGTGGGGTCTCTGCTGCTGGCGTCGCTCGTTTCGAAGCCGATGAAGGGAATCGGCATCGCGCGGACGATCTACTACATGCCGTCGATCGTGTCGGGCGTGGCGCTTTCGGTGATCTGGCTCTGGATGTACAACCCCTCGCACGGCCTGATCAACCAGGGGCTGGCGCTTCTCGGCGTGCCGGGTCCGCCGTGGCTGGAGAGTCCGGAATGGTCGAAGGAGGCCATCGTGCTGATGGGCATCTGGTCCATCGGCGGCGGGCGCATGATCATCTTCATCGCGGGGCTGAACGCGATTCCGCGGCACCTGTACGAATCGGCCGAGCTGGACGGCGCGGGGTGGTGGCACCGGCTGGTCCACATCACGATACCGCAGCTGGGGGGCGTGCTCTTTCTGCTGACGATCGTCGAGATCGTGACCTGCTTCCAGGTCTTTACCGAGGCGTATCTGATGACGCGGGGCGGTCCGGAGAACTCGACGCTCTTCTACAACCTGGAGCTCTACTTCAAGGCGTTCCAGGACTACGACATGGGCGTGGCGTCCGCGATGGCGTGGATGCTCTTCGTGGCGACGCTCGCGGTGACGGTCGTTCTCTTCCAGACCGTCGGCCGGCGCATCCACTACGAGGGGCGGAACTGATGCCCAGGGCCCAGCGCGCGCTTCACGCCGCCGCGGTCTGGTCGCTCGCGGCCGTTCTGCTGATTCCGTTCGCGTGGATGCTGTCCTCCTCGCTGAAGCCGCCGGACGAGGTGTTCGCGGACTCGATGCGGTGGATTCCGACCGAGCCCCGCTGGGACAACTACAGGAAGGCCTTCGAGGAGATGCCGATCCTGCTGTACACGCGGAACACGATGCTGATCACGACGCTCTGCATCCTCGGCTACCTCGTCTCCGGGTCCCTGGTGGCGTATTCCTTCGCGCGGCTGCGGTGGAAAGGGCGCGACGCGTGGTTCATGGTCCTGCTGGCCACGATGATGCTGCCGCCGCAGGTGACCATCGTGCCGCTGTTCGTCATCTTCCGCAAGCTGCACTGGATCGACACGTTCATGCCGCTGATCGTGCCGGCGTGGCTGAGCGGATGGCCCTTCTTCATCTTCCTGCTGCGGCAGTTCTTCCTGACGATTCCCCACGAACTGACGGAGGCGGCGCGCGTGGACGGCGCGGGACACTTCACGATCTACCTGCGGATCATGCTTCCGCTTTCGCGGCCGGCGCTCGCCACGGTGGCGATCTTCGCGTTTCTGCTGCACTGGAACGACTTCTTCGGGCCGCTGATCTTTCTCGCGCAGGAAAGCCGGTTCACGCTCGCCCTGGGGCTGATGACGTACGCCGCGAAGCACCAGTCCGAATGGAGTATCCTGATGGCGATGTCGATCGTCATGCTGCTGCCGACGCTCGCGGTGTTTCTCTTCTGCCAGCGGTATTTCGTCGAGGGTATCGCCACCACCGGATCGAAAGGGTAGTCTCCATGCCGAAGCACCTGTTGGGACTCGTCGCGGCGCTCCTCTTCGCGGCGGCGGAGGCCGGAACCCCGCCCGCGTCGCCGCCGGTCGACCCGGGCGTCATCGCGGCTTCCGCATCGAGCACCTTCTTTCCCTCGCTGACGGACGCGTTCCTCACCATCGACGGTTCGGGAATGCAGGGCGACGTCCACGACAACCACGCCCAGGGCCACGGCATGTGGCTGTCGGCGTCGGGCGGAGGAGGTTCGGCGCTGAACAATCCGGCGGGCGTCGCCGGGCCGGCATGGCTGCGATACGATTTTACGACGGCCATCGATCTCGAAGCGGCGTGGGTCTGGAACCACAACCAGTCCGGACTGACCAGTCGCGGGCTGCGCAACGTGTCGGTCCACGTGAGCCCCGACGGCACCGCGTGGTCTCTGCTGGGCGATTTCGAATTCGCGCAGGCTCCCGGCACGTCCGGCTACGCGCATTCCGACGAACTGGACTTCGGCATGCAGACGGTGAAGTCGGTTCTGATCACGGCGAAATCCTCCGGCGGGAACTACGGCGATCTCTACTACGGCTTTTCCGAGATCCGCTTCTACGGCGAAGGGCAGCAATGCGTTCCCGAAGACTATCCCGTTCAGGTGGAATCGGTCGCGATCGACCCGGTCTACGCCGATCTGCTCCTGCCGCAGGCGGTTGGCTGGCTCGGGTCGGACGTGGCGCATTCGATTCCGATGTCCGACGACCGAGTGATCTGGCTGTTCGCCGACACGCTGCTGGGAACGATCGTGGACGGCGCGCGCACCCCCGGCGGTTTCATCAACAGCAGCATCGGCATCCACGACCGCACGGATGGTCCCGCAGGGAGCGTGACGTATCACTGGGGCGCGGGGGACACGTCCTTCTTTCCGCACGAGCCGGGAACGCCGGGCGAGCTGTACTGGCCGACGCAGGGCATCCACCTCGGCGGCGATCTCTTCCTGTTCTGCTTCTCGGTGGCGACCGGTTTCCAGCTCGAAAGCACCACGATGATCCGCGTCGACAATCCCGACGACGATCCGGGCGACTGGACGTGGACGGTGTCGGACTTCGGCATCGGGGGGAACGACTTCGGCGTGCACTCGGCGGTGTACGTGGAGGGCCCCTACGTCTACTTCATGGGGTTCGAGGACACCGGGGGGCGGCGCATGATCCTGTCGCGGATGCTGGCGGCGGACCTTGTCGCCGGTTCGATGGCGGAAGCCCTGGAGTTCTGGGCGGACGAAGGCTCCGGCCCGCAGTGGTCCACGACCGCCGCGCCGTCACAGCTCGTCACGCTCTTCACGCCCGGCGTGACGGAAACCGACATCCAGTACGACGCGACGCTCGAACGCTACTTCGTGACGACGTACGATCCGTTCACGCCGAGAATCTATCTGACGACGGCGGAAGAGCTGACCGGCCCGTGGGAGGAACCCGTGTGTCTGTACGACGTTCCCGAGCACGACGTCTCCTTTCCGATCATCTCCTACGCGGTGCGGCCGCATCCGGAGCTCTCGACGAAGGCGGGGGAACTCGTGATCACCTACGCGACCAACGGCTTCGGGTCTCTCGGCGCCCTCTACACGCAGGAGGGACTCGGCATCTATCACCCGAGGTTCATCCGCGTTCAACTGGAAGTCGATCCCCTGGCTGTGGACCTCGACGCGTGGACGATCGAATGAAACGATTCCGCGTCGAAAGCGCCCGCGACCTCGGGCCCCAGTTCACCCGCAACCGCCACCGCATGGTTGGCCAGGACGGGGCGTATTCCATTCCGCTGCGCGACGGCGAAGCGCTTTGGTACTTCGGCGACACGCTGTTCGGCGAACGCAGGCCGGGGGAGAGCCTCTGGTTTCCCGGGGGCAAGCCGCTGCCGCCGGCGGATATGGCGGGGCACAGCGGCGTGGACCGTCTGCTGACGAACACCGGTCTTGTGCTGCGGCAGTCCGACGGCGCGGGCGGGCTGACGGATTTCGAGTACATCGCCGGCGCGGACGGCGAACCGAAGCAGCTCGTCGCGCGCCTCGCCGGCGAGGACTTCGACACGCTTCGCGTGTGGTGCCAGCACGGAATCGCTCTCGATGGGCGGGTGTGGCTTTCCTACATCAACGTTCGCATGAAGGCGGACGGGCCGATGCCGGTGAACTTCGACATTCTCGGTTCCGGTCTCGCCGTCGGCAGCGAGAGCGATTGGGAGTTCGAGCGCCTGGAGCACGAGGGCGAAACGCTTTGGTGGGGGAGCGACGCGCCCCGTTTCGGCTCCGCCATCGTGCGATCGGAGGACGACGGGCTCGTGTACTTCTACGGCGTTCGCGCGGCGGAGGACGGTGCGCAGCTCTGCCATCTCGCGCGCGTGGAGGCCGACTCCCTGGGCGACCTGAACGCGTACGAGTACTTCTCCGGTTCGGGATGGTCGCCGCGCGCCGGCGACGCGACCGCCGTGTTCTCCGGCGTTCCCAACGAGATGTCCGTGTCATGGAACGAATGGCTCGGATGCTGGCTGGCGGTGCATTCGCTCGACCTGTCGGGCCGGATCGTGGCGCGAACGGCGCCGAATCCCTGGGGGCCGTGGAGCGAACCGACGACGCTCTGGCAGTGCCGCCAGGGAAAGCTGGACTACGTGCCGCCCTACGCGCCGCTTCTCTACGCCGGCAAGGACCACCCCGAACTGGCCGGCGATGGCGGACGCGTGCTCTATCTGACGTACATCGAGTTCGAGGAGTACTTCCCGCACCTCGTCGAAGTGACTCTGGCGCCCGCGGGCGGGTCTTGATTCTTGCCACCACGCCCGCCGGCCGCGACACCAACAGGCGGAGCGGACCGATCCATGGGCGACAACGACGCCGAACATTCGGAGGACGAACGACTTTCGCGCCGCGACCGGCGGATCGTTCCCGCGATTCTGGCGTCCCTGACCCTCGTCCACCTGCTGCTGGTGGTCTGCGCGAGCCAGAAGGCCGCCATCGTCTGGATCGAGCTGCCGCTGCTGGCGCCGCTGGTCGTGCTGGCATGGAAGCGCCGCATCGGCCCCGTGCTGCCGCTTTGCCACGCGACCGCGCTGATCTACCAGCTGGTCGATCCCGCCGTCGCCGTTCCGTGGATCTTCTGGTTCGCGGTGACGCTGCTGTACTTCGTTCTGGAATCGTGCAAGAGCAGGCGCGCGCTCTTCGGCTGGGGTTTCTGGACGGGACTGATGATCGCGACGGGCATCTACGCGTGGCTGTTCGACGCTCTTCACACGTTCTTCGAGTTCGGGTACGCCGCCGCCTTCGCGCTGTTTCTCGCGATCGCGGTTCCGATCGGCGCGCAGCTCGCCATCTTCCTGCCGCTGGCGCGCTGGATGGCCGACCGCACGAAGCTTCCGCTCTGGCTGCTCGTGCCGCCGCTCTACGCGATGGTGGAGTTCTGGATGCCGCTGCCCTTTCCGATCGCGCTGCCGCTGGGGTTCTCGCGCCAGCCCGTCGTGCTCCAGTTCGCCGACATCGCCGGCACCGCGGGCGTCACGTTCCTGGTGGCGAGCGCGTCCGTGGCGATCGCCGTCGCGATTCGCGGAGCGATGGCGCGCGACCGGCGCCGCGCGGCGTGGGGAACGGGCGCGGCCGCTGTCTGCATTGCGACTCATCTGGGCTACGGCGCGTGGGCGATGAAGCGCTACGCCCCGACGGAGGATGCCGAGAGCGTTCGCATCGCCCTGGTGCAGCCGGTCGCGCCGCTGAAGGTCGCAAACAAGGATGTCGAAACGAAGGCGAGGACGGCGGAGACGCTGAAGCGTCTGAGCCTCGAAGCGCTCGACGCCTCGCCGGACCTGGTGATCTGGCCGGAAGGTGCGGGCGCGTTCGCGAGCCGCACGCCGGCGTTCAACCCGGAGTACATGGACGCGATTCGCGAGATCCAGGCGCTGCACGAAACGCCGTTCCTGGTTCAGGACATCGAGTTCACCCGCCTGCGCGAGTCCGACAAGCTGCGCTACTACAGCACCGCCGGAATCGTTTTTCCGGACGGCTCCGTTTCGGAGCCCTACCGCAAGAACATCCGCATGCCGTTCTCCGAGTACCTGCCCTTCGAGGAGCGCTTTCCGGTTCTGCGCGAATGGTTGCCGGAAGCGCGGTCGGTTCTTGCCGGAGAGGAGTCGGCGACGCTCGACGCGCCGGGCGGCCCCGTGCTTCCGGTGATCTGCTACGAGATTCTCTTCCCCGACTTCGTTCGTCGCGGCGCCGCCGGGTCGCGCTTCATCGCGAACCTGACGAACGACCGCTGGTATGGCGAGCGCCAGCAGCCCCTCCAGCACCAGACGTTCGCGGTCCTCCGCGCGATCGAGAACCGCCAGCCCGTCGTGCGCTGCACGAACTCGGGCATCTCGGCGCTGATCGACGCGCGGGGAATCATCGCCGGGGGGGAGCGGACCGCCACGATGGAGGTCGCGACCCTGACCGGCGATATTCACCCCCGCGCGGGGCACTCCTTCTACGGACGCCACGGCGACCTCTTCGCACGGTGGATGCTGACGCCCGCCGTGCTGTTGCTGGTGGCCCTGCCGTGGCTGCCCGCGTGGCGGCGGAGGACCGGGGTTTCGTCTTGACCAGAGAGCCGTGGCATACACACTGGCGCAAGTGTGTATGCACATCGAATCGAGGACT
>JAJFLJ010000202.1 GCA_021772755.1 Candidatus Sumerlaeota bacterium
GTTCCGCGCTACTCCCTGAACGACAGCCGAATCCGCATTCCCGAATGGGAAGTCGGCGCGGCGTTCGAGAGGATGGTTTCCATCGGACTCTCGAACGACCTCGACGAGCCGCGCGTCTACGATCTTCGCTGGGAGATTCCGCGCGGGACCGACGTGGCGATCGAGCCGTTGCAGCAGTGGGTCGAGCTGGGGCCGAAGGAGTCCACGTCGCCGGAGTTCCTGCTGACGACGGGATCGGCTCCGGGCAACTCCGCGATGCCGGTGCTGCACGTTTCCGCGACGGACCGCCTTCGCAGCGGCGTCGTTTCGCGCGAGTGGGAAGAGGAGTACCGCCGCCGCGAAGTCCTCGCGAAGACGGACTCCTCGGTCCTGCCGACGAACATCCGCCTCGAACAGGAGTACACCTTCGAGGCCACCCACCGCATCTTCGTTCCCCCGGTGGCGTCCGCGGTTCGCCGGTCGGGCGACGTCGCCATCGACGGCCGTTTCGACGAAGCCGCCTGGAAATCCGCCGTTCCCGTCGAGGACTTCCATCCCGCCCACGTTCGAACCAGCGTGCGGTTCCTGTACGACGACGACTATCTCTATGTCGCCGCGTGGCTTGGCGAACCGAATCCCTCCGGAATGCGCGCGGCGGCGGAAGGCGACATTCCCCTGACGTGGAGCGACGACGACTTCGAGCTGTTCTTCGATCCCCAGAATACCGGCAGCCTCTACTCGCGCCTCTTCCAGAACGTCGCGGGAACGCGTTTCAATTCGCTGCCGCGCCACATCGAGAACAAATACTTCACCAGCGTCTACGAAAGCGAGATCGTCGTCGGCGAGGACCACTGGGCGATCGAGATGCGGATTCCGTGGGACGAAATGACCGCGGAAACCGCCCCCGGGCCCGGCGACCGGTGGGCCGTCAACATCGGGCGCCACCGCCAGCAGAGCGAACCGGCGCGCTCCGAGTGGGCGCCGGGGCTCTACGACCCGTCGCGATACGGCGTTCTGAAGTTCGAGTAGCGCGCCGCGCGCGCTACTCGATCACGAACGCGTCCAGCGCCACCGGCAGCGACGGGGCGGCCACCACTCCCGGCGAACCGGTATCCGTTCCATCGAAGAGCAGCGTGACCGTATTCACGAACGCGCCGTCCACCGCCGCCTGGGACCGCGCCCAGTTCGCGCCGTTGTCGTTCGACGTCGAATCGAAGAACGGATCCAGCAGATACACGCTCGGCCCGTCCGGCGAGTCCGACGGCCACGGCGCGGCGTCGTCGTAGTCCACCGTATCGACGGAGACCAGCGAGCCGTCCAGCAACTCGATCACTTCGTTGCCGGGAGCCGGACTATTCGCCAGACTCGGAAAGCCGGTGACCTGGGCGATCTGGAACGTCGCGCCCCACGCGGCCTGGAAATCGACGACCGCCATCCCGCTCGGGATCAGAACGCCGGCCTCCAGAGGCGTCAGCGTCATGCTGAACGTGCCGCCGGCTCCGTCCTCGTCCTTGATCGTCCAGTTCGTCATGACTGCGTTGTTGCTGGTCGACGTGTTGAAGATCTCGATCCACTCCACGGCGCCCGTCTCGTTGGAGTTCGGGTTGTACATGATCTCCGAAACGATGACTTCGCCGCTTCCCGCGCCCGCGATGGTCGTCGTGCCGGAATCGATCGCCGAGAACACCGGCGCGGTGTCCGCTCCGCCGGACGTGGCGGACTGCACGATGCTGCTGGCCGCCACCTGAATCGCGACGGTGTCGCCGGCGTCGATCGATCCGTCCGTCGCCAGCGTGAACAGCAGATTGCGACCGGAGGTTCCGATGCGCTGGTTGCGAAGATCGAAGGTCACCGTTCCGCCGGAGAACGCGTCCGTCATGATCAGCGGATCGGCCGTCGTCACCGTTCCGTCGTTGCCCGCATCGATGTACATGCGGATTTCGCCGGCCTCGGAATCGTCGGCGGTGCCGTTGTTGTTCAGGACGACCGACTCCAGGTCGTATTCGTTGCCCGATGCGGTGAGCGTCAGCGTCAGCATGGGGACTTCGCTTCCGGGCGCGGCCGTCGCCGGCGCGCGGTCCGTCGATCCGACCGAGAGCGTGTCGCCGTCCGACACCGCCCACACGATGTCCGCCCAGCCGGGGTTGTCGATGAAGGGGTTGGCGTTGCCCTGCTCCGTCGCGGGACGCGGCGGGGGGAGACAGTACGCCGCGTCGTTGCGGGCGATCTCGGCGGCGTCCGGCGGAAAGGCGTTGTGCCATTCCAGCAGCGTCGTCAGGTTTCCCATTCGCCCCGCGCCGGAAACCGGCGTATGGCTGTCTTCGAGAACCAGGTCGAACTCGCCCGTCCCGCCGAAGTACCGCACGTCCATGTAGAGCAGCGCCCGCGCGACGCGCCCCTTGTCGGCGTCGGGCGGTTCGAACACTCCGCCACCGCGCTTCGCTCCCGACGGCGTCGTGTAGTCCGGCGTCGTCGTCACGTAGTCGAACGGCAGATTCCCGCGCGCGTTGTTCACGTCCTGGTCGCAGGGAAAGAGCGCATGGATGTCGGAGTAGGACGGTTCGTCGCCGTTGAAGGAGGACTGCGGCCAGAGGTGCTCGCGTGTCCACTCGCCGGTTTCGGGGTTCGAATTCTCGCACCCGGGGCCTCCGCACTGCTCGGTCTTCAGGCGCGAGTCGCCCGTGTACATCAGCAGGACCCGCGTCGAATCGCCGGCGTCCTCGTCGATGGCCTTCAGCGCGTCCCACGCGTTCGCATACGTGACCTGGTCGAAACCGGTCGAGAGCAGCGTTTCGAGGTCCGAACGCAGCGCGGCGCTGGAGCTGGTGTCGATGCCATCGTAGTACGTTCCCGGCTTCGCGGCGAACGCCGAACCCGAGAGAATGACGACCGCTCCGGCGGCCAGCAGGCGAAGTCCCATGCGATACGATCCTTTCGTTCCCATCGGAACCCGGTGATCGGACGGGAGTGGCGCCGCGAAATCAAAAGGAAAGTTCGGAATTCGGGGCCGCGCCGCGCCAGGACGGACGGCGGAGGGCATGGACACGAAGAGTATGGGGCGGGGCCACGCTCCCTTCGACAGTCCCATTGACAGGAGGTTGCCACCCGAGTCACTCGCCATTCGATTTCCACAACCACAAGGGGAACGACCATGACGGGAACCGAATCGCGTGTCGCTCGATGGATGGCAGCTGTCGGATTGCTGGCGGGACTGGGAACGGCAACGCCCGCTTCGGCGGGGATCGTGTACGACTTCTTCTTTTCCTCGGCGGAAGGGCTCCTCGATATCGACGAGGCGGCCGTGACCTCCCTTCTGCCTCCGAACCTGTCGCCGGCGAACGGGTATGTCGCGTTCGACCGGAAGACCGAAACGGTCTCCACGGTCGAACCCGAACTCTTCGAGTTCGCAGACGGCACGCTCTTCGGTTTCGCCCTCGTGAGCGCATTTCCCGACAAGCTCGTCGTGGGTGTGGAGGTCCCTGTCGTCGGCCGGCACCGCCTGATGACGCAGGAAACGGAATTCTACGACAGCGACTTCGGCTACCTTGGCGAAACGACGAAGTTCGCACTTCAGGCGGGATTCAAGGGCAAGGCCGAGGCCTTCGCGAAGGGAGGCCCGCAAGGCGTCCAGGTCAGCGTGTCCGCGACGATCATCGCGAAGGGCCAGGACGAGGCCGTTGTCCAGCAGCGCGGCAGGCTGAAGGTCGGAATCTCCAAGCTGCACAAGGGTTCCTCCATCCTCGTGGCGGATGTCGGGACGCTCTCCGTCGCGGAAGGGCTCTTTCTCGGCGTGTCTCCGCTCGAAAGTCCGAAGCCCGGCTCGTGGACAGGCCCGACCATCTTCGATTCGGGCTATCCGCTCGTCGTGCGCGGTGGATCGGTCGAGTCCGGCGGTTCGTTCAAGCTCTCCGCAAAGCCGAACAAGGGCAGCAAGCTCGGCACGTACAACCTGAGCGCGAAGCAGGGGCGCCGAAAGTACAGCGAGCGGGGTTTCGTCGATATTACCGAAGGCGAGCTTGGCGACGTCGCGGATCCCGAGGCTCTCTTCAGCGAGTTCGACTTCCTGAACTCGCAGTACGGCTTTACCTCCGGCGCGAGCCGCGAGACGTACCGGGCGAAAATCCAGAAGTAGACCCGACGGGCCGGAGCCTGCGCTCCGGCCCGTGCTTCGTCGAATCAGTTCGAGGTGGCCGCGTCCGCCGGAACGGGGCCGGGATGCCAGTGGCCGTGTCCCGCGTGCCAGTGCTGGTCGTTCACCGCGTCGTACTCCCACGGAATGCGCGTTTCGGAGGAACCCGACGTGTCCGGCGAGGGAATGATCGTCGTCGTCGTCGTCGTGGTTCCTCCGGCAAGTGCCGCTTCCGTATCCGCCGGTGGCTGACCGGGGTGCCAGTGCGCGTGGGCCGGGTGCCAGTGCTGGTCGTTCGCGGCGTCGTACTGCCATGGCTCGGGGGTGACGCCGGGAGGCAGGCTGGACTGCTGCGGCTGCGCGGGGAGCTCCGTCACCGTCGTGGTCGTTGTCCCTGCGGCGAGCGCCGCTTCCTTGTCTTCGGGGGGCTCGCCGGGGTGCCAGTGGCCGTGCGCCGGATGCCAGTGCTGCTTCCTGACCGGGTCGTACTGCCAGGGTTCGGGAGAGGCGTAGGGATTCGGAACGACTTCCGCCTCCGCCGCAGGTTCCGCCTGCTTCTCCGGTCCGAAGACGGCCACGCCGCCGGCCAGAATCGCGCCGGCCGCCAGCACCAGCATCGCCACGTACCCCGCCGACACCTTCGACGGGCCGTGCGGCGTCACGCCGCGCCGGGCTCCGCAGCAAACCTTGAACTTATGCCCGCTCCCGCAGGGACAGGGGTCGTTCCGTCCGGCCTGATGTTTTACGTTCGTGCTCAAAGGACTCCTCGCTTCCGGCCGGGGGTGCAGTCTCCCGCGCCGGTCCCCAAGGACGCAGAGCCCGCCGAATCGGTCAAGCGCTGCCTGAGCGGGCGGTCGTTTCTCTTGCCTTTGGAGTGTGCCGGTGCACGGGTAGCCTCCGAAGAATACCACTGCATGGATTCCACCGGGCACGTTCCCGGACCAGGAGACGACTGACTGTGAGCACGATGAACAAGATTCGCTATTGGCTCTCCGGAACGGGAGCGATCGCCGTTCTGGTGATCGTCGGCATCAACTCGCTCGTCGATGGCGCGAAGTTCAAGGAGGCCCAGTTCACTGGAACGCTCGTCTACAAGGAGGAGGTCAGGACGTCGCGCAGGACAAGCACGACGGTCCTGCACTTCGCGACCGACGGCGGCGACAGCATCGAGCTGAGTCTGAACGACGCCCAGCCGAGCTACCTTCAGGCGGGCGACTACGTCGTCAAGATCGCCGGCGAAAAGAAATTCGCCGTCTTCCGCGACGGCTCGCAGCGCAAGGCCGCCGGCGTGTTTCTCGACCGCGAGATCGACCCTGCCGACTACCGACCCGCCCAGCCGCAGCCCGTGGTGGCCCAGCCGCCCGCTCCGGCTCCGGTGGAACCCGTGAATCACGAAGCCCGCATCGACGCTCTTGTCGCGGAGGCCAGCGCCCTCTGGCAGTCCGGCGACCGCAACGGTTCGATGATCCGCGCGCGCGAAGCCCTGACGCTCTGCCACGACCATCTCGGCATCGAAAATCCCAGGACGATTCAGGTGCAGCGGATGATCGACGGCGCGTCCCGCGCGGGCGCGCAGTAACGACGATCCCCGGAACCGGGCGCTACGCGATCGTCAAGCTCGACGCTGCGGGGGACCTGTGGATCGTTCGGTAACCATCCGCCTCAAGCGCGCCTACGACGAACCCGCCGCTTCCGACGGGAGGCGCATTCTCGTCGATCGCATCTGGCCGCGCGGTCTGAAGCGCGAGGACGCGCGCATCGACCGCTGGCTGAAAGGCGTGTCGCCCACGTCCGCACTGCGAAAGTGGTTCGGCCACGATCCCGCCAGGTGGGACGAATTCCGCCGGCGGTACTTCGAGGAACTGGACGAAAACGAATCCGGCGTCGCGGAACTGCTCGCCGAGGTCGCCGCCGGAACGGTCACGTTCGTCTATTCCACAAGGGACACCGAGCACAACAACGCCGTCGCCCTGAAGGAATACGTCGAGTTCCGTCTCGGGCGCAGCTAGCCCGTCAGCAGCCCGCGCAGTTCCTTCACCGCGGCGGAGAACGTCGCGAAGGCGTCCGTCAGCACCTTGCGGTCCGTCAGGTCCACGCCGCCTGTGCGGACGAGGTCCAGCGGGTCGGCGCTGCCTCCGCTGCGCAGGAAGTCCAGGTACTGGTCGCGCTGGTCGCCGCTCTCCAGGATGCGCCGCTTGAACACCTGCGACGCGCAGAATCCCGTCGCGTATTTGTACACGTAGAAGTTGTAGTAGAAGTGCGGAATGCGCGACCACTCCGACCGGATGCGCGCGTCGGCGTCGATGGCGGGGCCATAGTACTTCGCGTTCAGCTTCTCGTACGCGTCGCCGAGCGACTGCGCCGTCAGCGGTTCGCCCGCCGCGTCCATCTCGTGGATCGTGCGCTCGAACTCCGCGAACATCGTCTGGCGGAAGACCGTGCCCTTGAACTGGTCGCAGAGGTGGTTCAGCAGATACGCGCGAAAGCGCGGGTCGTCGGTCCGCGCGAGCAGATGCTCGTGCAGCAGCCCCTCGTTCGTCGTGCTCGCGATCTCCGCCACGAAGATCGTGTAGTCCGCGTAGCGGTACGGCTGCGCCCGGTTCGCCAGCCACGAGTGCATCGAATGGCCCAGCTCGTGCGCGAGCGTGAACACCCAGTCCAGCGTGCCCTGGTAGTTCATCAGCACGTAGGGCTGCGTCAGGTAGCTCCCCCCGCTGTAGGCGCCGCTGCGCTTGCCCTTGTTCTCGTACACGTCGATCCACCGCCCGGCGAAGCACTCCTCCAGGCCCGAGGCGTACTCCGCGCCCAGCGGCGCACAGGACTCGCGCACCCACTCGCACGCCTGCGCCCAGTCCACCTTGATGTCGAAGTCCGGCACGATCGGCACGTACTGGTCCCACATGTCCAGGTCTTCGATGCCGAGCACCTCGCGCCGCAGCTCGACGTAGTCGTAGTACGTCGGCAGCGCCTCGTGGACCGAGTCGATCAGCGTCGAATACAGGTTGGCCGGAACGGCGTCGGGATGCAGCGCCGCGTCGAGCGCCGAATCGAAGCCGCGGATTTTCGCGTTGTAGTTGTGCAGCTTCACCGACCCGCCCAGCGTCGAGGCCAGCGTGTTCTCGAACGACCTGTACGTGTCGTACATCGCCTCGAACCCGCGCCGGCGCGTTGCCCGGTCGCGCTTCTCCAGGAACGTCACGTACCGTCCGTTGGAGAGCGGCTGCGGCTTGCCGTTCTCGTCCACGACGTCGGGAAACGTCATGTCCGCGTTCGTCAGATAACCGAACGTGGCCGAGGGCACGCGGAA
This sequence comes from Candidatus Sumerlaeota bacterium, assembly GCA_021772755.1. Classification (GTDB taxonomy): domain Bacteria; phylum Sumerlaeota; class Sumerlaeia; order SLMS01; family JAHLLQ01; genus JAJFLJ01. The sequence goes on from JAJFLJ010000202.1 coordinate 7,416, forward strand.
GATCTCCGCCGCCATGCTCAGCAGCGTCTCCTCGCGGTCGCCCAGGACGTGGGGCTTGCGGCGAATCAGCACCCGCATCGTCCGTCGGAAGTCCGCCAGCTCCGGCGCGTCGCGCCAGCGCTCCAGGTCCTCCAGGGGATGGGCGAGAATCTCCGGATCGATCCACGCCGTCTGCGCGCCGATCTGCGCGTACTTCGACACCATGCGCTGCTGGCGCGCCTGGTTCGCGGGGTCCTTCGTGTTCTCGTCTTCGCGGTGGTGCGCGTAGGAGTAGAGCTTCTCGACGATGGGGTAGAGTTCGTCCTCCGCGCGGAAGAGCGCCGCCAGCGCCGCCGGTCCGTCCAGCTTTCCCTTCAGTGTCAGCACCGGAGCCAGCAGCGCGTCCAGCCGTCCGAAGTCCTCTTCCCATGCCTCCGGCGCGGGATAGATCGCCTCCAGATTCCACCGGTCCTGCTCGGCGATCTCGTGGCGTTCGGGGATCCTCGTCCCGGAAGTCGTGTCCGTCGTCATGTCGCGTCCTTTCCGCGTTTGCGATCTTCTCTCAACAGGCCGTACACTATCGCGTCGGTCGCCGCTCCGTCCTTCCACACCGCATTGCGGCGCGTGCCCTCGCGCACGAAGCCGTTCTTCTCGAGAACGCGGCGCGAAGCGGGATTCCACCCGAACGCGTCCGCTTCGATGCGCATCCAGTGCGGATCGGCGAACAGCCTGTCCGCCCACAGACCCACTGCCTCCGTCATGATGCCGCGGCCCTGGAATCTTCGGCCGAGCCAATACCCGATCGACGCCACCCGCGCATGCACATCGCTTCCCGGAAAGACCCCGATGGACCCCGCGAGTTCCCCCTCCACCTCGATTCCCGCCGCCATCTCCCGGCCGTTCAGCTCCGCCAGCCTGCCGGCCACCGCGATGAACTCGTCCGCGTCCTTCGCCGTGTAGGGATGCGGAAACCTGTCCATCAGATTGATCCAGATATCGCGGTCGTTGGCGTGAAGTACGAGACTCTCGCGGTCCCGCGGTTCCGGCGTCCGGATGACGAACTGACTGCCCTCGATTCTCACGGCGACTCCTCCGCGCCGGGGGAGAGTTGCGGCCCAGGACGACGCGAGGCAAGACCCGATCGCCCCGGCTTCTGACGAACGCCGCCTTGGGATTGACCACCTTGGCGGCGGAACGCGGGACTGCGCCTTCCCAATCGATCCGAAAGAGTCGGTCCCATGCTTCGTGTCGCCCTTCCCCTTCTGCTGCTCCTCTGTCCGGCATTCGTCCGGACCGCCTTCGCCGGCAGCGAACACAACGCCGCCCGCCAGTGGAACGAGGAGCTCCTCGAAGCCGTCCGCAAGGACTTCGCCCGCCCCACCGTTCATGCCCGCAACCTCTTCCACACCTCGATCGCCATGTGGGACTCCTGGGCCGTCTACGACGACACCGCCATGACCTATCTCCTCGACGAAGAGGCGCCCGACGTCGCGAACGTTCGCGACGCCCGCGAGGAAACCCTCAGCTACGCGTGCTACCGCATTCTCAACGCGCGCTTCGGCGATTCCCCCGGGCGCGACATCACGCTTCCCCGACTGCGGGCGAAGATGATGGAACTGGGCCACGATCCCGACGACTTCACCACCGTCGGCAGGACACCCGCCGCGCTCGGCAACCGCATCGCCATTCTCGTCCAGGCCTACGGCTTCGCCGACCTCTCCAACGAGCAGGACGGATACGCCCCCAACAACGGCTACAGCAGGGGCAACCCGCCGCTCGTCGTCGAAGCCGGCGGCACCACCGGCGTCGCCGACCCCAACCGCTGGCAGCCCCTCTCCCTGGAATTCATGGTGGACCAGGGCGGAAACCCCATCCCCACGACCGTCCAGGAATTCCTCGGCCCCCATTGGGGCGGCCTTCCGCCCTTCGCCATGACGGCCTTCGACGAAGGGCCGCCGACGGTGTGGTTCGATCCCGGCAAGCCCCCCTACATCGGAACGCCCGCCTACGCGGCGACGCCCGAGGAGGACCTCGAATACCGCGACATGTTCGCCGACGTCGTCCGCCTGCAAAGCGTCATGAGCCCCGATCTTCCCGCGACGATCGACATCGGTCCGGGCGCGATCGGCAACAACACCCTCGGCACCATCGACGGCACCGGGCATCCGATGAATCCCTTCACCGGTGCGCCCTACGCCCCCAACGTCGTGAAGCTCGGCGACTGGGCCCGCTGCATCTCGGAGTTCTGGGCCGACGGCCCCGACTCCGAAACGCCTCCCGGTCACTGGAACACGCTGGCGAACTACGTCACCGACAACATCGACGAGAGGCGCATCGGCGGAGAAGGCCCCATCATCGACGATCTGGAGTGGGACATCAAACTCTACCTCGCGATGAACGGAGCCGTCTACGACGCGGCCGTCGCCGCGTGGGGCATCAAGGGCCACTACGACTACGTGCGCCCCATCACGGCGATCCGCTACATGGCGGAGAAGGGACAGTCCTCCGACCCCCTTCAGCCTTCCTACCATCCCTCGGGACTGTTGCTCGAACCCGGCGTGATCGAAGTCATCACGCCGGAATCCGCCGCGCCGGGCCAGCGTCACGCGCACCTCGCGGGCGAAGTGGGCGAAATCGCCGTGCTGGCATGGCCAGGCGTCCCCGAGAATCCCGAGACGGAATACACCGGCGTGGAGTGGATTCTCGCGACCGACTGGGTTCCCTACCAGCGCGACACCTTCGTCACGCCCCCCTTCGCGGGTTACGTGTCGGGCCATTCCACCTTCAGCCGCGCGGCGGCCGAGATCATGACCGCCTTCACCGGCTCCATGTACTTTCCCGGCGGGCTCGGCGAATTCGAATGCACCGCCAACGAGTTCCTCGTCTTCGAGGAGGGCCCCAGCGAAACCGTCGTCCTCCAGTGGGCCACCTACTACGACGCCGCCGACGAATCGGGCATCTCGCGTCTCTACGGCGGCATTCATCCCAGAGCAGACGACTTCCCCGGCCGCATCATGGGATCGCAGATCGGCCTTCGCGCCTGGAACCGCGCCCGCACCTTCTACGACGGCACCGCCAAGACGCTGAACCCCGACCTCTGGATCATTCGCTGAGGAGTGTTTCCCCCGAGCGGCCTACAGTCCGGGGGGCAGTTTCGTGCCGCCATCGTCGAGCACCACGTCCCGCTCCACGATGCGGAGCGTCGGTGTGGTCTTCTGCTCGTCGATGGTCTTCGCATCGTAGCCCGTGGCCGAGAACGTCGGCGTCGCGAGGATGAAGAGGCGCGAGCTCTCCGCGCGCGTGGTCTTCACGCTGAACAGGTACTTGAGCACGGCGATGTCGCGCAGTCCCGGGATGCCGCTGCGCGTCTCGACCGACGTTTCGCGCTCCAGCGTTCCCAGCAGGATCTGCCGGCCGTCCTGAAGCGTGAACTGGTTCGTCAGGTCCTGCTCCGTCACCATCGGCCGTCCGAGGCTGTCGTAGCCCGTCACGCTGTTGACCGAGATGTCGATGTCCGCCGTGACGCTCTCCGTTCCGATGACGGGCTGGATGGCGATATAGATGCCCTCTTCGTCGGAACCCAGGTCTTCGAGCCGGTTCGTCACGGAGGGGACGATCGAGACGACGCGGTAGTTGTTCAGATCGGGATCGTCGGCGTCCGCCTCCTCGTAGGCATCGACGCGGCGGTTCGTCTCGGTCAGCAGATCGGGGCTTCTCTCGCTCCGGACATAGTCGACGTAGGGTACGCGCTTCCGGTCGGAAATCACCGCAGGCTTCAGGTTGGAAGCGTTGATGCGCGAGCGCTGCACCAGCTCCGCGTTGCCGGTCTGCACCGTGTAGTTCAGAAAGCTCGCCAGCGCAGCCGCGTCGATCGTCATCAGCGTGTCGAGCCGCACGAACTGGTCGCCGCCCTCGAAGTAGTTGCCCGTGACGTCGAACTGTCCGCCCACCGTGCGCTTCCACGCGTCCCAGTCCAGGCCGACCTTTCCGGCGTCGTCCTCGCGGACCTCGACGATCCGCACGTCGAACTCGATCTGCGGAATCGGCACGTCGAAGAACCGCACGTAGTCCTCCGCCGCGTTCGCGACGTACTCGCTGTCGTCGTAGTACAGCGTGTTCGTCGGGTCGTCGGCGAAGACCTTCGAGACCTTCGAGAGGCGCGTGCTCTTCAGAATCGCCCCCAGGTCCGACGCGCGGCGGTACTTCACCCGGATCGCGCGGCGCACCGAACCCTGGCGGTTCACCAGCCCCGGCACGTCCAGCGCCCGAATCGTCTCGCCGATGCCAGGCATCTGCTCCCGCGTCGTCGTCACCACCAGAAAGTAGCGCGGCGCCGATCCGTCCGCCGGTTTCGTCGCCACGCCGCGAACCACGCCCTTCTCCTGCTCCACCGCCTGCTGGATGAAGTACTTCATCTCCAGCGCCGCGGTCTGGTGCAGCTCGAACGCCTGCGTCACGTAGCCGTTCGTCTCGAACTTGTCGCCGCTGCGGAGAATCTGCAGCACGTCGTCCGTCCCCTGCCCGGGAGCGAGCTGGATCGTGACGACCTCGTCCTGCTGATTGACGGCTTCGGGAGGCTGGCTCTGGGCCGGTTTATCCGATGGCTCTCGCCTCCACATCCAACAGCTAGAAATGCACGAAATCTCTGACAACGCTAAGGCCATCTTGCTGCTTACGGCACCCCTGATTGTAAGCAGGAAGGCTGATTCTTCCCAGATTCTGTCGCTCAAGGACTACAATATCCTCGCTCGGAGCCTGCACTCCTTGGAGCTTCAGCCGCAAGATCTGCTCGGTCCCGAGTTCGCAGGAATTCTGGCGAAGCTTCCGCCACGGCTGGACAGGACGCGAATGGAATCTCTTCTCAACCGCGGTTTTCTTCTGGGGCAGGCGCTAACCGAATGGCGAAAACGCTCCATCTGGGTGGTCAGCAGGGCAGACCCTTCGTATCCGAAGCGCTTGCGATCAAAACTACGGGAACTTGCGCCTGCAGTTCTCTACGGTTGCGGAGACCCCACTCTTCTCGAACTAGGAGGGTTGGCAGTCGTGGGATCGCGAAAGATCTCCGAAGAGCTGAAAAACTATGCTGAGAATGTTGGTGCCGTTGCAGCGGGAGCCAGGGTACCCATCGTTTCGGGAGCAGCGCGAGGGATCGACAGCTCTGCCATGGGAGGCGCCCTCATGAGCGGAGGAGTCGTGATCGGCGTCATGGCGGATAGTTTGCGGCAGGCGGCTTTGGCGAAAGCCAACCGGGAAGCGCTTCAACAAGGAAGGCTTGTTCTAATCTCAGGATACGACCCATCCGCAGGGTTCAACGTCGGTCACGCCATGCAGAGAAACAAGGCGATCTACGCCGTCGCCGATGCGGCATTGGTGGTCACCTCCGACCTCAATAAAGGTGGGACATGGGCTGGAGCCATTGAGCAATTGGAGAAGTATCACTACGCCCCGATATTTGTACGGAATGGCTCACAATGCGGACCAGGGAACGCAGCCCTGCTTCAACGAGGCGCGAAGCATTGGCCTGAGCCACAAGCCGGACATGAACTCCTGGATACCATCAGGAAAGCCGTTCAAGAGGAGAATAGGCCCGTTCATGGGGTTCAGCTTGGATTTCCAATCAGAGAGGAACCCGCAGAGTATCCGCGCAACAAAGTACCGAACAGCGAGAATGCTCTTGTCTCAAAGGGGCAAGGTTCTATGGCTGCGGCGGATCGCCTAATGGACACGGTCTCATTGATTCTCTGCGATGAGCTTAGAGACCCAAAGAATGCCGACCAGGTAGCGGATCTGCTGAAGGTTTCAAGAGCCCAGATCAACACATGGCTCAAGGAACTGTTGAAGAGAGGGGTGATCGAGAAGCTCTCCAAGCCCGTGAGGTATCAGGTGTCGAACGAAAAGGATCGGTTGCTGTAAGGATCACCAGACTCATGATCAACGAAGATCCTTCTCAAGTGTTTTCTCGCGTAGACTTCAGCACGTTGACCAAGAAATCCACGGCCCTCGGGTTGTAGATTGAGGGTATGCTCTTCGGGAGTCTCCCGGTCGCCCTGAAATCATCCTCCTGCTTCTTGTTGCGAAAGTTGTACGCGGCGTAGTCCTGGTTATCCTTGAGTCCGCTGTCTCGGATTGCGTCCCATATTCTGTTCGTCGTAGCGGCCGGGTACGCGGCGCGTACCGTCCTTGCTAGTTCGGTGGCGGACAGTGGATACTCACGCAGCAGATTCTCGCGAACTCTCAGTACGACCTCGACCTTATCGATCGGCACAATATCGCCG
>JAJFLJ010000203.1 GCA_021772755.1 Candidatus Sumerlaeota bacterium
TCATCGTCGCCGATATCGACGGCTGCTTCACCGGCGGCGGTCGCAAGCCGCTGAACCTGGACGTCTGCCGCCAGGTCGCCCACTGCAACCGCGAGGCGGAGCGCGATTCCAGTATCCCGCGCCTCGTCTTCTGCACGGGAAGGCCGCTCCCCTATATCCAGGCCATGTCCCAGGCCGTCGCCGCGACGCTGCCGAGCATCGCGGAATTCGGAGCGGTACTCTGGGACCCCGTCACGCAGGTCCACCATGTCCACCCCGACTATACGGCGGAGGATCACCGCCGGTACGAGGAGCTCCTGGATGCGGCGGAGCGCGAGTTCAGCGACATCGAGAGCGAGGTCCTCATCGAGGCCGGCAAGCTCTGCCAGCTCACGCTCTATCCCCGCCACCCCGCGACGATCGACGATCTCGCGGAGCGCGCCGGACCCTTCACGTTGCGGTGGAAGGACCGCTACACCGTGGACAAGACGCCGGCGGTGCTGAATTTCCTGCCGCAGGAAGTGAACAAGGGCACGGCGCTGGACTGGCTCGCGCGCTACACCGGCATTCCGACGACACGCATGGCCGGCATCGGCGATTCGGAATGCGATCTGAGGTTTCTGAAGCGCTGCGCGGTTTCCGCCGCACCCCGCAACGCGGCCGCGCCGGTGCGCGAGCAGTGCGACTGGCCGCTGGAGAGCGGACCGGAACTCTGCATCCTGGAACTCTGCGAACGCGTCGCCGCCCGCAACCGCGAACGCGGGGCTGGTCAGTCCTCGAACGAGCTGTAGTGCGTGTGCAGCGCGATCGCGACGGCGCCGAAGACGCCGGACTGGAGACCGAAGGTTCCGAGATCCACGAGGATGTCGTGTTCGAGCGGCTCCAGCGCCCGGCGCTTGATCGTCGCCTGCACGGCCTTGATCAGGCGCTCGCCGTCCTCGGACATCGAACCGCCGAAGACGATGGCCTCCGGCGCGAAGACGTTCACGATGCCGGCCAGTGCCGTGCCGATGTAGTGGCCCGACTTGTCGATCATGTTCGCGGCGAGGCGGTCGCCCATGTCGGCGGCGCTGAAGATGGCGGCCGGCGTGATCTTGCCGGTGTCGTCGACGTGTTCGGGAACGTGGGTCTGGACCCCTTCGCGAATGGCCTGCTCCGCCTGCTGGACCAGAGCCCAGTCGCTCGCCACGGTCTCCAGACAGCCGGAATTGCCGCAGTAGCAGATCGGCGCGTTCTCGTCGACGGTCATGTGGCCGAACTCGCCCACGGTGCTCTTGCTGCCGCGATAGACGTGGCCGTCGACGACGAGACCGATGGCCAGCCCCGGCCCGAGATGCACGTAGATGAAGTTGCGGTGCTCGCGGAAACGCCCGAAGATGCTCTCGGCCAGCGTGGTGCCGATGACGTGGTTGGAGATGTCGACGGGGACCTTGAACTTCTTCTTCAGGTAGGTGACGATATCGACCTTGTTCCATTCCTCGAAACGGGGAAAGGAGATCGAAATGCCGTTGTCCTCGTCCACAAGACCGCTGATGGCGACGCCGATGCGCGCGAGGGAAAGCCCCTCGTCCTCCTTCAGGAAGGACTTCTGGTCCTCGATGGCCTCCACGATGGCGTCCAGCGTCGCCTTCTTGCCGGCCGCCACGTTCCAGGGCCGGATCACGTGGTTGTGCAGACGGCCCTTCATGTCGCTGGACGCGGAAAGGATTCCCCGCGAACTGAATTCCACGGCGACCACCCCGCCGCACTTGGGGTTGACGTCGAGCAGCTGCGCCTTGCGGCCGCCCGTGGAAGTCGCGAACCCCTCCTCGATCAATTCGCCGGTCTTGATCAGGTCTTGCACGATCGAGGACACCGTGGGCAGATTCAGCCCCATCAGGTCGGCAAGAGCGCCGCGGGAAATCGGGCCCTCGCGCCAGAGCTGATAGAGAACGGAGGCGCGGCGGGAGCCTTCGTTGCGACGGAGAAGTCCCTTGGATGGGGAAGTCATGACCGGTCGTCCTTCTCGTGATCGGGGTGGAGGCGGAGAGACCGCCTGACGCGGCAACAGCCATAGACCAGGAGACCCCCAAGTCAATCCTATTTGAAATTTTTCGCGAGAAGATGAGCAAAAGCGCGCATTCGGAGGGAAAGAACAAACGATCTCCCAACAATGAGCCTCTGCCGGGGTTCGGATCGGGGAGTCTTTGGCCTCGAAATCGGGAAAACCGCCCAGGCCCGCGAGAGAATCGCCATCCCACCGGCAATCCCCCTTGACGCGGCAGGCATTGGTTCAAAGGCTGCGTCCCCTTCGTGACCGGTCGGGGCGTGGCGCAGCCTGGTAGCGCACTCGCTTGGGGTGCGAGAGGTCGCTGGTTCAAATCCAGTCGCCCCGACCATTTTCCACCTTCGCAGAATCCGCCTCCCGAGGCTCAACGCCCCGGGGGGCTTTTCTTCTCCTGTTGCCGTTTCGGGGCACATCACGGCGACCCGATGGCGACCGGCCTGGGCTTCCGGGCCTGTGGATGCCGCACAGGGGAATGCGAGGGTTCGATCCGGAAAACCCGAATCGCCCCGCAGGGTCTTCTGGCTGCCAAGGCACCTGTCCCCCGAACGCTCACAATGCACGCGCGGTCGGATTCCACGCCGCTTCTGGCGCGCTCTACTTCGCCAGCACCGACCAGAGCACGCCCGCCGCGATCGCCGAGCCGATCACGCCCGCCACGTTCGGCCCCATGGCGTGCATCAGCAGGAAGTTGCTCTTGTCGTGTTCCTGGCCGACCTGGTGCACCACGCGCGCCGAGTCCGGAACCGCCGAGACACCCGCCGCTCCGATGAGCGGATTCAGCCGGTTGTCGCCCTTCAGGAACAGATTCATGAACCGCGCGAAGAGAACACCGCACGCCGTCGCGATCATGAACGAGAGCGCCCCGAGCGCGAATATCTTGATGGAATCGCCCTTCAGGAAACTCTGCGCCTCGGTGCTGACCCCGACGCTGAAGCCCAGCAGGATCGTCACCGAATCGATCAGCACCGTCCGCGCCGTGTTCGCCAGCCGCTCCGTCACGCCCGACTCCTTCAGCAGGTTCCCGAAGAACAGCATGCCGAGAAGGTTCAGCGACCCGGGAACGATGAACGCCGACGCGATGAAACCGATCACGGGAAAGAGAACCTTCTCGCGCTTCGTCACCTGGCGCGGCGGCTTCATGCGGATCAGCCGCTCCTCCTTCGTCGTCAGCAGACGCATGATGGGCGGCTGGATGACGGGCACCAGCGCCATGTAGGAGTAGGCCGACACGGCGATCGCTCCGAGCAGGTCGGGCGCCAGCTTGGACGAGAGGAAGATGGCCGTCGGCCCGTCCGCGCCGCCGATGATGCCGATGGCGCCGGCCTGGGCAGGCGTGAAGTCGAGAAACAACGCCCCGAGCAGCGTCAGAAAGATTCCGGCCTGCGCGGCCGCCCCCAGAAAGAGCAGCTTCGGATTCGACAGCAGCGCGGAAAAATCCGTCATCGCGCCGATTCCCATGAAGATCAGCGGCGGAAACCATCCGTACCGCACGCCGTGATACAGGATGTTGAGGACCGAGTTCTCCTCGCGATACCCGATTCCCATTCCCTCGGTGAAGGGGATGTTGCCGACCAGCATGCCGAAGCCGATCGGCACCAGCAGCAGCGGCTCGTAGTCCTTCGTGACCGCCAGCCAGATGAACACGCACCCGATGGCGATCATGATCAGATTGGCTATCTGGAAGGTTCCGAAAACGCTGTTGATGAAGAATATCCGGATGAACTCAAGCACGGGACGACTCCTCGTGTCGGTAAAGCGCCTATTCGATGTCGACGAGCACGTCGCCTTCCAGGACCGACTGGCCGGCCGCCACATGGACCTT
>JAJFLJ010000204.1 GCA_021772755.1 Candidatus Sumerlaeota bacterium
AGCCGTCCGAAGCGAAGCCCGAAGAAGAGAGCTGAATCTGCCAATCCACGACCCGAAACGGAAGGACGCACGATCATGAGACACAAAGGCAACAGCATCGGAGCGGGCGTTCTTCTGCCGCTTCTTCTCCTCGTCGGCACGCTTCAGGCGCAACCGGCCATCGATCCCGAGGCCGACACCCTCCTTCGCGCAATGAGCGACAACCTGCAGGGGAGGACGAGCGCCGTCTTTCGCGTGGCGGACACCATCGACGACGTCCACGACGACGGGCTCAAGCTCCAGTTCGCCCACGTTCGCGAGGTGACCGTCGTTCGCCCCGACAAGCTCAAGATGGAGATCACCGGCGACCTGACCAACCGCACGCTGTGGAAGGACGGCTCGACGCTGACCGTCCTGGACAGGGACGAGAACGTCTATGCCAGCATTCCCGCCCCGGGAACCATCGACGAGACGATCGACATGCTCCTGGAGAAGTACGGCATGAGCGTCCCCGCCGCGGACCTGCTTTCCGCGAACCCGTACGACGCGCTCACGCAGGGATGCGACGAGGTCTTCTACGTCGGCGAGGGTTACGTCGGCGAGGAAGTCTGCCACCACCTCGCGTTCATCGCCCCCGACATCGAGTACCAGCTTTGGATCGCCATGGGCGACAAGCCGGCCCCCCGCAAGATGGTGATCACGTACAAGTTGCTGCCGGGCGAACCGCAGTACACCCAGCAGCTTCTGGGCGTCGGGAACGCCGATGAAATCGACGAGGCTGTCTTCGCCTCCGAAATCCCCGAAGACGCGGAACAGATCGACTTCCACCCCGTCGCCATGCCGGAATAGGCATGGCGGAGTGAGCTGATAGAGACACATCCCAATTCTCGAGAGATCACCTATGAATTCCAGACGAATGGCAATCCTTGCGATCGGCGGCCTGATAGCCACCTCGCTCCCGGCGCAGTCGCCGGAATCCCGCTCCGCCGCCACGAAGGCGACGCCTGGGTATAACCACTCGATCCCAGCGAAGATCATGACCCCCGAAACGGTGGAGACCCGCCTCGGAACCTTGAAGTTCCACGACGGCCGACCCACGCCGGAGACGGTCGATCTGGTGTACGACAACCTCGATCTCCTGCGCGGGACGGAAGTCTTTCTCAATGGCATTCCGGCGACGTCGATCGAAGGACTGCTCCTGGGCGTGATCGAAATGGGCGTGGACGCTTCGAACAAGATCATCATCTTCGACGAATTGCTGGACTCCTCGCCCCTGTTCCTGACGGGAAACACCGACACGGTGTACGCGGCGACGATGCTCGACCTGAAGAGGGACGGCGCGACGGTCGTCGAGGTGCCGCCGAACTGCGGGCCCGGCACGGTGGACGACGCCTATTTCCGGTTCGTCATCGACATGGGAGCCCCGGGACCCGATCGCGGAGCCGGCGGAAAGTATCTGATTCTCCCCCCCGACTACGACGGCGATCTCGATCCCCCCGTTGGCGGAATGGAGGCGGAAGTCGGCGGCGAGAAGTACTTCGTCGCGAAGTCCGCCAGTTACGTCAATCTGCTCATTCTGCGCGGTTTCCTGGTGGACGGCAAGCCGGACGCGGCAACCGCTTCCTTCGAGAACGGCCTCAAGGTGTATCCTCTGGCCCAGGCCGCCAGCCCGCCGGAAATGGAATTCATCAGTGGTTCGGGTCATCCGTTCAACACGATCCACGCCAACGACTTCGAATTCTACGAAGAGCTGCACACCGTGATCGAACGCGAGCCGGCGTCCATGTGGGAGCCCGAACTGCTCGGACTCTTCGCCTCCATCGGCATCGAGAAGGGCAAGCCCTTCGCCCCCGACGCCCGCATGAAGAAGATCCTCACCGAAGCCGTCGCCATCGGCAACGCGACCGCGCGGGCGATCGTGTTCCGCCCCCGTCTCGACGGCGTACCCTACTATCCCGGCAGCGCGTGGGGCACGGCCTTCGTCGGCGCCGACTACCGGTGGCTGAACAACGACGGCGAGGGCGGCCGCAATCTGGATGCCCGCACGCTCTTCTTCTACCAGGCCACCGTGAACACCCCGGCGATGGCCATGAAGATGGTCGGCAAGGGCTCGCAGTACGCCTACGCCGCGGTCGATGCCAGCGGCGAGTATCTGGACGGAGCGAAGACCTACAAGCTGAACATCCCCGCCAACGTGCCGGCCGCCGATTTCTGGTCCGTGGTGGCCTACGACCCCCAGACCCGATCCGAGTTGCAGACCGGCCAGAAGTTCCCGAGCAAGAACAACAAGCGCGACGACCTCGTCGAGAACGCCGACGGCTCGGTCGATCTCTACTTCGCCCCCAGTGCGCCCGCAGGCAAGGAAGCGAACTGGATCGAAACCGTTCCTTCGAAGGGGTGGTACGTTCTTCTTCGCCTCTACGGTCCGCTCGATCCCTGGTTCGACAAGACATGGCGTCCAGGCGAGTTCGAACTCGTCGAGTGAGTTCCAGGCAGTACTGAAGGTCGAGTGAAACCCCCGCCGTCGGCGGCACCGCGAAGAAGGAGAACGACGATGACGAACAGAACATGGACTTCGGGCAGAACCATACTCCTTGCGAGCGCCCTGCTGGCCTTCGTGCTGGTCGGCGACGCATGGGCGCGCGGCGCCATGCGCGGCGGCGGCGGCGGAGGGGCAAGGGTCTCGCGCGCCAGCACGGGCTCCTACGGCTCCGTCCGCCAGTCCAGCTATCATTCCAGTCCTTCCGTGCAGTCCCGGCAGCCCGTACAGCGCAACTCGTTCAATAGCGCCCAGCACACCACGACGCGGAACTCGACGTACACTGCGCCCTCCGGCCGGTCGGCCTACGGTTCCACGCGGGTTCAGACCGGAGGCGGCCAGGCGAGCTACAACCGCGAAGCCACCGGCGCCCGCGGAAGAACCGCCACCGACGAAGGCAGCTTCAGCATCTCCAACAACCAGGCGAACTACGATCGCGAAGTCACCGGACCCGGCGGACGGAGCGCCACCAGTTCCGGCGAACTGACCCGCAGCAACGGCGAGGCGAACTACGACCGGGAAGTCACCGGCCCCGGCGGACGCAGCGCCACCAGTTCCGGCGAACTGACCCGCAGCAACGGCGAGGCGAGCTACGACCGGGAGGTGACCGGCCCGGGAGGGCGCACGGCCACGAGCTCCGGCGAGGTCTCCCGCGACAACGGCGAGGTCGACTGGAACCGCGAAGCGACGGGGCCCAACGGCGGCACCGTTTCCGCCCGCGGCAACGCATCGGTCGACAACGGCCAACTGAACGTGAACCGCTCGGCCGAGGTCTCCGGCGCGGCGGGCTATCGCGGCGCCGTGCGTGTCGGGTCCACCGTCAGGACGCTTCCCGCCGGCTACGCGTCCGTCTCCTACGGCGGCACGTCCTACTACTACCACGGCGGCTACTACTACCAGCCGGCCTACGTCGATGGCGCATGGACCTACACGGTGATCGTGCCTCCCGTCGGAATCACCGTCGACGAACTTCCCGACGGGTACGAGATCAGGACGATCAACGGCATCACGTACTACGTCGTCGACGACGTGTACTACCGCAAGGGCTACGTCGGCGGGCGCGTTGGCTACGCCGTCGTCGCCTCCCCGATCTGACGGATTCAGCAGGGCCGCCGATTCCGCGAAGGAGAACGGACCAATGGAGAACTTTCAGGAATTCGTTCGGACGTTCCGCCCCCAGCACTTCGCCATCGGTGGCCCGCTGAACCTTCTCGTCAACACCCTGGCGATGTGGTTCGTGGTCAACCGTCTCGGCGATTCCGGCGAGAAGGAGTCGCTGCCGCGCTGCGCTCTTTGCGCGCTGCTGCTCTACATCGTCTCCGGCATCGCCATCGCGCTTCTCATGTTCCCCACCCCCCTGATGTTCCTTCTGTCCGGATGCGTCTGGCTTGCCGGCTCGATGATCGTCATCCAGAGCGTCTTCCAACTGACGTACCAGAACGGCGGAGGCATCCTGTTCCTCTACCTCGTCGTCCTGCTGACCATCCACGGCGTGGTCCGCTACCTGGTGGGGTGATTCCATCGCTCCGCGCTCCCGCCCACGATGTGCTTGATCTGCGACGGCGCCCCCTGTCAGGTGTCGGCGGATCGGACACCTTCGACGGCAGGCGGCACCCATGAGAGAGAACGACAGCGCGGGAGACGCCGGGAGTCTGTCGAATCATCGCGCGTTCTTTCCGGTTCCGCCGGTGCTTTGCCACGATCCCGTCCCGGCGCCCGGTCCTCCCTGGACCGATCCGCCGGAAAGCGCCGAAGCGTTCTACGATTCGCCCGCCAACCGCAACCGCAGGGAACAGATCGTCGATGTCGGCCGGCGTCTCTGGGCGCGGGAGTACGTCGATGGCAGCGGGGGCAACATCTCCATCCGCGTCGGAGAGACCCTCGCCCTTTGCACCCCGACGCAGGTGTCGAAGGGCTTTATGCGGCCCGACGACTGCTGCATGGTGAATTTCGACGGCGACCGGGTGGCCGGCGCCAGACAGCGGACCAGCGAAATCCTCATGCACCTCGAGATCATGAAGGTCCAGCCCCGCGCCGTGGCATGCGTCCATGCCCACCCGCCCCACGCGACCGCCTTTGCCGCGACGGGAACGACGCCTCCCACCGGTATTCTGCCGGAGTTCGAACTCTTCGTCGGCGAAGTCCCCCTGGCCGCGTACGAAACCCCCGGCACCATCGCGATGGCGCGCAAGGTCGCCGAACACTGCGCGGACCACAACACCGTCCTGATGGCGAACCACGGCGTCGTTTCCTGGAGCCACGTCTCGGTGGAGGACGCATACCTCAAGATCGAAATCGTCGAAGCGTACTGCCGCACCCTTCTCATCGCGACGCAGTTCGGCCGGACGCCGAACCGCTTCACGCCCGGCCAGATGCGGGACCTGCTCGACATCAAGCGGAACCTCGGCGTTCCCGACCCCCGCATCGACAATGACACCGCCGGCCACGATTCCGGCGCGCTTCGCGACACCCCGCCGAAGCCGGAGTGACGGCACGCTTCGGGATCGTCGCCGGTTTCTTCGCGAGAGAATGCCCGTAAACGCCATCCAAGCGCGCCGGGCCGCCTTTGCGTTTGATCCCGTGTGCCGTCGTCGCGCCTTTCGTTGCGCATGAGCGCCGCGCCCCGTCCGCCGCAACTCCCCTGGCTCCGCGAGGAGTCCGCCTTTCTGCTGCTCCTGGCCGCGTTCTCGATCCTCTACATCCTCCCGCTGTTTCTCGGCGGCGAGTGGTTCGTGTCGCACGAGATGCAGCACGCTCTCGTCCGTCTCTCGGAATTCCACGCCTCGTTTGGCGGCGGGCGGTTCCCGGTGCGGTGGAGCGACAACCTGATGGCGGGATTCGGGTATCCGCTCTTCAACTTCTTCCCGCCCTTCTCGTTCTATCTGGCCGAGGTCTTTCATTTCCCCGGGGCGTCCCTGGGGGACGCGTGGCGACTCGAGCTGATCGTCGCGCGGTTCGCCGGTGCGGCGGGAATGTACGGGTTCCTGCGCCATCCGGCCGGCCGGCGCGGCGCGGCGCTCGGCGCGACCATGTATCTCTTCGCGGCGTATCACGCATCGACACTCTATGTGCGCGGGAACCTTCAGGAATTCACCGCGCTGTGTCTCTGGCCCCTGGCCTTCTGGGGGGTCGAAGCGGTGGCGCGCCACCGGCACGACTGGCGCGGCCGCGCGATACCGCTGGCCGCCCTGGCGGCGGGCGCGTTCGCCACGACGCACATGCTGACGGCCTACATGGGGGCTTTCCATCTCCTTGCCTTCGGAGCGTTCCTGCTCTTCCGCGCGGCACGCGAAGAGAGTCCGCGCGCCGCGCTGGCGAGTCTTCCTCTCGCCGTCGCCACGGGGCTTCTGGCGCTCGGGTGCGCGATGTACTTTCTGCTGCCGGCGATCGCGGAAATCGGAAACACGCAGAGCGCCGTTCTGACCGAAGGCATCCTCTACCAGGAGCACTTCCTGACGACCGCCCAGCTCTTCCGGCCGACCTGGGGCTACGGGCTCAGTCTGCCGGGACCCAACGACACGATGCCGCTCGATCCGGGCGTCGCGGTGTGGGGCGGCGTCGCGGCGGGCGTCCTGCTGCTGGCGCTCGGCAGATTGAAGAACGGAGCCTCCCTCGCAGCGTTCGTCCTCGCCATGTTCGCGGCGACCTGTTTCGGAATGACGGAGTGGTCCTCTCCGCTTTGGCGCGTGTGGCCCCGCGCGGAGTACCTCCAGTTCCCCTGGCGATTGCTGATTCCGGCGACGTTCTGGGGATGCGCGTTCGCCGGCATCGCGGTCGGGCGCGGATGGTTGGACCGCCTGGACCTTCGCGCCGGGCGCCAGCGCGCCGCCATGATCGTCGCGCTGACCGTGCCCGCGCTGCTGGTCGCGCCGTTCCTGCGACCGCTGCTCTTCGATGTCGAAGTGCCGGACTACTCGCCGGCCACTCTGCGGGGACACATGACGAACACGATGGCGGGGGAGTACCTGCCCGCGACCGTGGACACCGTTCCCGTGCGGCGGTCCCTCGCGGCGATTCATGCGCGCGAGTCCGGCGCCGTGTTCGAAACCACCCGGCTCGGCCCCGCGCACTATGCGGCTCACGTCGATCTGCCGATCGCGGAGGCGGTGTCGTTCGACGTGTTTCACTACGACGGGTGGCGCGTTTCCGTGGATGGACAGGATGTCGAAACGATGCCCGTTTCCCAATACGGCCTGGTCGGATGGCGAATGGAGAGCGGTCCCCGCAAGGTCGAGATACGGTTCGGCGAAACGCGTCTTCGCACCGCCGCCAACGTCGTTTCGCTCCTGGCGCATCTGGCGGTGGTTGTGTGGCTGCTGTCGCTGTTCTTCAGGCGCGGCGGGCGAAGCGCTGCGGGCTGAACTGATCCCAGTCGGAAAGAGTGCGGTCGAAGAAGAGCGAGCGAACGATCTCTCCCGTCACCGGAGTCAGCAGAATACCGTTTCGGAAGTGCCCGGTGGCGACGATGACGTTCTCCCAGCGCTCGGCCCATCCGAGAATCGGCGCGCCGTCCGGCGACCT
>JAJFLJ010000205.1 GCA_021772755.1 Candidatus Sumerlaeota bacterium
CCTCGTCGAGGGTGTCGGTGCCGTCGGTGGATCCATCGTCGACGACGATGATTTCGAGGGGGGAAAGCGACTGGGCGAAGACGCTCTGGAGGGCTTCCAGCAGGAACACCCGCCGGTCGAATGTGGGAATGACCACGCTGACGGTCGTCATCGCTCCGCCTCCGGTTCCAGGTAGAGTTTGGGCATGGGGACCACGCCGCCCTCCTGGCTGCGGCGGCGGCGAATGGAGTTCCTCACCGCCAGCAGGAACCCGTTGTTGGAGCAGTCCAGCCCGTGGGTCATGCTGCCTTCGTGCCGGCGATAGTGGATCGTGACCTCCGGCTGGAACTTGATCCGGCACTTCGCCTCCCACGCGCGCATGAACCAGTCGGTGTCCTCGCTGTACCCGCCGGGAAGGGACTCGTCGAAGGTCCCGATGCGGTCGAAGAGTTCGCGTCGATAGAGACCGCAGCCGAGGACGAAGAGGAACGCCTCCCCGTCGAAATCGTAGCCTTCCGCCGCGGATCCGGTGAACTTCCTCATTTGCCCGACGGCCAGGTCGAACTCCGAGCCGGGTTCGAGCCAGGGCAGCTGGCGGGCCAGCTTGTCGTCGGGCCACAAGTCGTCCGCGTCGAGAAAGGCGAGCAGCTCGCCGCCGGACTCGCGGATGGCGCGGTTGCGGGCGACGGCGGGACCGGCGTTCTCCTGGACGAAGATCCGCGCGTCGGGACATTCGCGCCGCACGACGGCCACGGTGTCGTCGGTCGATCCGTCGTCCACGACGATCGTTTCGAGACGGGGATGGTTCTGTGCGCGAATCGTGCGGAGCGATTCGGCGATCGTCGCCGCCGCGTTGTAGGCCGGCATGATGACGCTGACGGACTGGGGAGAACTCATCGGGGTGCTTCCGCGCGCTTGACTTCCCCGAGCCGGACACATACCCCCTCGGTTCGTCAACGCCACTCCGAGAGGGAAGATCATGGCAGAAGCGAAGTCCTGGCGCGTCTGTTCGAGCGGAGTGACGCACCAGAATATCGAGGGGGAAGTCATCGCCATCCATATCGCGCGGGGAACATACCACAGCCTGACCGGCGCGGCGGCGGTCGTTTGGAGCCGCATCGAATCGGCGCCGCTGGATGCGGCTTCGCTCGCTGCGGGCTTCGAGAACGCTCCCGCAGACGCGGAAGACCGCGTTCGCGGGATTCTCTCGCATCTGGAGGAGCAGGACCTGATCGAAGCCGGCGATCCGGAACCCGACGCGTCGCACGACGCCGTCGCGTGGGAGGAGCCGGTGGTGGAGTCCTTCGACGACATGCAGGACCTTCTGCTGGCGGACCCCATCCACGACGTCGACGAACGCGGCTGGCCAAGCCTCGCCCCCGCCCATGACGACGGAAAGTGACCGGCAGGCGCCGGATTGCGGTGCCGCGTTCGACGCGGCGGCAACCGGTGGCGACGTTCTCCGCCTGACGATCGATTTCGCGGGACAGGCTCTGGCGATGCGCATCGCGGGCAGAAGCGCACAGCAGGCGATTGTTCCCGCTCTGGAGCATCTGCGAACCGAAACGGACTCCGCCCGCGCCGGCCTGGCCATCGACGTGTGGGACGAGCGCGAAACCGGTGTGCGCTTTCCCGCGCCCGCGCTCGGCGGCGGCGACGCGTTGCGCAACGGGCGCATCGAGTCCGGCGACCGCGACGACGCGCTGCTGGGGTACCGCGAGCATCCCGGCACCGCGTTCCGGCTGGCGTCCCGCCACGGGTGGTTCGCGTTCTTCGATGCGGACGCGATTCCGTGGTACGAGCGCGCGGCGCCGATGCGCGATCTGCTGAACGCGATTCTGATGCGCCGGGGAGCCCACATCGCACACACCGCCGCCGTGGCGACGGACGGGGGGGCGGCGCTTCTCGTGGGCGAAGGGGGCGCGGGAAAGTCCACCACGGCGCTGGAGTGCCTTCGCGCCGGCATGGACTATCTCGGCGACGACTGGTGCGGCGTGGAATCCGGCGCGCAGCCCGTCGTGTACAGTCTGTTCAATTCGGCGAAGCTCCGGCCCGACGCGGTGGAGCACTTTCGCGAGTTCCAGCCGGTCATCCACAACCGCGACCGGCTCGAAGAGGAAAAGGCGACCGCGTATCTGCACCGCTGGCTGCCGGACCGGCTTCGCAGGTCGGCGCCCGTTCGCTGCATTCTGCTGCCGCGCGTGACGCAGGCGGCCGACACGACCGTCGAACCGGCGACGGCCCGCGAGTGCCGCGACGCGCTGCTGCCGGTCACGCTGCGATCGACGCCCGGCTGCGGTGCCGCGTCGATCCCCCTGCTGGTCGGCATCGCCCATTGCGCGCCGGTGCTGCGGCTGAACCTCGGGTCCGACCGGTCGTCGATTCCCGGCGTCGTGGCGCGCGCGATTCGCGAGTCGCAGGCGCCGTGACCTTTCCGCAGGACACTCCGTTCGAACGACTCGTCCCGCAGGAACGTCCCGGTCGCGCCGCGAAAGTCGTCGTCGCCGGACTGCGTTCGCTGCACGGCGGAAGCGCACGCGCGCTTCGAAGGGCGTGCGCGGCCTGCGACGACTGGGACGGCGTTCTGGACTTCGCCGACGTTCACCGCGTCGTTCCGGCGTTTCGCGAGGCGCTGAAGACGTCCGCAGCGGATCTCGCGCCCGCGCAGGCCGTGCGGGCGATCGATGCGCGCTTTCGGACGAACGCGCAGCAAAATCTGATTCTCGCGTCGGAACTGATTCGTCTCTCGAATCTGTTCGGCGAACGGGGACTTCGCGTCGTGCCCTTCAAGGGCCCGGCGCTGGCGGTGCAGGCGTACGGCGGTCTGACGATGCGCCAGTCCGGCGATCTCGATCTCTTCGTCGAACCGGAGGGGGTGCGCGAAGCGGTGGGCCTGCTGGAGGCGGAGGGCTACGTCTGCGACACGCCGGCGGAACGCGTCGGATTCTCGCCGGCGCACATGCGCGGGCGGCGGGAGCTGAACTTCGTCCGCAAGTGGGGGCCTGCGGAGATTCACGCGGAACTGAAGTGGCGCGCCGGCGAATTCCACCTGCCGTGGCATTTCGATTCGAGGGCGCTCGAAACGGTTTCGCTCGCCGGCGGCGAGACGGTCGCCTTCACGGCGGCGGAAACGCTGCTCTATCTCTGCCACCACGGATCGCGCCACATGTGGCAGAGGCTCTCGTGGATTCTGGACGTGGCGAAGTTCGTCGCCGCGCCTGCGGACGACGCGCACTGGCGGGGCGTTCTGCGATCGGCCCGCGAGCGCGGCTGCCTGCGCAACCTGCTGATCGCCGCGTCGCTTGCGAACCGCCTGTGCGGAGCGGCGCCGCCGCGCGCGGTGGAGGCAGCTCTCGTGCGCGATCCGAAGGCCGGAGCCCTCGCGCGCAGACTCGTTCCCTGGATTCTCTCGCCGGAAGAGAAGCCGCTCTTCAAGCACTACCACTCCTTCCACGTCGATTCGCGGGAGCGGTTCGGGGACCGCGCGACGATCTGGGCGGCGTGGCTCTGGGACGCGGGACGGCTCGACCGGGCGATTCCGCTCAAGCGCTGAACGTGCGTCAGTCGTCGTCGGGGCGCGCGCGCAGCTGCTTCACCCGCTTGCGCCGCTTCTTATCGTGGACGCGTTTCTCGCGGGCGGCCCGCGGCATGCCGGTGGGGAGGCGCTTCTTGCGGCGGTGGTTGTAGCGCGCGAGCCGTTCGCGAAGAACCTTCAGCGCCAGCCGCCGGTTGGAGATCTGGCCGCGTTCGCTCTCGCAGCGCACCACGATTCCCGTCGGCCGGTGGCGAAGGCGCACGGCACTCTCGGTCTTGTTGGCGTGCTGGCCTCCGGGACCGCCCGAACGCATGGTCTCCACGTCGCACTGGGCGAGCAGCGCGGCGTCGTCCTCGGGAACGGGGACGCGGGGGCGGTGCTGGCGCTCTATCTCCTCAGCCATTGTCCTGCGTGGGCGTCGATCTTCTCGGCGATCAGACGGTACCCTTCCCCGTTGGGGTGGATCTTGTCGGGAAGCGTCAGCGTTCCGGTGCCCGCGATGCCGTCGAGAACGTTCGGCACGTAGACGCAGCCGGTCCGTTCCGCCAGCTCGCGGTAACGGTCGCCGTGATCGCCGGAATAGAGCAAGCCTCCATCCACGGCGAGCAGCACGACCAGGGCGCCCTTCGACTGGATGCGTTCGACGATGGTTTCGAGATTCGCGAACTGCTGGTCGATGGACTTGCGCTGGAGCATGTCGTTGCCGCCCAGCCCCAGCAGGACGATGCCGGGGTTGCGGGGAAGGACGTCGCGGTCGACGCGCCGCAGCCCGCCCTCGGTGGTCTCCCCCGGCACCCCGAGGTTCACGATGTTCTTTCCGATCATGTCGCCGAGCTGCGCCGGATAGCTCTGCGAGCGGTCCACGCCGGAGCCGTCCGTCAGGCTGTCGCCGAAGGCGACGATTCCGGTTCCCCGGGGCGGGTCGTTGGTGACGGGCCAGGTGGTCGCGTCGCCTCCGCGAAAGTGCAGGAACGCGAAGACCGCAAGACCGGCGAAAACGGCGGCGAACAGGAGTTTCTTCATGGCGCGGGTTCGACCTCCCCATCGGTGTCTTCCACCATGGACGACGCGCGGGACGTGTCGGTTTGTTGCTCCCTGCCGGCCAGAAGGCCGTACCAGGCGCGCAGGACGGCCTCCGCCGGCTTGCCCCGCGGCGAGTAGCTCAGCGCGTCGTCGGCGTCGAAGCTCAGCCACTTGTAGAAGAAGAACCCGCCGGCTTCGGGGCGGTCGTGCCATGCGGAGGCGAACGCGCGATAGCCCATCGCCTGCTCGGCGGGATCCGCTTCGCCCTCCACCGTATAATCCCACGGGTACTTCGTTCCGCCGTCGACGGAGGGATAGCCGACTTCGGTGAAGACGACGGGAAGCTCGGGAACGTTCGCGTTCCGCCACGCGAGAATCTGCTCGCGCCACCGAATCCACGCTTCGTCCAGCGCGTCCTGGGAGGGGTCGGTGGTGTCGGTCAGTTCATAGTAGGAGGAAAGCCCCACGGCGTCGAGTTCGCCCCACCAGGCCTGGGGTCCGCGATAGTGGTCCCAGTTGGAGGAGTAGAGAAGCGACCCGGCGAACTCGGCGCGCACGGCGGCGATGAGGTTCTTCCACTCCGCCGTCTCCTTTTCCAGGGAAGCGAACTCGCTGCCGACGGAGAACCAGGACGCGCCCTCCTCCTCCGCGATGCGCGCATAGTGCAGCAGACGGTCGGAATATTCCGCGAACCACGCGGAAGCGGGTTCGGGCCTCAGGTTTCCGCGCCAGTCCTCCCCCTGGGGATTCTCCAGAAGCACGATGGGCAGGAGCATGACCTGCAGACCGTTCGCGCGCGCCTGGCGAATGGTCGTGCGGACGCGTTCGTCGGGCGGGGTTCGCCCCTCCACCGCGCGGATTTCGAGCGACGCGGCGCCGTCCTGCATCAGCACCACGACGAGGTTCACCGCGTTGGCGCGAAGACCGGCGATTTCCTCCAGCGCGGATCCGTAGTCGAACTCCGGATCGGCCGCATAGAGCGGAAGCACGACGCCGCGCATCGGTCCGGCCGCTTCGGCGGAAGCCCCCGAAGCCAGCGCCAGAAGCAGCGGCAACAGAACGATCAGACGGTCAGCCCGGCGCGCTGCGGCGAGAAGACGGAGGAGTCGATGTCCGGGAAGATGTTGTCTTTCCATTCGAGAAACTCGAGATGCCCGGGGCGAATCGTTCCGGAACGGATGGAATCGCAGAGGGCGTTGAACTCGACGAGATGGGCCTTCGTCCGCTTCACCGCGTATTCGACCACGGTGTTCGTCTTCATGATGAAGGCCCAGTCGCTGGCCTGGGCGAGGAGCAGTTCGCGTGCCGCCTGGTCGAGGGCGCGTTTCACGAGCGGGTCGGGAGAGGGATGGGCCTCCGCCAGTTCCGCCATGCGGCCGGCCGCCTCCTCCAGGTGACGGTAGATCCAGTCGTTGCTGCCTTCCAGCCACACCTCGTTGAACCCGCCGAAGCCCCAGGAACTCATAGAGGGAACGGCCGTCTGCAGGCCCTCGCCGAAGTTCTCCAGGTACTCGCGCGGGGTCGTCAGCGCCACATCGTCCTGGCCGGCGCCGGCCTTGCGCACCAGCTGGTCCAGGAACATCGGCCCTTCGTACCACCAATGGCCGAACAGCTCGGCGTCGTAGGGCGAAACGATCAGCGGGGGCCGCCCCTCCATCAGACCGGAAAGCTGGAGCGTCTGCTGCTGGCGGCAGAAGAGGAAATGGCCGGCGTGCTGGGCGGCGGCGTCGCGGGCGTCCGCCTCGCGGTACGGCTCCTTGTCCTGCAGGGGCGTCTTGCCGGTGATGCGGTGGTACTTGATGCCGGTGGCGATGCGGACCTCGCTCTCGTGGAGGAAGGGCAGGAGGTACTCGAAATCGAGGTCGAATCCGATGTCGCGGTAGAACTCGCGGTACCGGGGGTCGCCGGGATAGCCCTCTTCGGTGGACCAGACCGAGCGCGAGGAGGCCTGGTCGCGACCGAACGCCGCGACCCCCGCCGGCGTCATGAGCGGAGCGAAGACGCCCCAGCGCGGTCGGCGGTCGGCGAAGAGAATCCCGTGGCTGTCGACGAAGCAGAACTTCAGGCCGTTGCGCGCCAGAACGTCCTCAAGCCCGGGGTAGAATCCGCACTCCGGGTTCCAGATGCCCGAGGGGCTGCGCCCGAAGGTCCGCCGGTAGTGATCGACGGCGACGGAGACCTGGGCCTCGACGGCGCCCTGCTGAGACCGCAGCAGGGGAAGAAACCCGTGGGTCGCGCCGCTGGTGATGATCTCGAGGTTCCCGTCCTCCATGTGGCGACGGAAGGCGGCGCAGAGATCGCGGCCGCAGTTTTCCCACTGCCTGCGGCGGCACAGGAACCGCTCGTGGTACATCAGCGCGGACTGGTGGAACGCGGGAGTGGTGGCGGTGCGCTCGAGCTCCATGGAGGCGAGGGCGATCAGGTTGTCCAGATGCCGGAGATAGCGCTCCTGCAACAGCGCGTCCTGCAGCATGGAGCAGAGCGTCGGCGTCAGCGACATCGTGAGCCGCCACCGCACGCCGTCGCGGTTCCATCCCTCCATGATCTCCAGCAGGGGGAGATAGGTCTCGGTAATGGCCTCGTAGAGCCATTCCTCCTCCATGAAATGCTCGTGCTCGGGGTGGCGAACAAAAGGCAAATGCGCGTGGAGGACGAGGGCGAGGTATCCCCTGGGGGTCATGGCGGGCGCTCGGCTGGATTCGGCCGGGCGCTGGCCCGAACCGGGATGGAATGCTGCGAAGAACCCGCCAGCCGCCGCAAGGAGAAGCCTGGAAGGGCGAAACCAGTCCTTGCGCTGGCCGCCGGGCCGGTGGAACCATCCACCCCCTTGAATATCGAGTCCGACCCACGAGGTTCGTCCATCATGACCAGATCGCTTCTGCCGGCCCTGCTGGCCCTTTCGCTGCTCGCCACATCCGGCTGCTCGACCTACTACATCGAACGCGGCCTCAACAAGCTCGACCACGACAACGGGTTCGGCCAGTACCGCGAGGCCAACGGTGAACCCACCGAAGACTATGTCGACAAGATCGAGAATGCCCGCACCCGCTTCGAGCGCGCCATCCAGTCCCACCAGCGCGACAAGCGCGCCCGCCTCAACCTCGGCCTCTCCTTCGTGAAGGAGGGCGAGTACGAGAAGGCGATGGAACAGTACAACGAGGCCATCGAGATCGACGACGAGTACTCCCGCGCGTACAACAACCGCGGCGCCCTCTACGAGCGGGAAGGCAACATCGACCTCGCGCTGCAGGAATACGACACCGCCATCCGCCACGACGAGAAGTTCGCCCCCGGCCACTACAACGCGGGCCGCGTCCGCTTCTACGAGCAGAACAAGCCCGAGGCGGGGCTCCGGCATCTCGACATCGCGATCGAGAACGAGAAGAAGAACGCCCTGTACTACTACGTGCGCGGCGACATCCACGCGGCGATGGGCAGCACCGAACTCGCCAAGGCCGACTACGCGAAGGCGGTCGCTCTCGAAGAGGACTTCACCGAAGCGGCGGACAAGCTGGCCGCGCTGTAGCGGCGAACGCCGACCACGAATCGCGCAGAGGCGCCGGTTACCGACCGGCGCCTTTTTTCATGGCGAAACGCAGCGCCGCCAGTCCGCGAATCTCCGCGCCACTCCCGTCGCGCGCGCCCGATTCGAACCGTGCGAGCATCTCCGTCTCGTAGTCGGTCAGCGTCGCCGCCAGCCGTCCGAGTTCTTCCGGCAGTTCCCTCGTTCGGCTGCGGGCGGCGTCCAAGCTTTCGCGGGCACCCTTCAGTTCGCTCCAGTACAGGTCCTGGACCTGGGGCGTCGTGCGGCCCGCCGCCATGCCCTCCAGGTTCGCGCCGAACCGGGTGACTTCCGAGAGCGGCACGTAAAGACGCCCCGCCTGCAGCCCCTCGCGCACCCGCCGCAGAAGTTCCGCACGGGCGATGGCGCATCCGATGGAACCCGCGGGCTCGCGCTCCGTGGTGTCGCATGCCGCAGCGGCGGCTTCCGCCACGATGCCGGCGGACTGGCGCAGAAGCGCGTCGAACTGGGTTCGGTCGCGGTGCTGCTGGCGGACGAAGAAGAGGTTGAGGCCGTCGAGCAACTGCGCCGCGCGGGCGGATGGAAGGCCGGTGGCTGTCAGAGGATGGTCGTCGGCGCTGCTCAGACCGGCCTGAAGGGCCATGACGCGCTGCTGGTAGGCGGCGCCGCCGGACCCGAGCGCCGTTTCGAGAGCGCCGGTGGTTTCGACGAGCCAGGCCCAGAGACTTCTGATGCGCTTGCGGGGCTTTGCCGGAACCCGGCGCAGTGCAAGCGCCGCGACCGGGGGAAGCTCCAGGGTCACGCCTTCCCGCCGAGCCGGTGGCGGTTGTCCGCGACGATCGAGTAGATCAGGTCGGCGGCGTCGCGAACGCCGGGCAGGTCCATGGCCTTGGCGGCGGCGCGACCGACGTCTCCGCCGATCATCTCGCCGATGTCGCGCACCGCGCGGGCTCCCGTGCGGACGCGTCCGTCGGTGTGGATCAGGTGCATTTCCTTCATGACGCGTTCCCAGTCGATGTTCGGGAACCGCTCGCGCTGGACGGGGTCGTTGGCGTCCTGCCATTCCAGCACGCCTTCCTTGTCCAGGGCTCTCAACTGATCGGTGGCGGTGATGCAGAGCTTGCACTCGCCATCGTAGAGCACGACCGGCTTTTCCAGAACGTTCGTCATGGGAGACTCTCCGTGGGGCGCTGAATGCGGACGCGCTGGGGCGTCTCGTCCACATAGTGCAACCCTCGTACCACATGGCTTTCCTGCACGTCGAGGCCAGGTTCGATGTCCAGGGCCGCGACGAGGGCCAGAAGGGCGACTTCGACCTCGGCGGGCCCGGGGGCGCGGGTCGTCAGGCGCTGGAGCGTCAGCCCCGGCCAGAGCAGCGCCCGGGCCCAGGGGGCGGCGGGGCGGGCGGCGCAGAGGCGGATCGTTTCCCAGGCGCAGCCGGTGATCAGTGGCAGCGCCGAAAGGTGGGCGGCGAGGGTCGTGGCCTTGCGCGCCAACAGCGGCCAGTCGGGAAAACCCGCCAGGCACGCCGCCAGAAGGGCGTCGGTGGCGGCGAAGACGACGACGGCCAGCAGCAGCGAGAGCGCCAGAAACATCGTGCCGCACCGGGGATGCAGGCGCTTGCGGGTGGCGGCGGACTCGACCGTGAGACTGCCGCGCGCCTCGAAATCGGCCACGGCCATGTGCTCGGCCCCGTGAAAGGCGAAGACCCGCCGGATGTCGGGGTGCAGGCCGATGGCCGCGACGTAGACCACCAGCACCGCCAGGCGGAACAGCCCCGCCAGCAGGTTGAAGGCAAAGGGGTGGTTTTCCTCGGAAAAGCCCAGGGTGCCGTGCGCGCCGGCCCATGCGGCCAAAGGCCCCGCCATGCCGGCAAGCGCCGCCAATGCGTCCGGCAGCACGAGAAAGACGAGCACCATGAGGAGGGCGCTGAGCAGAACGGCTCCGGCGACTCCGCCGGTGCGAAGTCCGTCCGCCAGGGACCGCGGCAGCCGGGAAGGCCGGGAGCCCTCGCGCACTTCCGCCGACCAGAAGAGCGCCCGCGTGCCGACCACCATCAGGTCCAGCAGCCCCGCGAATCCGCGAACGAAGGGCAGACGCAGCGCCGCGAAACGGTCGGTCAGCGCCGCGTAGGGCACCTGCTGCACCAGCACCGACCCGCCGGGCCGGCGCACGGCGACCGCATAGCCCGTGCGCGAACGAATCATCACACCGTCGAGAAGCGCGAGGCCGCCGGCCTCCTGGCGCGGCGTCGCGCTGCGATTCTGAAGAGCCGGAATGGGCGTGTGGTTCATGCGCGAAGACCGCCGGAGAGTCGCCCCACCCCCCCGCCGCGCGCGCAACAACGGCAACAAGGATTCGCGCGAAAAGAGCCGAAACCGGAGCGGTCGACAGGCCGGGCAAAGGAAAGAACTCAACGCAGAGGCGCAAAGCACGCAGAGGTTCGCAAAGAGGGTGGCACGGGCGTCCCCGCCCGTGCAGACGTCGGTCGCTCCGGGCGCGCGATGCTTCGGCGAGACGCCAAAGCCACCCTGCCCCGTTCTCCGACTTCCACGCCCTGCGGCTTTCGGACTTTGCGGTCCTTCGCGATGCCCCGCACTTTGCGTTGAATACGAACCAACCACGCCGGCCAGCCGATCAAAGACCTCTCGACACCGCCGGGGAATGGATTGATTCTGTACGTGATGAAGGTCGGCATCTTAGTTGGTCGATGCCGCGCAGAATGCTTGCCTTCAAGTTCGCGCCGGATGTCCTTAGGGGTAAACATCATGAGTTGTGATCGAACCGTTAGCCGTCGGTCCGTGGCGGAGATGCGGAACAGGTGCCTCAAACTGTCCATGCTTTGCATTGCCATGTTGGAATTGATATTTGTCATATCGATTGTGGGGGGATTGCAGTACTTCCTGCCAGAAAGCAGTTCCGATGAACCGCACAACGTGATGGCCAAGCTCCAATACTACTTCGCCCTGCTCTGCGGCGCGGTGTATTTCTTGTCCCATATCCCTTTCATGGTTCTGCTCGCCTATTGCGTGCTCGTATTATATAATTCAAAATATCAACCGCCTGAGTGGCTGCCTTTCCCCAGAGCTTATGTCTCGCGCGAAGGAGCACGGCGTTTCAAGCAGTAGTGCCAACCTCCACACCCTACAGCTTTCGGCCTTTGCGTTCCTTCGCGATTCTCCGCGTCTTTGCGTTCAATTCGTTTTGCCGCAGCCGAGAGACCGGGCACGAAAGAGCACAACGCAGAGGCGCAAAGCACGCAGAGGTTCGCAAAGAGGGTGGCACGGGCGTCCCCGCCCGTGCTGACGTCGGTCGCTCCGGGCGCGGATGCTTCGGCGAGACGCCGAAGCCACCCTGCCCCGCTCTCCGACCTCCACGCCCTGCGGCTTTCGGACTTTGCGTTTCTTCGCGATTCTCCGCGCCTTCGCGTTGAATTCCTTCCAAGTACGACGGCGAACCGGTCGCGACAGTGCGGATTGGCGAGGGACGACGCCAACGGCCTTGCGGTTCATGGCCGGTGGCGGTTCGCTCGCCGGATGACGAGTCGATGGCCGTGGATCGCCCTGTTCGCCGTCGCGCTGGCCGTGCGCGTGGCGTTCGTGTTGGTGCGTCCGCCGGTAGCGGAGGCGGTGCTGGTGCCGCTGGCGGACTCGAACGACTATCACGCGCTGGCGGTGTCGCTGCTGGAGAGCGGCGCCTTCGCGAATCCCGCCGGGGAACCGACCGCGTTCCGCCCGCCGGGGTATCCGGCGTTCCTGGCGGCGGCGTACGCCGTGTTCGGGCGCGGGAACCTGGTGGCAGTGGCGATGGTCCAGGCCGTGCTGGGCGCGGCGGGGGCGCTGCTGGTGGCGTTTCTCGCGCTGCGGGCGGGGGCGGACCGGCGGTGGGCGCTCGCGGCCGGGGCGGTCTGCGCGGTCTATCCGCCGTTCGTGTTCCAGACGCCGCAGATTCTCTCGGAGGTCCTCGCGCGGTTCCAGACGCTGCTGGCGGTGGCCCTGCTGGTCGAGGCGATGCGCGGCGAACGGCGCGCTCCCTTCGCCCTCGCCGGAGCGGCGTGGGGCCTGGCGATTCTGACCAAGTCCGTCCTGGCGGGGTGTCTGCCGTTCGTCGCGCTGGCGGTCGCCTGCATGGCGCAGCGGGGTCGCCGACGGGGTCTCGCCGCCGCCGCGCTGTTCGTTCTCCCCGCCGCCGCGATCGTCGGCGCGTGGACCGTTCGCAACGCCGTCCGCGCCGACGCCTGCGTGCCCGTCTCGACGAATTTCCCCATCACGTTCGCCCAGGGCGTGACGCGGTGGTCGCTCTACACGAACGAGTGGTACGGCGAAACGCACGCGCTGCTTGCCGCGCCCGACGACTTTCTGGAGCTGACGCAGATGATGGCCTACGGCGGCGTGGAGGAGGAGATCGCCGTCGGCGCGCAATGGCAGTCCGACGCCCGCGCGTGGATCGCGGAGCATCCCGGCATGTTCGCGACGCTGACGGTTCGCAAGGCGCTGCATTTCTGGTCGCCGTCGGTGCGCAACACGCCCGCCGTGCGGATCGTGGCGTTCGCGTGCATGGCGCCGGTGCTGCTGGCGGGGATCGCGGGGCTGGTGGCGATGATGCGGGCCGGCGGGGCGCCGCGCGCGTTCGCGGTGGTGGTGGTGGCGATCGTCGTGCCGGCGACGCTGCCCTACGCGCTCAGCCAGCCGGACGTGCGGTACCGGCTGGCGGTGGCGGATCCGCTGCTGATGGCGAGCGGCGCGTGGCTGCTCGGTGCGCTGGCGAGCAGGCGACGGGGCGCGCCTACGCCCTGACGGCGCTGTAGGCCTTCTTCGCCTCGTCGGCGATGATGGCGAGGCCCTCTTCCACGATGTCGTCGTCGGGCGCGTATGTCACGCGGATGCACTCGCGGGTGTGGCGCCATTCGGGGTCGTCGATGCCGGGAAAGAAGTAGTGGCCTGGAACGACGACGACGCCGCGGGCCTTGACGCGTTCGTAGAGTTCCTGGCTGGTGATGGGCAGACCTTCGAACCAGAGCCAGAGGAAGAGCGCGCCTTCGGGCTTGTGGATGCGGCAGGGCACGTCGCCGAGCTGGGCGTCGAGCTGCGCGAAGGCGGCCTTGGCCTTGCGCTCGTAGAAGGGGCGGACGAGTTCGCGGCTCATGCGGATGATCTCGCCGCTGCGGACGAGCTCCATCGCCAGCGTCGCCCCCATGCCGCCCGGCGCGAGGCTGACGATGCCGTTCACTTCCGTCACGGCGCGGATGATCTCCTCCGACGCGACGATGATTCCCGTACGGGAAGCCGGCAGGCCGAACTTCGAGAGGCTCATGCAGACGACCGTGTTCTCGTTCCACACGGGCTTGGCGTCGGAGAAGATGATGTCGGGAAACGGCGTGCCGTAGGCGTTGTCGAGAATGAGGGGAATGCCGGCTTCGCGGGCGAGGGCGTCGAGCTTGGCCACCTCCTCGTTGGTCAGGACGTTTCCGGTGGGATTGGTGGGGCGCGAGACGCAGATGGCGCCGACGCTCTCGTCGATGTCGATGGCGTTGAAGTCGACGTAGTACTTGAACATGCGTTCGTCGAGGTGCTGGATGTCGGGCTTGGCTGCGGTGAAGAGACCTTCGGAAAGACCGACGTCGCTGTAGCCGATGTACTCGGGCGCGAGGGGAAGCAGGACCTTCTTGTGGGAGCCGTCGGGGAACTCGCCGGCGAAGAGGTTGAAGAGAATGAAGAAGGCTGTCTGGCTGCCGTTGGTCAGGGCGATGTTCCCCGGGCCGATGTCCCAGCCGAATTCGCGCGAGAGCATCGTGGCGAGGGCCTCGTGGAACTCGACCTTTCCGGCGGGTCCGTCGTAGTTCCCGATCCATTTCTCGAAGGCGCCGGGGGTTTCCATGATGCCTTCGGCGATTTCGCGAAAGCGCTGCTGCACGGCGGGAATGTGGGCGGGGTTGCCGCCGCCGAGCATGCACTTCGCCTCGCCGGCGAAGGCCTTGCTGAGATCGTCCATCAGGATGCCGATGCCGGACTGCTGTCCGAGCTTACGGCCGAATTTCGAGAGCTGCATGGTCAGGGCTCCATGGGCGGCGCCGCCGGAACGAGAAGGCTCGCGTCCCAGTCGGTGTTGATTTGCGTGGTCGCGCCGGGCGACGCGATCTTCACCTTCTGCAGGAAGGATTGCAGGTCGTCGGGGATGAACCCCTCCGCTGCGGCCTCCTCGAAGGTGGTGAAGAGCTGGCCGTTGGCGGTGGCCTTCAGGCTGCCGTTCTGCGCCTTGACGGCGATCTTGCCGGGCTTGCCCTTCACGGGGTCGTAGAACTTCGTCGTGATGGCGCTGGTGCCGCCGGGTATGGGCACGAAGGGCGAGAAGGGGGAGAGCAGCGGCGCGTCGGCGGTCCACTTCTTCAGCTTCTCGTCGAGCGGCGCGAAGGTCTCGCGCGAGATGAC
This sequence comes from Candidatus Sumerlaeota bacterium, assembly GCA_021772755.1. Classification (GTDB taxonomy): domain Bacteria; phylum Sumerlaeota; class Sumerlaeia; order SLMS01; family JAHLLQ01; genus JAJFLJ01. The sequence goes on from JAJFLJ010000205.1 coordinate 14,489, forward strand.
GACTTCGCCGTCTTCCGCGACCCAGCCGAGAACGACCGCCTGGCTCTTCCCCTTCGCGTCGGGGGCCTTCGTGTTGAGCTTCAGCACGAAGCCCTCCTGGCCGATCATGCCGGTGAGATCGTCGCCGGAGTAGAACTGCGTGTTCTTCTCGTTCCCCTTCGCCTTCAACTGCCACGACTTGTCGGCCGAGCGCCCCGTCAGCGAGAACTTGCCGTTGGCGTTGACGACCGAGAGCATCGACAGGCCGTCCTCGCCGGGCTCGGGGTTCGGGAAGATGGAGTCCTGGATCTTGCCCTTGTACTGGATTCTGCCGGCGACGGGCAGTTCCAGCGAATCGAGGGGGAAGCCTTCCGGGTCCTCCACGCGCATGTCGGCGATGCCGGTCACGTCGCCCTGCGAATTCACGGCGAGCATGTCGAGCATGACGAACGTCGTGGTGCCCAGCTTCGGGTCGGGAAGAACGAACTCCTGCGCCGCGCCTTTCGCCTGGCTCTCGATGACGTAGTCCGTCAGGTCCGTGTATCCGAAGGGACCGACGATTCCGAGACGCGTCAGGTCCGCGCCGACGGGCCGCGCCGCCTGGTCGATCACGACGGTTTCGCCGGCGACCGTGAGCGTTCCCGCGCGCGCGGCGCCGGGGTTCTCTTCGACGGTGTACGCGACGGCGCCATCGCCCGTTCCGCCGGGTGCGGAGGTGACGACGATCCAGGGCTGGGCGGAAACGGCCGTCCACGGGCAGCTCGGATTGGCCGTCACGTCGATCGTTCCGGTGCCGCCCTCGAAGGGGTAGCTTTCCTCCAGAGGATCGACGGCGTAGCCGCAGTTGTCTTCCTGCGTGACGGTGTGGAGGGAGTTCTCGACGGAGATGGTCGCCTGGCGCGCGGGGCCCTCGTTGGCCTCGAAGGCGTACGTCACGGTCGCCGGTCCGAAACCCGTTTCGTTCTCGGTGACCGTCAGCCACGAGGCGCCGGAGACAGCCGTCCAGAAGCAGGCTTCGTCGGTGCCGACGTCGAAGGACGCCGTGCCTTCGTCGGCGGGAACCTGGCGCGCGACGGGATCCAGATCGAACACGCAGGCTTCGTCCTGGGTGACGGTGAAGAGTTGGCCCTCGACGTCGATGGTTCCCGTTCGTGGCAGGTCGGTGGTGTTCTCGGCGACGGCGTAGGCGACGCTGCCGGGGCCGCTGCCGGACGCACTGCCGACGATGGAAAGCCACGGCTTGTCGCTGAACGCGTTCCATGCGCAGCCCGTGCCCGTGTTGACGAGGAAGGAGCCGCTGCCGCCGGCGGCCGGATAGTCCGCCTCCTGCGGCGCGAGGGGATAGCTGCACCCGTTGGCCTGCTGGACGAAGACGACTTCCGACTCCATCGTGATGCTGCCGCTGCGGGGCGGGCCGGTGTTCTCCGCCACGTCGAAGAGAACCGTCGCGGGCCCAAAGCGCGTTTCCGTCTCGTCCAGGGTGATCCAGTCGACCGACGCCATCGAGTCCCAGGCGCAGGAGGAACCGGTCACCATCGCGACGTTGCCTTCGCCGCCTTCGGGTTCGAACTGCAGAACCGTCGGCGTGGCGAAGTAGATGCAGCCGTCGGACTGGTTGAGCGTGAACGTGCGGCCCGCGGCGGTGATGCTGCCGGCACGCGGCGGGCCGGTGTTCTCCTCCGCCGCGTACGTCACCTGAGCCGGGCCGGTGCCCGACGTGGAGCTGACGATGGAAATCCACGGCGCGTTGGCCTGGACCGTCCAGGCGCAGCCCGCGTTGGTGTTGATGAGGAACGTCCCCTGGGCGGCGTCGGAGGAAATCGTCGCGATGGAGGGCGAGAGCGAATACGTGCAGCCGTCGCTCTGGTTGATCGTGAAGATCGTGCCGTTGACGGAAATCGTGCCGCTGCGCGCGGGCCCGGTGTTCGCCCCGATGCTGAAGTTCAGCGTGCCGCTCCCCTGGCGGCCCTGGCCGTTGGCGACGACGATCCAAGACGCCTGCGTCGTGGCCGTCCAGGAACACTGCGGCGTGGTGGTGACGACGAAGCTGCCGGACGCCGAACCCGACCCGAAGGCCGATGCCGTCGGCGTCAGCGCGAAGGAGCAGCCCGTGTTCTGGGTGATGGCGTACTGGATGCCGGCGATGGCGATGATGCCGGTACGCGCGTTGGCGGGGTTGGCGGCGACGGAGAACGAGACGGTTCCGCCCCCGGTGCCGGAGGAACCTGCGGTGATGTCGATCCACGAGTCGTTCGTGGTGGCCGTCCAGGGGCAAAGCGCGGAAGTCGTCTGGACCAGGATGTTGCCGGTGCCGCCGCCGATGGGAAAGTTCTGCGTGGGGGGCTGGAGAGTGTACTGGCAGCCGCTGAACTGGACGATCTGAAAGACCTGGTCGGCGACGGTGATCTGGCCGCTTCGCTGCGGACCGGTGTTCGGCGCGACGGTGTAGGCCAGGGGGCCGGGACCGGTGCCGGAGGTCGCGGAGGTGATGGTGATCCAGGGCTGGCTGGATTCGGCGAGCCACGCGCAGCCGGGATCGGTGATGATGCCGATGAAATCGCTCTCGCCGGCGGGGAGAACGTTCGCCGAAACGGGTGTCAGCTCGTAGGAGCAGCTGCCGCCGCGGGTGCCCTGGGCATGAACGGCCAGCGGGGTCAAAAAAACCAGGGCAGCCAGAAGGGCCCTGGCGAGTCGCTTGGAAATGTCCACCTTCACTCCGTCGGTCGTCTCCATCGGGTTGCCGGACGCCCGATCCTGAGGCCCCCGGCCCGGCTCTCCGCAAGGATTACTTCGGCGGGGACTCCGGGGTTGGCGCCGATCTCCACTTGATCCACACTGTTGTATTGCGCGCCTTGTTGAGGCCTCGGTTGCGGACCGGGAGGAGATCGTCTGTCCATGCGCCACAGAATCAGTCTCGTCATGCTCTGGCTCGCTCCGGTGCTGGCTTTCGCCAGTACCGGCCTGATCGTCGCCCGCTTTCTCGACAAGGGGTTCGCGACGTGGGTCCAGGGCCAGTTCGGCCTCACCGACGAAACCGTCGGAGGCCCCTTCGTCTACGTGGCGGCGGGGCTCGGGCTCCTCGTGGTCCTCGGCTACCTGCTCTCGCTCGATCCCCGGTCCGAGCGCCGCCCGCTGGTCTCCATCGTGGCGGGCTTTCTCGGCTTCGGATGGCTGGCGGGTTTCGCCGGCGCGATCAACTGGCTGTACTGGGAAGCCAACGTCCAGGCCTTCGGGATCGCCGTCGGCGGGGCGGTCGCGGCCGTGGCGCTGGTTCTGGCCTTCGAGTTCGTCAACGGCTGGCTCTGGCAGTCGATGGTCCTGAAGTTCGACGAGAAGCGCATGGGCGGCGCGGCGCTGATGACCAGCCGCCTGGCGCTGCTCTTCCGCCCCGGCCAGGACGAGCTGCTCATGTCGGTCACGATGGAACAGGTCCGGCGCGGCCAGCGCGGCGAGCTCGTCCAGACGATACGCGACGCCTATGCCGTCGGCGACCGGAACCCCGATCTGCTGGAGCTCCTCTGCCAGATCGCCGCCGAGGAGAAGAAGCCCGAGGAGTACCTCCGCTATCTCAAGGACCTCTTCCTCCAGTTCCCCGACAACGATCAGCTGAAGGACGCCTATCTGGAGGAGCTGCTGGAGCAGAACCGTCTCTCCGAAGCGCTCGACCACATCGAGGAGTTCGGCATCGCCGAGGACGACATCGACGCCCTGGAGCGGTACGCCAATCTGCTGCTGGGCGCGCGCCGCTACTCCGACGCCGTGGAAGTGGCGGAGAAGATGGGCGAGGTGGAAGGCATTCCGATGAAGCGCAGCGACGCGGTGCTGCGGCGCACGCTGGAACTCGACAAGAACTGCCGCGACGCGGCGAACGCCCTGGCGCTGCACGCCGAACGCATGGCCCGCAAGGACCAGATGATCCGCTGGCTCGACGCCTCGATCGCCATCGACCGCACCCAGACCGCCGTCGCCATGAAGCTCGCCGATCTTCTCGAAGAGGCGGAGATGATCAAGCGGCTGGAGTCGCTTCTCCACGACCTGGTGCTCGACAACCCCAGGGACGCGCAGATGCGCCTGCGGTATGCGGCGACGCTCCACGACAACGGCAAGCTGGAGGAGGCGGCGGAGCAGTACGGCATACTGAAGGCCGCGAAGAATCCGCCGGCCAGCGTGGTGGTGGCGCTGGCCGGAATCCACTTCGAGCGCGACGAGATCGCCGAGGCGAAGAGCGCGGCGAACGAAGCGCTCTCGACGGACCTGGACCCCGAACAGCAGACGGCGATGCGCATGCTGCTGCGCAAGATCGAGCGCGCGGAGTTCACCGCCGAGCTGGCGGACCTGCTGGAGCGCTGCACGGCGGAGCCGCAGAACCTGGAGCTCCAGCTCGGCGCGCTGCGGCGTCTCGCCGCGGCCGGCCACAGCGAACGCGCCGTCGCCCACGCCGACCTGTTGCTGCGATACCACGCCGCCGCGCGCCCCCAGGTCATCGGGCTGCTTCTCGAAGCCGTCGCAGGACTGGAGGAGGGCGGCTTCCCGATCCTCAGCTACCTCGCGGACCTTCAGGTCGCGGAGGGAACCTACGACGAGGCGCTGGAGACCGTGAAGCTCATGGCGAAGCGCGCGCTCAACCCCGCCAGCGCCATCCGCGAGGGCGCGCAGAAGATCCTTCGCCGCAGCCCGCACCATCTGCGGACGCTGCGCACGATGGGCGAGATGTACCAGGACCTGGGACAATTCACCGAGATGATCCACGCGTGGTCGCTCTATCTCGCCAACGGCGGCGAGGAGAGCGAGCAGATCGACCGCTCCCTGGCCCGCGCGTATCTCTCGCTCAACGAGTACGAGAACGCGAAGCGCTTCGTCACGTCGCTGGTGGAGGGCGCGTCGGACGCCGAGGCGAACCGCGAGAACGCCGCGCTGCTGAAGAAGCTGATCCCCATGGCGATCGACTCCGGCCACGCCGAGGACGCCGAACGGCTTCAGGAAAAGCTGGAGCGCGTGACGGAGGCCACCGACAAGGAGATGCGGCGGCTGCGCGGACGCGTGCGGGAATCGGTGCGCGAGCAGCGCATCGCGGCGCTGCGGGCGAAGATCGATGCGGAGGGCGGCGACCTGGAGACCTTCGAGCACCTCGGCGATCTCTGCATCGAGGAGGAGGAGTTCAACGAGGCCATCACCGCGTTCCAGCGCGCCGCGCGGCAGAAGGGCGCGAGCCGCATTCCGCAGGCCAAGCTCGCCTACTGCTTCGCCCGCAAGCGCATGTTCGACCTCGCCGGCGAGACGCTCTCGGAAATCCGCCTCACCCTCGACGACGACGCCGGGGAACTCGACCAGCTCATGGTCTGGATGTACCGCACGGGCGAGGCGCTCGAGGACGCCCACATGTTCGAACGCGCGTCCAAGCTCTACAAGCAGCTCATGAAGATCGACGCCGGATACAAGGACGTCATCCAGAAGGTCGAAAAACTCGGGAAGAAGTAGAGGCGGGTTCGGACACGACGGCTTTCGCGGCGGCTGGCGCACGAAAGGATGGCAGCTCGATGATGAGATTCGCAGTCTGTTCCGTTTCGTTCTGCTTTCTGGTTCTCGCGTATCCTTGCGCGCTGGCGCGGAACATGCCCGAGGTCCATGTCGATGACGTCTCCGCGCGCCTGGTCGCGAAGCACCTGGCGGATGGTTCTTCGCTGGCGAAGGAGTTCGGGACGGACGGGAGACCGGCCCTGGTGCTGTACGAAGGGTCCCAGGACGACTTCGGCCTCGACATCGTCAGCGGGACTTCGAAAACCACCTCGCCGGAAGGCATCGTCTTCGATACGTATTCGACGGAAGCCCAGCTGGTGAAGCATGTCTACGCGAACACGCTCGCCATCGACCTGTCCGTCGCTTCCGCGGCGGATCTGGCGCGGGAGTTGGAGGCGAAGACGGATTTCCGGCTGGCGGACAGCCCGCCCCGCGGATGTGTCATCGTTCGGGACGAGGCGCTGCGGGACGACCCCGACTGGCCGCTCGACAGGTCCGTCGGGTTTCCAGAGGGCGGAACCGCACTCACCCTGTCGGAGGCGGTCACCTTGCTGGAGACCTACGGTCTCCAGGCCTACTCGATGGACTTCCTCGTCTCCGAGCACGGCGACCTGCCGATTCGCGATGGAAACGTGCTGACGGGTGACGCAACCGTTCGCGACGTTCTTGTCTGCCTGCTGCGAACCGGGCTCGGGGTGTCGGGATCGGAGAAGGCGCTTCAGATCAAGCCCGTCACGTCGCGGGAGGAAGCCAGGCAAGCGGCACGCGAGCGTCTCGAGGCAAGAAAGACGAGTTTCTCGGTCATCCTGATTCCATAGCGACTCTCTCCGAGGGTGTTGTCCGAACAACCACTTGTTCCCCCTGGCATTCACCGAGCTGCGCGGATCGCTTGACGACAGAACGCCGCAGTGAGTCATAATCGAAGATCGAAGCGGCGCCTCTCCCCTGGAAGACGCAGGCAGGCGAGCAAGCCGAACGACCGCAACGATTCCGCGAGGTGCGCGCTGTCCGTGAATGCGAAGCGAAACAAGCCGAGGCCGATCGTGTCTGTGCACAAGGCACGGGGAATGACTGTTTGGCTGCCATTGCTCGCGCTGGCCTTCGCCTCCGGAGTCGTCGAATCCGGCGAGCCGCCCCGCGAGCCCCCCGTTCCCAGGGGTCTGCCCAGGGACATGGTGGTCTCTCTGCCAACCCTGGTCGAGAACGAGCTGCCGATGCTCGCTATCTACGATATCCCTGGCCCAGCCGAGACGAGGAATCAGATCCATGCGATGGTCGAGCGGATACGGGCTGGAGATCACGACGCCCGTATCGATCCATTGGATACGATGTCGCCGCGGATCGTCCTGGCCCGGGATGGCGCCCTGCTTGTCGATGAGCGCGAGTGTGCCGGCGAGTATGCAGCAAGCTTCGTCTCGACGGTGAGCCCTTCCGATGCGAGCGATCTTCTGGAGAGCTTTGTCGCATTCAGCGACGAATACCACAACTCCGAGCAACTCGTCGGCACCTATGGAGGCTGGCACCGCGGGCTTACGCGTCTGTGCTTCTTCGATGGCGATCGATACGTCGAACTGCATCTGCCCACAAGTGATTGGTGTGCCGTACTTTCCGGAGAGGACTTCGCGGCTGCGGACACGCCCTACGGCGATATGATCATCGACTTCGTCGGTTGCTATCTGGAAATCCATGAAGCGGCACGGGAGTCGAGAAAGACTGTGGTCGATGAGAGCAATCCGGCTGGCACTTCGATTTCCAGGTATACGGCTGATCGCGAAACTCTGAGGAGGGCCCGGGAGGCGAGGACCGCTCTCGTGGGGAGCGAAGGGGAGAACGAGTGAATCGACAACGCAGGGGAAGTTCCGCATTTTCCCTGCGTTGCGTGGTCAATTCACAGGAGACGCGGGCGGTTTGAAGGGGAACTGGCCGTTCCGTTCCAAACGACTTCGCGGCGAATCGCTTCCCGCGCTACGCGCGGTGGGGCGGCGTTTCCTCGAACACCATCCGGTCGCGGCCCTCGATGCGGAGCGAAATCCGTCCGCCGAGCAGCGCCAGCAGCTTCTCCCCCACCAGTCTCCGCCGCCAGCCCCGCAGCACCGGAAGGTCCAGGCCTTCGGCGTCGTGGCGGTTGTTGGCGAGGGCGGCGAGTTCCGAGGAGGTCGCCAGCAGCGTGGCCGCGATGTTCTCCTCTTCGGCGACGATGCGCAGCAGCGCCTGCATCATCTCGGTGATGCCCGGGGGAATGTCCTGGGCCGGCGCGTATTCCTTGCGCGGCCACTGTTCGCGCGGAACGCGGCTTCCCTCCTCGACGAGGGCCAGCAGTTCGTCGATGAAGCGGTTGACGGGCCCCTGGGGAATCTGGCGCGCCGAGCGGATTTCGTTCTTCGTCTTCGGCGCCATGCGCGCCAGGCCGATCAGGGCTGCGTCGGGCATCAGTTTGCGGCGCGGCTCGTTGCGGCGCTGCGCCTCGCGGTCGCGCCAGATGGCCAGCTTCTGCAGGATCGCGAGCTGGCGGCCCTTCAGCTTCCCCCACTCCTTAACGGCCTTGAAGAGGTCCTCCTCGGGCGTGGGCGAATCGAAGTCGCGCACGTACGCCTGAACGCGGTCGTGCTGCTCCTCGCGGTACCACTCCTCGCGGTTGCTGGCGTCGAGTTCCGCCAGCAGGCGCTCGCGAAGCTCGTGCAGATGCACGACGTCGTCCGCGGCATAGGCGAGCTGCGCCTCGGAAAGCGGCCGCCGCGACCAGTCGCTGACGGTGTGGTCCTTCGAGAGCGTCGCGCCGCAGAACTTCGACACCAGGTTCGCGTAGGACACCTGCGCGCCGACGCCCACCATGGCGGCGGCGACCTGCGTGTCGAAAAGCGGTTCGACGGCGGCGCCGAGCCAGCGCCGCAGAATGACGATGTCCTGGGATCCGCTGTGGAGAATCTTCTCGCGCTTCGGGTCCAGCAGCAGGTCCGCCAGCGGCGCGTTGTCGCCGATGGCGCGAACGTCGATCAGGGCGATGCGCCGTTTCTCGTCGCAAACCTGGACGAGTTCCAGGTCGGGCCAGTAGGTCTTCTCGCCGACGAACTCGGTGTCGAAGGCCAGCAGCGTCGAGGACGCGGCCTCCGCGCACCATTTGGCGAGGGCGGCGTCCGACTCGATCAGATCGTATGCCACGCCGGACGTGCGGCGCGGGGCTCCTGCTCCGGATGACCTCATGGTTTCAGTCGGCCTTCACGAGTTCCACGTCGAAGATCAGCGTCGCGTTCGGTGGAATCACGTTGCTGAACCCGCGCTCGCCATAGGCCAGGTCGGAGGGAATGGTCAGGCGGGCCTTCGAGCCGACGGGAAGATGGAGAAGTCCTTCCTCCCAGCCGGCGATGACCTGCTTGCGGCCCAGCTCGAAGGAAATCGGCCGGGCGCCGGGATGGTCGTGGGAGCTGTCGAACTTGGTGCCGTCCTCCAGCTTGCCGGTATAGTGCACATGCACGGTCTGCCCGGCGGTGGGCGTCGCGCCGGTGCCGCGCTCGCCGATTTCGATCTTCAGTCCCGATTCCGTTTCGATCATCATGGGTCCTGTCGGTGTGGGTTCCGGCGCCGCAGTGGCGTCGGGCGTGGTCTGAACGGGGGAGGCGGGCGTGGAGGCGGGGGCGGAAGCGGTCGCGTCGGCTTCCTTCGAATCGCCGCATCCCGCCAGCAGCAGCGTCGCGCAAAGCAGGGCGGCGGCGGTCGGTCTCGTCATCGGTGCTTCTTTCGGTCGCGAAATCCGCCAGTGTCCAGAAAGCGAATCGCCAGCCTGGCCGGTCGGGCGAGCAAAGGCAACCCGGTGTGGGTCGCCCGGGCGAGGGTAAAGTCCCGCAGCCCCGGCATCACGGTCTCCTGAACGGCGACGGTCAGATCGTTGTCGCCCGGGATGAAGGGGTTGAATCCCTTGCCGTGGCCCGTTCCGCCGGCGATGACGCCGAGCTCCGTCCCCGCCGGCAGGGTTCCGGCGCGCTGGGCCAGGCCGGCGTCGCCGCGCCGCAGCTGAAGCGAGGACCGCCCCCAGATCACCCGATAGGCCGGCCCGAGCTTCTTGTGCAGCAGGTCCGCCATCGAGGCGCCTTGGTTGGGCGGGCCGAGGAACACGACGCGCCGCAGGCGCGGAATGTCGCAATGGTTCGAGGCCCATCTCAGCAGTATGCAGCCGAGCGAGAAGGCCACGACATCGATCTCCTGGACCTTCAGGCCGTTCAGCCAGGCCGCCAGATCGCGGGCGTTGTCGGGGATGTCCCGGCGGTGGGAGTGGTACTTGAAGATGTGGGTCTGGCGGCCCGCCCGGCGCAGCCTCCACGCGAGCGGCCGCATGATGTGGTGGGGATTGAGCAGCGGGGGGAGAAGCACGACGGGGGGCCGTGAATTCGGCTCCTTGCCGGGGGAAGTCGCTTGGGTCATCGTCGCGGACGCTCCAGTCACGGGCGGAATTGAGGGGGAGCAGGGGCAAGAAGGTCAACGGCGAGCGGTATTGGGACCGAATCGGTTCCCCTTCGCCAAGCCGACCCTTGGTGGCGTCTGCCAACTTTTTGTTTGGGTAGCCAACATTTCTCTTGAGCCGCGCAAGCCCGACGGCCACACACCCCGCCGCCCGCCAGTGGCGGGTTACTCAATCGGACAGGAAATCCCCCATGCGCTCCACGAAGTCCCACGCCTTTACCCTGATCGAACTGCTTATCGTCGTGGCCATCATCGCCATTCTCGCCGCCATCGCGGTCCCCAATTTCCTGGAGGCCCAGACCCGCTCGAAGGTTGCCCGCGTGAAGGCCGACATGCGGTCGGTGGCGACGGGCGTGGAAAGCTACCGGGTGGACAACAACCGCTATCCCGAAGGCACGGACAACCCGGCGAACTATCCCGAGCGCATCGCGGACTTCTTCGCGCCCCACGGTCTGGCCAACGGATACTACACGTTCCGCACGCGCAGCGCCTCGGGCGCGGTCGTCGGCCGCGACTTCGCCAACGTGACGACGCCGATCGCCTACATCACGACGATTCCGACGGACCCCTTCGCCGAGCAGGCCGCCGGTTTCCTGACCTACTGCTACCGCAACGCCAAGGACACCAACAGCGGCTGGGTGCTGACCAGCTTCGGGCCCGACTCCGACGTGCTGGAGTCCAACGGCAAGCCCGGCGCCGGAACGCTGAACACGAATCCCTTCAGCACGCAGAGCGACACGGGAAGCCCGGCGCGCCTGGGCGACGTGAACGAACGCGACGTGATCCACTTCATCGAGGGAACGAAGCCGGCGCTCGTCGGAGCGATGGCGCCCTACGGGTCGCTGAAGAACGCGCTGGCGGACCTGAGCTACGACCCGACCAACGGCACGGTTTCCGACGGGGACATCGTGTATCTCGGCGCCGGGATGGGTTTCGCCGCCGAATAATCGTCCGCGAATCGAAGAAAGTCCGCGCCCCAGGCGCCCCTGCGAAGAGCATTCGCCAACTGCTCTGCCAAAGCCCCACCCGCGAGTTTCGCCGGGTGGGGCGCTTTATCGAAGTCCGGTATGAAAGGTGCGCTTACTCTTGACCGGCGAGGGCCTGCTGCGCAGAGTCCGCGCCGATCCGGGGACAATGCGGACCATTCGTATCCGCGTTTTTTTCTCCCCGCCTCGCGAGCCGAACAGAAACGCCCGCCTGCGGGCATCTGCATAGAACGTCACACCACATCCACCCTGGGGGAACCTGCTCATGGCACCCAAAGTAGCAATCAACGGCTTCGGACGCATCGGACGCCTGGTCGCGCGCGCGGCGATCGAAAGCGGCGCGGCCGAGATCGTCTCGATCAACGATCTGGCGCCCATCGAAACGAACGCACAGCTGTTCAAGTACGACTCGGTCCACGGCAAGTTCGGCGGCGAAGTGCGCGTCGAGGGAAACAACCTCGTCATCAACGGCAGGAAAGTCCTGGTCACGAGCGAGCGCGACCCCGCGGCGCTGCCCCACGACAAGACGGGCGCGGAGTACGTGGTGGAGTCGACGGGTCTCTTCGTGGCCCAGGCCGACGCGGCGAAGCACCTGAAGGGCAACGTGAAGCGCGTGATCGTTTCCGCGCCGGGCAAGGACGTGGACTACACCGTGGTGCTCGGCGTGAACTGCGCGTCGATTCCCGCGGACGCGAAGGTCATCTCGAACGCCTCCTGCACGACGAACTGCCTGGCGCCGGTGGTGAAGGTGCTGAACGACAAGTGGGGCATCGTGAAGGGTCTCGTCACGACGATCCACAGCTACACGAACGACCAGAACGTGCTCGACGTCTTCCACAAGGACCCGCGCCGCGCCCGCGCCGCGGCCATCAACATGATCCCCACCAGCACCGGCGCCGCGAAGGCCATCGGCCTGGTGATTCCGGAACTGAAGGGCAAGCTCGACGGCCTGGCGGTTCGCGTGCCGACCCCGAACGTGTCGCTCGTCGACTTCGTGGCGGAGGTCAAGACCGCGACGAACAAGGACGAAGTGAACGCGGCGCTGAAGGCGGCGTCGGAGAGCGGTTCCCTCGCGCCGTACCTGGACTTCACGGACGAGCCCCTCGTCAGCGGCGACTTCAACCACAACCCCGCGAGCTCGACGGTGGACGCCAGCGGCACCTACGTCGTCGACAACATGGTGAAGGTCCTGAGCTGGTACGACAACGAGTGGGGCTACAGCAGCCGCGTGATCGACCTGATCAGGATCCTCGGATAATGCGCGCACGCGCGACCTGAACGACCGGCCGCCCGGCGAAGCCCCACGGCTCCGCCGGGCGTTCCGTTTCCGCGACCCGAACCCCGACCACCGATATCAGGAGCGATCGCATGTCACGCAGGCCATTCGTAGCGGGAAACTGGAAGATGAACATGCTCCGCGCAGACGCGGAGAAGCTGGTGGGCGAACTGAAGCCGCTGCTCGCCGGCACCGACTCCGTCGACGTGGCGGTGTGCCCGGTGTACACGGCGCTGGCGGCGGCGGCCGGCGCGCTCGCCGGGTCGAAGATCATGCTGGGCGCGCAGAATCTCCACACGGTGGAGAGCGACGGCGCGTTCGCGCAGAGCGGCGCGTATACGGGCGAGATCAGCGCGGAGATGCTGAAGGACGCGTGCGTGGCCTGGGTGATTCTCGGCCACAGCGAACGGCGCCAGTACTTCGGCGAGACCGATGCCGGCGTGAACGCGAAGGCGAAGGCCTGCTTCGCGCAGGGTCTGCTGCCGATCGTGTGCGTGGGCGAAACGCTCGCCGAGCGCGACCTCGAACAGACCAACGCAGTCGTCGAGGTGCAGACGCGCGGATGCTTCGCCGGCATTCCCGCCGCCCAGGCGAAGGACTGCGTGATCGCCTACGAACCGGTCTGGGCCATCGGCACGGGCCGCACGGCGACGCCGCAGCAGGCGCAGGACGTCCACGCGCATATCCGCGGCGTTCTCGCGTCGATCTACGACGAGGCGACGGCGAACGCGGTCCGCATCCAGTACGGCGGGTCGATGAAGCCGGGCAACGCGGCGGAGCTTCTGGCGCAGCCGGACATCGATGGCGGCCTGATCGGCGGCGCGGCGCTGAAGGCGGCGGACTTCGCGGCCATCGTCAACGCGGCGGCGAAGCGGTAGTCGCGGTTCACTCGAAACGACGCGGCGGCCCGGAGACTACTCCGGGCCGTCTTCGTTCGCGACCGGCCGGAAGAGTTTCGGCGCGCACGCCTGCGCGAGGGACTGGCGTTCCAGCAGGCGCCGCGTTTCGCCCATGCGACCGGAAAGCAGCAGTCCGCCGGCGAGTCCCAGCTTGAACATCTGGCGTTCGACGAAGCGCGCGGGAACGCGCCCGAGGCCGAACTCCGGCTCGGACCAGCCTTCGTCGCCGCCCGGTTCGCGGTCGCGTTTCAGCCGCCGCGCCAGTTCGCCGAAGGACGCGCCCTCCACCAACGCCCGCCGCAGCAGCTTCAGCGCGTGGGGCGGATAGGGCAGCCACGCGAGCGCGCGGTAGAGTTCGAGAATGCCGCGGCCCTGGCGCGTGCGCGGACGCGACTTCGGCAGGTCGGTGCAGACCTCGCCGGCAAAGGCGAAGAGCGCTTCGACGGCGGGAGCCAGCCCCGCAGCGCGCGCGGACTTCAGCGCTTCAGCAAAATCCGACCGCGCGTCGCGATCGCGGGTCAGCGCGCGAACGTCGAGCACGTCGCGCCAGATGCGGCCGCCGTGATGGCGCGCGGCATGGAGCGCGACGACGACCAGGTGGTCGGCGACGCGCGGTTCGCGCACGATCGCGGGCCATGATGCTTCGAGACATGCGACGGCACCATTGGCGGTGCGCGCTCCGAATGCGTGCGCGGGGCGCAGCAGATCGACGGTCGCTCCGGACGCGTCGTGCACCCACACGCCGGGGGCGTTGGCCGGCCCGCGGGCGAATTCCGATTCGCGAAGCGCTGCCTCGGCGCGGCGAACCGCACCTCGCGACCGCCCGATCACGACGTCGGTGTCGGCCATCACGCGCATGGCCGGCGAGTCGAAGCGCGTCGCGACGGACTCGCCCTTGACGAGCATCGCATCGCGCACACCGTGCCGTTCGAACGCGCGAAAGAGAACGCCGAGAACGCGGCGGCGCTTGTGAAAGCCGAAGGCGAGCCGATTCAGTTCCTCCTGGTCGGGAACGGACATCGGTCGTTCGGCGCGAAAGAGCGTTGCGGGTTCGAGCCCCGCCAGAAGCGCGTGATGAACCAGGAGCGGAGCCACCATCCCCAATGGCGGAAGAAGCGGGACCGGCGGGGGTTCTGTCGGCGCGGCGAGTCGCGCGGCGCGATCGTCGGACCACGCGGGAACGAGCGCGATGTCGAGCAGTTCGGCGAGGCTCGCGCGCTGGGCTGGCGAAAGTGGCTTGCGGTGAAAGAGGGCGGCGGAAGCGAGCACGGGCGTCATGGGACCAGCCCGGAGCGGTGGGGACGGCTCAGTACTCTTCGTCTTCGGTGCCCTTGCCGACGTCGCTGGACTTCAGCGGGTCGCTGCCGCTGGCAAGGATGCGCAGACTGTCGCGGTCGAGCTCCTCGGCCTTGAGGATCGTCACGCGGGGGGATTCCCATGTGGTGGCTGTCTTGGTGTCCCGATGCTGCGTCATGAGAAGGTTCCGATTCCTGTACCGTGGAAATGCTGTTCGGGATGACAGCCCGGCTTGGCGGGTGCGTCAACCGTCGAATTGTCGTCTTTCAGGAAGTCAGCCCCGCCACCCGGGCGAGCACGTCCTCGACGTCCGCCCGGATGCGGTCGGGACTTTCGCCGGAATAGCGCTCGTGGAGGGTGGCGACGATCCGGTCGCGCTCCATCCCGCTGCGGGAGAGGCTCCAGACGGCGCGGGCGGTGGCGTTGAGGATCACGACGTCGCCGGTCCGGCGGTCGTGGACGAACAGCTCGCGTCCGACCTCCTGAGCCTCCAGATGGTCCGGCAGGTCGGGCTCGGGCGAGCCCGCCGCGCAGAGGGCTTCCTTCGGTCCGGCAACCAGATCCACGGGCGCCCCTGCCATGAAGGGTGCGACGAGCCGGTTGACGCGGCGCCGGATTCCCAGGGGCAGGCGAATCGTCAGGGCGGAGAGCCGCAGAGCGAAAGGACGCGGACGGCGCCACGTTCCCGCAGAGTCCTCGATGGCGGCGAGCCGCCCCAGAATGTCCGCGCGGCGCCAGGGGCCTTCGGACCCGGCATTGCCGTCGCCCAGCGTTTCGTACTGTCCGCCGGACTCGCGGACGATGCGGTGCAGCAGCGGAAGACCGGTGCCTCCGTCGCGCACGGCGACGATTTCGCCGACGCGCACGGGCACGCCCTCCGGCAGCGAAGCGACGAGGACCCGCTGGCCGTCGCCCAGCAGCGGCGCCATGCTTCGTCCGGATATGCGCATCTGGATCATCTCGGTCATTCCGCGTCGTCCAGCGACCCGAGCGTCAGCCAGTCGTCAATGGCGGCGTTCTCGGGATACTCGAAGCCCATCGGCGCACCGGGGTCTCCGAAGAGGTGATAGCTGCGGGCGTTGTCGGCGAGCGCGGGGTATTTCGTCAGGTACGCGACGAGACCCATCGCGAAGAGTTCGCCGGTGGTGCGCGCGACGACGCCATCGTGTCCGGAGAAGCCGCGCATGACCTCCTCGACGATGGGCTTGAGCGCGAGATAGGTCTCTTCGGTCGTGATGCTGACGCTGGCGATGGCTCCGCGCGTGGGAACCGCGATCATCCATGCGTCCGAGAGGCAGAGGAGCGTTTCCTGGACCGGCGGAACGGCATAGAGCCCGTTCTGGCAGGTCAGCGGCGCCATGACGGGCCACTGTCCGTCGACGTCGACCTGGTTCATGACGTCGTCGGTGTCGAGCGCGCGGCCGCTCGTCCACTTCTCGAAGTTGCCGTGGCCGACGTAAAGACCGAACGCGACGCCGCCGTCGGGACCTTCCAGTTTTTCCGTAATGGTGACGTTGGCCGCGCTGGCATCGGTGAAGTCGAGATGATCGGAGGGAAGCTGGGTCGTCTCCCAGACGGCGGTCCACTGCGGAGCATCGAGTCCGAAGTAGAAGTTCTGAGGCTCGGTATGGTCGGTGACGACGTAGCCGAGACGCTGCTCGGTCATGAGTGTCGCCAGCGCAGCGTCGTAGGCGATGTAGCGGTCGACGGCGTTCTGGAGCTGGGGGGCCGTTCGCGCCGCGATTCTGCCCAGCATCACGTCCGGCAGGTCGTCGCCGCCGAACAGGATCGAGTAGGGAATGTCGGAGGGGAACTCGCGGTTGGAGCCGTTGTACTCGACGGAGCCGAGTTCGAACCAGACGGGAATCTTGGGCCCGATCCACGCGTCGAGATAGTCGCGCGAGTCGAAGGTGCCGTGGGCGGCGAGAATCACTTCCGGCATGGGCAGCGTCTCGGGCGACGCGGCAATGAGATCCGCGAGCGCGAGACGGATGGACTCCGGCGAGGTGCGACCGTGACTGTAGACATCGTAGGCGGCCTGGGGATCGAGTTCGATCACCCCCGGTCCGCGCAACGCGACGAGCGGCGCGATGGTGGCGGCGAATTCCGCCGGTCGCACATAGATCGCGCGCAGCGGAGTTCCCGCCAACGGAACGGCAGGCAGGGTTCCCGCAGCCACGAAGGCGTCGGGGGGCTGGAGCGACGACACCGACTGGACGTGATAGCGTGCGGCGTTGCCGGCGTCCTCGAACTCCAGGGCGACGCCGCCGTCCTCGTCGGCGAAGAACGAGACGTTGACGACCTCGACCGGACCGAGCGGGTCCGTCGTGTCGAAGACCAGGACGTCGTTCGCCGACGTGCCGCCGGGGAATCCGCCGACCGTGACGAGGCGGGGCGTGCCGCCGGCGTCGGCGAGGTCGATGCGGCAGACGCCGTCGTTGTCGATGCGCGGTTTGCCCTGCCATTCGATCGTGTAGGATTCGAGGTTCTGAATGTCGGTCAGGCTGACCGGCGGCATCACGACGGGCGTGTCCGTCGGCACGAAGTGACGGAACGTCAGCGTGGCGTGGGGCGCGGGAATCGCGGGAAGTTGCAGCGTGCCGGAAGTGACGTGGTCGGTGCGGTCGTTCCAGCTGTCGCGCGGCAACGCCACGTTGTCGATGGAGAGGTCGGCGTAGTGATCGGGGTCGAGCGTCAGAACCTGGTTCAACCCCTGGAGGCGGGCTTCGAGACGAAGTCCCGTCGTGGTCAGACGGTCGTGCACCGTCACGGTATCGACGAGCGTCTGGCCGGCCTGGGTTCTGGCGGCGACGAAGCGCTCCCCCGCCGCGGCGATGCCGTCGCGCTCGTAGCGGCTGTTGTCGGACACGGTGACGGAGCGGGGGATCGAGACCTCGGCCCCCAGCGGGGCGAGCGTCGGGAACGCCTCGCGCGTCGCGATGCGGGGCGAGGGACTCGCCGGGGAGAGCCCGGCGAAGACGGAGTCCGTCGGGTTGTAGCTCGTGTGGGTGCGCGGCGCGTAGAGGTAGACGCCGTTGCCGTTGGACTGCTCGAAGGGAATCGCCGCGCCGCTGTAGACGAAGCGCAGTTCCGAAAGGTCCGACGCGTTGTAGCCGATGTCGGTCAGCGAAAACGCGAGAATCTCCCCGTCGAGCGGCCTGGCGTCTTCGACGGCGTCGTACTCCAGCCTCCAGTCGCCCGGCGGTTCGGGCAGCGCCGGCGGCGCGCCCTTCGCGGCCGAGGTGTCCGCCAGCGTCTCTCCGTTGACGAAGAGCCCGCGCAAGAACTCCTGGCCGCCGATTCTGACGCCCGCCCTGCTGGCGTTGCGCGCGGATTTCGTGGCCGGAGCGACGTCGATTCGAATCGGCGACGAGTCTTCGGGAAGCAGCGAAGTGTCCACGACGACGCGAATCGCGTCGATGGCGCCGACGGCGGCCGGCGCGGCGCTCACGGCGGCGGAAACGTCCGTGCCGCTGCGGTCGCGCGCGGAAACCGCGTAGGACGCGAAGGGATCGCGAACGGCGATCAGGCAGGACGTCACGGCCGAGTCGGCGACGACCTGCCGGTCGTGGAGCGCGAGCGCCTCCTGGTTCACGTCGGAGGGGCCGAAGAGGGAACCGAGCGCGCTCTCGTCCGCGCCAGCGAAGGGCACCGAAACGTATTCGAACGCGGGGCCGGGGGTTCCGGTCCACTCCACCGTCCAGACCGTTCCTGCGGACTTCTCTTCCAGAAGACGGAAGTCCGACGCGTCCGCAAGCAGCGGAAGCGCGACGAGTGCCGCAACGATCGCAGTGCGCGAAATTCGTATCATTCGAGGTCCCGCCAGTCGTTCACCGAACTGCTGTCCACGATGGCGATTCCGTTCGCCAGCGTGGCGGACTCGTTGTCCGGGCGCGTGACGACCACGTCCCAAAGCCCCAGCGCAAGGCCGGAGGCGTCGAGCATGCCGTGGACGGACGCGGGGCTGGAGTACTCGCCTGTCAGCTCCACGTCGGATTCGCCGGTGCGGCGAAGAAGGACGGTGCTGCCGGGATGGAATCCCGATCCGGCGAGAACGACGTCGGACACCGAGTCCAGGGAAACGACCGTCGGCGTCGCGGAATCCACGGTGACGGGAGCCGGGCCGGCGACCGCCGGCTGGTGACCGGAAATCGCCAGAGAGTACCACTGTCCTTCGGCGGGGATCGCGTTCTTCATGTTCACCGTCACGGTATAGTCGCCGGCCGCTCCGCCACTGGCGAGCAGGATCTGCTCGACGGTATCGACGACGTTGTCGCCGGTCGTCGCGAGGTCCGCGGGATTCGTCGGATCGAGCACGAAGGGCAGCTGCGTTCCCCCCGGGCCCGTCACCCGCAGATCGAGGTCGTTGACGAGAACCGGCGTGCGGTCGTCGAGCACGAAACCCGGCGACGTGCCGGGCGGATCGGTCCAGCACAGCGTGACCTTCAGGTCCGCGACGCCGTCCCACGCGACTTCGTACTCGTCGCCGGAGAGCGGCGTGTTCGTATCCAACAGACCTTCCGTCGCGCACCAGGCGGACGCCGTCGCGGGGGCTGCCTGTCGCACGATGGGTTCGACGGACGCCACGGCGTCCGGCAGACCCCAGCCGTAGATGTAGTCCGGACCCGCGTTGCCAAGGTCGGTCGCGCCGTGAATGAGGAGACACTTCACGGTGGAAGCGCGGGGCATCCATCCGGGGATGTGGGTTTGCGCGGCATCGACGATCAGCGCGGCGACGCCTGCGGCGTTCGGCGAGGAGAACGACGTTCCCGATGCCGTGCCGCCGCCATAGGACACCGAGTCGCTTCCGGCGATGGTCACGAGCAGGCTCTGCCCGTTGGCGACGACGTCGGGCTTCACCCGCCCGTCGTCCGCCGGGCCCCATCCCGAGAAGTTCGACGGCGTGGCGGCGAAGGGATCGCGCACGCCCAGCGTCACGGGGTCCGTCAGCGAACCGACCGCGACGACGTTCTTTCCGCAGGAGCGCGTAATCATCGAATCGTATCCGGCTTCCGCGCCGCCGTCGTCGAAGGGCGCGGTCGGTGCCACCCAGAAGTCCTCGTTCCAGTCGTCGATGTCCTCGTCGTAGTAGAAGAACTTCGCGCTGCCGTCGCGAACGTAGGGATAGACGTCGTCGCGGTCGTTGCCCGCCGCCCAGAACACCAGGTGCCAGGGGTTGTCGGCGGAGAACTGGTCGAGTTCCGCGGAGAAGGAACTGTAGAGTCCGAACTTGGGGTCCTCGCGGTTGCCGCTGCCGTCCGGCTTCCAGTTCTCGCCGAACCAGTGGGGGCCGGTCGTCCCGGAATACGATCCGTTCTGCCACCCGTGGACGAAGCCGTAGGAATGGTTCGAGACGGGGATCGCGCCGGTGTCGGCCGGCGAAAGCGGCGCGCGCGAGGTCATTTCCGAGGTGTTGTTGTTCCAGTCGTAGCACTCCGCCGACGCGCCCTTCGCCGTGCCGATCACGCCGGCGTTCGATCCTGCGGCGATGATGACTCCGGCAACGGCGGTGGAGTGATTGCTGAGGGCGAGAACCTCGCCGTTGACGCACCGCGCACCGCCATCGAACTCGACGTGGGTGTCGCGCACCGACCCCTCGTCCCAGACGCCGACGGTCACGGACGCGCCGACGATGGAGGGCGTGTCGCCGTGCAATGCGGGTGCGTTGACGCCGATGCTCGCGTTCGTGGTCAGCGCCTCGTTATAGAGCGGCATTCCCGTGGGCCCCAGGAGCATCAGTTCGCTCAGCGCTCCACCTTCGCCTTCGCCCCGAACGAGCCAGCCGGCGGCGGCCGCCTTCGCGCGCGCCTCCTGCTGGCGCTGCTCCGATTCGGCGGCGAGCCGCCGGACGGACCGCTGGTTGTCGAGCTGGCGCCGGGCCGGCTGGGCGGAAAGAGAAGCCGCCAGGCACACCACCCCCGCGAGGAGCAGGGGCCGGAGGTTCGGGCGGGGGGTGCGACGGCTCTGGGACATATGCATAGAGTCTGTGGGCAAGCGCCGTGCCTGCGGCAACCTGGACTCCGCGGCGCCGCCCGGAATTGTGAACGGGCGGGCCTACGGGGTATAGGTCGCGTTGACGCCGGTCTGGGCCGAAGCGCGGAAAATGCTGAAGAGCGCGTCGAGCGTGGCCCGCCCGGGATGCAGATAGGCGACGATCTTGTCGTTGTCCTCCAGGTAGATGTCGGGGTCCTTGCGTTTCATGATCCGGCGGAGATCGACGAAGATGGACTCGACGGAGCCGTCCCCCCGGGTGCGGACGATTTCCACGCGGGAGGCCGCCTTGAACTTCTGGCCGCCGGTTTCCGTCGCGACTTCGCTCAGGAGTCTCAAACCGGGACCAAGAAAGACCACGCGCGGCTGCGTGAAGTAGCCCTGAACCGAAACGGTTCCCGCCGGCGGAATGTAGACGATGTCGTTGGGAAGGACCGGGAGGTTGTGGGTGAGCTTGCCGCGAATGATGAAGTCGTCGAAGGGGACGACGATTTCCTCGCGGGTGGAGAGGTCCCCGCCGTCCTCCCGCAGACGGCGCATGAGTTCCTCGACGGGCTGCTCGATGCGGTCGCGTCTCGGCAGCTTCTCGCGGTAGATCTTGATGATGCGCGCCGGGGGAAGGCCCCGCGAATCGCGCGAGCCGGTGGAAAAGCCGCCGGCCTTGAAGAGTGAATCGACGAGCGTGTCGCCGGGCTGGAGTACGTACCGTCCCGGTGCGTTGACGCTGCCGAGTACCGTCACCTGGTTGTAGTGGAAGACGTCGATGCGAAGAACGACCACGGGGTTGCGGATGACCGCGTCGTAGGCCTCGCGCAGGTCGCGCTCGAGTTCGAGCTGCGTCTTGCCGTGGGCCCTGACGGCGCCGATGTGGGGAAGAACGATGTAGGGATTCTCGGTGACGCGGATCGGAAGGGAACTGTCGGAGTCCTCCTCCGTGAACCCCAGGATGTCCTGGCGGCCGACGAGCGTCAGGCTCAGCAGGTCGCCGGGGCCGATGACGTACTCGGTGCGTTCCGGAAACAGGTATTCCTGGCGGCTCAGTTCGCGAAAGCTCTCCTCCCACTCGATGCCCTCGAAGTCCGTCGGCGGAAGGACGGGCTTGCTGGACGGACCGCGCGTCGCGCAGCCGGCGGAAAGAACGAGGATGAAAGTGGCGAGGGAGAGCGAAAGAATCCTGTGCAAGATCGCGTCCTATGTCTTGTTCGTTTCGGAAGAGGCCAGTTCGGGGGAGGAGTCGTCCGTGTCGTCGTCGGCGATGTCGCTTCCGTAGGCGTATCCGTACCGGCCGCCGTATCCGTACTGGCCGTAGCCGTAGTATCCGTACTGGTCGCCGTAGCCGCGGCCGCGCTGCGCGCGCTCGGGGGCGTTGTAGACGGCGCCGAGAAGCCGCGCGCCGACGGAGGAGAGCTTCTCCGACGTCTTCTTCAGCACCTCGAAGGGCGTGCCGCCCTGCTTCACGACGAGCATGACGCCGTCGACCTTGCCCGAGAGCACGATGGCGTCGGCCATTCCGAAGGCCGGCGCGGAGTCGAGAATCACCGTGTCGTAGGATTTGCGCAGCGACTCGAGGAGGTCGGACATCGCGCCGCTCTCCAGCAGCGTCACGGGCGAGGGGCTCGTGCGGCCGGCGGGGAGAATGTGCAGGTTGGGGTTTCCGGGAAGAATGGAGATCGCGTCGGCGACCCCGAGCTGGCCGGTCAGAACGTCGGTAAGCCCGGGAACGCGCGTAAGCTTCGGGAAGATGCGGTGGATGTTGGGGCGCTTGAGGTCCGCATCGATGAGAATCGTGCGCCGACCCTGCTCGGCCACGAAGACGCCCAGGTTGCTCGCGATGGTGGACTTGCCTTCCTTCGGATAGCAGCTCGTCACGAGAATGACCTGGGGGGAGTGGCGCGCGCTCGAATACTGGAGCGAGGCACGCAGATAGCGGAACGCCTCGGCCTCCACGCGCTTCGAGTCCGCTTCGAGAACCTGCACCGGGGTGCGGCGGCCCTTGGGCAGACGGCGCTTCTTCGCCTGTTCGAGCGGCGGAACGAACCCGAGCGTCGGGATGCGCAGGCGCGTCTCGACCATGAAGGGGTCCTTGACCGAGCGGTCCAGCAGCGAGAGGCCGAGGATGAACAGCGTTCCCAGGCCGAAGCCCATGAAGGAGAACTTGAACATCGTTCCGGGAATGTTCGGGGACGAGTGCGTGGAGGGAATCGTCGCCCTGCTGATGACTTCGATCCTGCTGGTCTCCACGCCCTGGGAGGCGTCGAGCTGCTCGAAGTCCGAGAGCATCTTGCGGTACATCTGCTTCTGCGCGTCGATCTGGCGCTGGAAGACGCCGAAGTCGATGCGTTCCTTCTCGATGGCGTCGACGAACGCCTCCTTCTCGGCGACGAGTTCGCCGAGGCGCTCGATCTGCGCGGCCGCGACCCGCGCGCCGGCTTCGAGCTGGAGCCGCACGCTTTCGACGTAGCGCTGCTTCTCCTCGCGGATCTGGAGATCGACCGCCTCGATCTGGTACTCGACGTTCCTGATGAACCTGGTTCCCGGCTCGTCGACGGCTTCGCGCTGCGCCTTCTCGCCCATCAGCTCGCTGCGGCGCGCGATCAGGGAGCGGTACAGCTCGCTCTCTGTCAGCACACGGGCCTCCAGGTCCTCGTTCGTCGTGTTCGCCAGTTCCGCCTGAAGGATCGCGAGTTCCTTCTTCTTGTTGTCCAGTTCCCTGGTCAGCTCCTGCAGGAGAAGGATGGCGGTCTCGCGGGACTCGTCCACGATGCGCATGTCGGTGCGCTGGCTGCTGTCGAAGAGCTTGCGCTCCGCCACCGTCAGCTTGCTCTGGGCTTCGGCGATCGCTTCCAGGAGGAACGCGCGCGAGGAGCCGAGCTTCTCGACGTTCTCCCGCTCGATGTAGGCGATGAAGTGGGCGGCGAATTCGTTGGCGAGGCGAACGGCCTCCTCCTTGCTGCCGCTGAAGGCGCTGATGCGGATGATGCTCGTCTCGCCGATCTGCTCGGCGTTGACATGGCGCAGCAAGCGGTTCGTGCGCGCCTGGTGGGACGCCTCCTCCTGATCGACGGGCGGGGATTCGTAGGTCACGATGAGGTTCGTCAGACCCGCGCGGGCATCGTTGATGGCGTTTCTCAGCTGGATGAGGGGGGAAACGCGGCGCTCCGCGGGCTCCTCCTCGCGGGTGACCTCGAGAGCCCTGGCGCCCTGCATCGTCTTGAGCACCTCGTCGGCGATGCGGGGGCTGTCGATGAGGCGCACGGCGGTTTCCAGGGAGTCCTGCCGCGCGCGCCAGCTCGTGCCGGTCACGGGGCCGAAGTCCAGGTACTGCTGCGCGACGGGCTCGTAGAAGATGTCCGTGTAGGACGTGTAGACGGCGTCCGTCCGGCGAAGCTCGATCACGCCCAGCGCCATGAAGACGACTACGAAGGCGGCGATGGTCCAGCGCCGGAACCAGAGAATGCGCAGGTAGTGGAGAACGGCGAGAAGCGGCTGGTCGCCGTCCTGGCCCTGTCCCGTTCCCTGATCGGCCGCGTCGCCGGAGGGAACGAGATACCAGGACTTGCCGGTCCCTTCGTCCCCGGGGGCGGGGGCTGGGTTTCGGGGTGTTTCGCCGTTCGTACCTGTCACGTCGTTCGCCTTCTTTCGCTCTCTCCGCGTTCGCGAAACGACCTCTTTCGCGAATAGAACGTCAGTTCGCCGGCCGATGTGAAGAGCGCGGCAGCCATCAGGAACTGAAAGCCTGCGAGGGGAATCCGGAGCGGAAAGTCGATGGCGGAGTGCAGCAGAACGGCCACCATCCCCGCAGCAAGCGCTCTTCCTTCGAGGCTCGACAGGGCGGGGCTTCGCGCCACCGCTCCGTTCGGACGGAAGTGTAGCGATTTCAGGAGCGCCCCCGTCAACAGGACAGTCCCCAGAAAGCCCGCCAGACCGGTGTCGCAGAGGAGCTGAATCCAGTCACTGTGGACCTCCACGGCCGCCCGCCGCATGGGAAGGTCGGAAAGATGGCGGTTCAGCCCGAACTCCGCCCCCCCCAGGCCGACACCGAGGACCGGCGCATCGAGAAACGTCTGGAGCCCTGCCACCCAAAGCCGGGGGCGAAGATTCCCGCCCGGCCCTGTCCCGTCCAGGCGGGCCGACAAGGCGGAGGGCACGGCGGCGAAGGCCAGCAGCGCCAGCAACGCCACGCCCAGGACGATGACCTCGATACGGGACTGGCGCGACTGACCGCTGTCCTCCGCCGGAACGTCGGGGCGGCGGCGGTACTCCATCGCGAGCCACGCGCCAACCGCCAGCAGCCCGGTGAGAATCGACCCCCGCGAGAGCGTCAGCATCCAAGCCGTCGCCGCGACGACCAGAAGCGCCGCGACGATCATGAACAGGTCGGACTGCGATCGCTCCGACCGCTTCGGTCTCGCCCGCCATGCCACCGCCCCGCAAACCGGCAGTCCAATGGCAAGGAACGCCGCGAAGTGATTGGGATTGCCGAACATGCCGCTCAACCGGTCGCCCGAGCGGACACCGAGACCCAGCAGGCCGAACGCGCCGACCGCGAGCGTTCCGGCCACCAGGATGCGCAAGACCTGCCGGCGGCCTTTTGTTTCACGACACAACACGGCGCCCGCGAAAAAGAACCCGAGCGCGGCGATGGTCTGGTCGAGCGCCAGCATGGTGCTTTCCGGCGCGGTGGAGATGGGAATCGCGGAGGGAGTCGCGAGACCGGCGGACCGGGCGGCGGCGAGCGCCGACTTCCAGGGGGGGGAAATCGCCGCTGAGACCGCCGCAGGCAGCGGGATGGACTGGACGATTCCGACCGCCACCCAGAAGGCGAGCAGCGCGATCATCACCCGCGCGGAGTGCGACGGCGCCCGATCGCGGTCGAAGAGCGACGTCGTCACGGACCAGAAGAGCAGCCACGCGCATCCGCTCCATGCCAGCGCCCGCGCATGATCGACGGGCACGTAGGCGGACGACACGAAGGCGCCGAAGTAGACGAGGGCGAAGACGGCGAGTCCGGAAAACCGCCACGCGGCCACGAGTCTCCGCGTCATGGCGATTCCGCCGCGGAAAGACGCAAGTCGCGAAGCAGTACGCGCGCCGAACCGGACGACGTACCGCTGCGGCGCTGGCGGTAGACGCCGAGCGCGAGCAGGCGGCCCTCCTCCGACGCGGGCACGTCGATGGAAAGCGTGCGCCAGTCGGAGCTTCTCTCTTCGAAGTGTTCCGAACGCCAGGTCTCGCCGCCGGATGCGGCGGAGAGCGAAACGCGACAGGAGTTGGTCGATTCCGAACGAACGTCCAGGGATATCCGCAAGGGCTCGCCGATGGGTGGAACCGGAAGCTGGTAGAAGCGCCAGCCGCGGCCCACCGGAGAAGCCGGGTCGTCGGAGAGAATCCGAAACTCCGCGGCGGGACGGCCCTCGAAGTCGCGAACGACCGTCGAGAGATTCGCGGACTGGCGGATGGGCTGCCACCCGAAGGGAAACGCGGGCTCCGAAAACGGTTCGCCGGGGCCGGCGTTCCGGAGAAGGAACTCCTGCCCGCCGATTTCGATCGTCGCGAGCTCGCCATCGGCCTCCGCGAGCCAGAGCGCGCGAACGGCTTCCCAGACCACCGGCCCGGAAAAGACTCCGGCGGCGGCGCGGCGAACGAAGGGGTCGCCCGTCACACGTTCCGTCGGGAGGGCGCGCCACAACTCCGCCATCGCGTCCGGCGAGGAGGCGCGCAGTTCGTCGAGAAGAGCCGCCAGTTCCTCGTCGCCGGAGACTTCCGACTCCAGAAGATTCCATGTCGCGACCGGCGACGCGGTCGAGCGGCGCAGGCTCGCCGCCGCCTCGACGAGCGCAAGAGCGTCCCAGGAAGCCACCTGTCGTGCGAGGGCGTTTCCGCGCTCGCGGTCGCCGAGAAGAATCCACTGCCGCGACGACGCGAGTCGCTGCTCCGGGTAGCCGGGATCGAGCGTGTCCGCGAACCGAAGCGCGTCGGCGGATTCGGCGGAGCGCCCGGAAAAGAGGCGCGCCCGCGAGAGGGCGATCCACGTCTCGGATTTCAGCGGCTCGCGCGCGAAGGCGGCCTCGAAGTGGGCTTCGGCGTCGGGAGACGAGGGCGGAAGCCGGCGAAACGCGTAGTAACGCGCCATGTCGAGATGCTGGTCGGCGGAGAGGTGCGCGGGCCCCGTTTCGGAAAGAAGCAGATCGTCCGCCCGGAGCGCGGACAGGTCGTAGGCGTCATGGCG
>JAJFLJ010000206.1 GCA_021772755.1 Candidatus Sumerlaeota bacterium
GGTCGTCGACGGCCGGTTCGAGGTCGAAGTCCCTCTGGAGCCCGATGCCTCGAACTTCGTGACCGTCACGAGCCAGAAGGGCCATGAGGCATCCTTCCCGACTCCCGTCTGTATCGTCCACAAGGCGGGCGCGCGGGACACCATCACCTACAAGGCGAGCGCCCTTACCGACGAAATGGAGATCGACGAGCAGGCCGGGCGCGTGGCGCTGACGGTCAGCGGGCCTCCGCAGCGCTTCTTCCTGGTTCTCGACCGCATCGCGAAGGCCCTGGAATACGCCGAGGACGTGACCCTGACCGTGGAAATCCAGGGCGACGTGGCCAGGACCTCCAGAAAGCTGAGCGAGGCCATCGACCGCCCCATCACCGGGATTTCCGAGGACTGAGGGGCGAAGGAATGATTTGCTCCCCGCGCACCGGCGGGGGGAAAACTCGGCAATGGCGACTCCCCACGCGTCTCCGTTCGCGGGAGGGGGGAAACAACGAGCGAGGAGCCCGACCGCAATGATCGAAATCCGCAACCTGACGAAGGTCTACAAGGACCTCGTCGCCGTGAACGACATTTCCTTCGAGATCGACAAGGGCGACATCTTCGGTTTCATCGGCCCCAACGGCGCCGGCAAGACCACCACCATCAAGATTCTCGCGACGCTTCTCAAGCCCACCCAGGGCTACGCCCTCGTCTGCGGCTACAACGTCCTGACCCAGGCCGACGACGTGAAACGCGTCATGGGATACATGCCCGACAGCTTCGGCGTGTACGACGACATGAAGGTCTGGGAGTACCTGGACTTCTTCGCCGCCGCCTACAAGATCGAGAAGACCCGCCGCAAGCAGATCATCGACGACGTTCTCGAACTCACCGACCTCACCCACAAGAAGCAGGACTACGTCGAGGCGCTCTCCCGCGGCATGAAGCAGCGCCTCTGCCTGGCGAAGACGCTGGTGCACGATCCGCAGGTGCTGCTGCTGGACGAGCCGGCCTCCGGCCTGGACCCCCGCGCCCGCATCGAACTGCGCGAACTGCTCAAGGAACTCCGCAAGATGGGGAAGACGATCCTCATCAGCTCCCACATTCTGACGGAACTGGCGGACTTCTGCAACAAGGTCGGCATCATGGAGCAGGGCACCCTGCACTATGCCGGCGACGTCAAGGCCATCACCGAACAGATGCGCGGCGCGCGCGTCGTCGAGATCAAGGTCAAGGACGGCTTCGAGCAGAAGGCGGAAGACGTCTTCCTGGCGCGCAAGGAGGTCACGGAGGTCGAGCGCGAGGGCAGCCTGGTGCGCATCCACCTTCCGCTGGACTTCGCCGAAGAGGACTTCGTGACCGACACCCTCGTGGAAAACGGCATCAAGTTCAGCGGCGTCCGCGAGATTGAAGTCGATCTGGAGGACGTGTTCATGAAGGTCACGAAGGGCATCGTGCAGTAGGGCCGCGCCACTTCGGGGGGGCTCCCGGAAGGCCCCGGCGTACGTGCCGCGGTCGCGAACTCCCCGAAGGGGCGAGCAAGCCGGAAGTCGGTCGTCGCAAAAGGACGCCGGGCGGTTGCGAGGGAACGTGCGTTTCGCTTGGGCGGGACGCCCAAGCCACCCTCTAAGCGCTCCGTTCATCACCCACTACGATCAACGATCAACGTATCCCCGCCACGCCTCTTTCGTTCGATTCGATGTTCACACGGAGACACGGTGAACATGGAGGAATGGAACCAAGATGAAGATGTAGACGAAGATGAAGATGAAGACGGAGAGGAAGAACGCAGCCGCCTTGGGAACGCCTCCGCCCAACGATCAACTACCAACGATCAACCATCAACGAACAGCGTCGAACGTTCCATCCCGCTTTCCAGCCGGCTTCGCCTGTCCACAGCAGACCCTGACTCTGCGCGAACAGAGCCCGAAGGGCTCGGCTGATGTTAGCCCGGCACTTCAGTGCCGGGAACCCGAACGCCTCCCGCCCCGAAGTCTACTCCGGCCCGTTCGCGTTCGTCTCGAAGACGATCGCCCAGGGGCTTCCGTCCGGAGTCGGCAGTTCGATAACCGGTCGCGCGGGCTGCGGCAGGTTCGCCACCGGCGGGTAGGGCGGCAGGGGAGCGAGCCACCAGGCCCGGCCCTGCGGTTCGGCGGTACTGTCTCCGGCGAGTCGTTCGCGAATGGCGTCGGCTTCGAACGCGAACGTCGGGGCGTTCAGGATGTACTCCGGAACGATGATCGTCTCCGGCGCGTCCTCCGCATCGCGGAGCGACCGGGCGGCTTCGGCGAACGCGGAGTTGAATTCGCCCCACACCGCCGGGTGCTTCGGCCAAACCGCGAAGTATCGGTACGCTTCTCCGGCGACGAACCAGAGGGCGAAGCCCGCGAAGATCAGGGTTCGCACCGTTGTGCTGCGGGTGATGCGGTCGGCGGCCGCACCGAGGGCGAGCGCGACGACGATGGCGGCGGCAGGGGTCAGGAAGAGCAGCCGCAGCATGTTCGGCGCGCCGAAGGAGAGCACCGAGGCAAGGCTTCCCACGACGATCCAGAGCATCAGGTGGATCGCGGGCCACTCCCGCCGGAACGACGCGACGACTACCAGGAGGAAGCCCGCGCAGAAGAGCGTTCCCGTCGCGAGATCGAAGACCGGCAGTCCCGTTCCGTGAGGGTCGGGCGAGCCCGTGGGGGAGCGCCCCGCGTCGATCCACTGCGCGTGGGAGTCTTCCACTGCGCTGCCGAAGAGGTGGGATTGGACGAAACGCGGCGGACCGGGGATGTTGTGCTTGGCGACGTGATCCCCGCGAACGACCGGCATCAGCGCGACGTCGCGCGCCTGGGCGAGCAACCGTGCGGCGCTCATGTTCTCGGTCACCTCTCCCTGACGTGCGGAGAAGTGCTCGGGATGTGCGACGTAGTCGATGCCCAGCGGAAGAAACACGATCAGGAACGCGACCGGCCAGAGGGCCAGCCGCCGGAGGGGGCATGAGCGGACGATCCACCATCCGGCCAGCAGCGATGCCGCCGCGATAACGACGTAAAGCCGCATCGAGAGATACGAGTACAAACCAAGTCCGGCGAGCGCTCCGGCCGCGGCGATGTCCGATCTTCGGCCGCTGCGAATCGCGCGCGAACCGAAGCCGGAAATCAGTGCGCAGATCGGCGGAGTCAGGATCGTGCGGAACGAGAGCCGGGAGATGTGGATGTGCCATCTCATGCCGGCGAAGACGATGGCGGCGAGCAGCGCGCGCTTCGGGTCGAGGAACTGCCGTGCGCACCACCACACGGCGGGAATCGTCAGCGTGCCGGCGATGGCGCTGGTGACGCGCAGCGAGAGTCCGTTCGCGCCCCCGGCAAGAACGCCCGGCACGTTCAGGTAGTAGAAGAGCGGTTCTTCGGCATGTCCGTGAAGCATGAAGAAGATCGGCAGGCCGGGCTCGCGAAGGATCTTCAGCACGCCCAGGCCGATGATGGCCTCGTCGTACCAGAGGCCCGGCGGGACCGAAGAGATGTCCCAAAGGCGAAGGAACCCGCCGAGCAGCGTCGCGAGAAGAACGGCGGGAATCTCCCAGCGTTCCAGCGGTTGCGGATCGAGTCGAAAGAGAGGGCCGCTCATGGCGCGAGAACACGGGCGTGGAGTCGGGGGACCAAGGGAAAACCGGCGTCAGCCGTTGAAGACGAAGCGCCTCATGCCGACGTTCAGGATCAGACCCGTGATGACGTACATCGAAAGCAGGAACGATCCGCCGTAACTCATGAACGGCAGCGGCAGCCCCGTCACGGGAAAGAGCCCGACGTTCATGCAGATATTGAGGATCGAATGCCCAACGACAATGCCGACAAGTCCTGCGACCATCAGCCCTCCGAACCGGTCGCGGGCGTGCGCGACCGCCGACGCCGAGCGCCAGACCAGCACGCCGTAGAGTCCCAGCAGCACCACCGCGCCCAGGAAGCCGGTCTGCTCCACGGTGCTCGCGAAGATGAAGTCGGTGTGGGCTTCCGGCAGATAGCGGTACGTGCCCTGGGTGCCCTGGCCGATGCCCTGGCCCGTCAGCCCGCCGGAACCGACCGCGATCATCGACTGGATGACGTTGTATCCCGCGCCCTGGGGATCGCGACCCGGATCGACGAAGGTCATGATGCGGGCCTTCTGATAGTCCTTCAGCACCGGCCACGTGCCGATCGCGCAGAGTATGCCGGCGAGGAACAGACCCACCAGGATGCGCCGGCGAACGCCCGCCCAGAAGACCATCGTCAGGAAGATGACGCCGAAGAGCGACGCCGTTCCCAGGTCCGGCTGCCGGAGCACCAGCAGCATCGGCACGAAACAGAGCAGCGCGGGGACGGCGAGGTCCCGCAGACGGCGCACGCCTTCGGGGCGAAGCGCGAACCACTGCGCGACCATCAGCACGGTGATGATCTTCATGGTTTCCGCCGGCTGGAAACTCAGCGGACCGATTCGGAACCAGGACTTCGCGCCGTTGATCTCGCGTCCGACCACCAGCACCGCGATCAGCAGTCCCAGGTTCACCGTCCACGCCACGGGAGCCATCTTCGCGAGCCACCGGTAGTCCAGCACCAGCGAAAGCGCCAGCCCGCAGAGGGCCACTCCGAACCACATGATCTGCCGGTCGATGGCTCCCTGCAGCATCGGCGCGCGGTGAACCGTTCCGAAGATCATCAGCAGACCGAACGCCGTCAGTGCTAGGACGCAGCAAACGAGCGCGAGATCGAGATACCGCAGCGATTCGAGAAACCCGCTGTGGGAAAGGGGTGGCTTCTCCATCGGCCCGCTGCGGGTGGCGTCGCGGGCGCTGGTGCGGACGTCGAGAACGGGTGCATCGAGAGCGCTCATCGCGGCGACGTTCCGGCCAGCGAGACGCGCCGCGTGGTCGTTCCGCGCAGAATGCGAACCATGCGCGCGGTTGCGATACAAGCGGTTGAGATCAGAAGGAGGAGAATCGACATGAAGAGCATGGCGACCGGCGGCATGGGTCCGAAGAAATCCGGCCCGACCGCCGCGAAGACCACCGCGCCCGCGTACCAGCCGATGACCGCCACCAGCGCGAAGATTCCGTGACCGGCGCTCCAGCGCTCCTCCGCGTTCACTCCGCTGGCGAAGGACGCGGCCAGCATCGCCGTCGCCAGCGCCGGCAGCGTTCGCCCGATGGCCGCGCCGGAGAGCGCGTCGATTCCGCAGCCAACCGCGAGCAGCAGACCCAGCCGCCATGCCGGAGGACGCCCGTACGCGAACGCACACCAGGCGAGCGCGGCGACGCCGCTTGTCGCGACGAAGGGCATCGCACCGACGAGCACGCTGGCGACCGCCAGGCACGCAAGGCCCTGCGCCGCACCGGTCAGCGCCGGACGGCCGTTGAGCAGAAGCTCGTAGCGCATCCGGTCGATCACGACGGTGGCTCCCACGCGAATTGCTGTTCGTCCAGCAGGTAGACGTGGCGAAGCCGTTCGCCGCGCTCGAACGGGTCGAGTACCGCGTGGCGCTCGCCGCTTTCGTCGACGACGACTTCCCGCACGATTCCGATCGGGAGCCCGGCGGGAACGACGCTTCCGCGAAGACCGGAGGTGACGACCTCGTCGCCCGGCTCGAGTTCGGTCGTGGTGCGCTCCAGGCGAAACGCCAGCCGGTCGTCGTCGCCTGTACCGTGGACGACACCGCCTTCGGTGCGCTCGACCGATTCGCCGCCCCACTGGCTGTCGGCATCGGTGATCATCTGGACGATGGCATGGCGTCCGTGGACCTCGCGAACGCGGCCCACGATGCCGTGGGGGCCCAGGACGGTCTGGCCTTCGCGGGCGGGCTCGGCGCCGCCCATATCGATCCAGAGGCGGCGTGCCGAGCCGTCGGGAACGGGGGCGAGGACCCGGGCCGTTCGCACGTCCGTGGAGATTTCCGGCAGCGATTCGCCCAGAAGCACGGCACTTTCCAGTTCCGCCACGCGGCCTGCGGCGGCGGCGCGTTCGGCCATCATGCGCGCCAGTTCCGCGCGAAGCGCCTCGTTCTCCTCGCGGACGCGCCCGGCGTCGAAGATCCCCGCCAGTGGCCGCGCCACGGCGCCGTTGATGCCGGCTCCGAGTTTCATGAAGGGCGAGAAGACCGCCGCCGCGATGCTCCGCACGGGTCCGAAGCCCTGCTCGGAAGACCCGGTTCCGGCGGATTGCGGCACCAGCAGAGCCAGCGACAACGCGACAAGCGCCGCTCCCGCGAGAGCGGCGTGTTTCGTCGTGTGGCGTGTGCGAACCGGTGCGGGCAACTCGCTCAACGGGGACGGGGAATAGGACGCGACGCCAGCGTCCGCCCATCACCGCGAACGAAGCGAAACAACGTCAAGTCTGTTTCGCGCGATGCGGCTACCGAATCACGAAGAGGTCGGGCAGGACTGCGGGGGGCGCTTTCGAGACGAGAGCGAGGAAGCCGTCCGTCGTGGTGGTGGCAGTGGCGGTCTGCGCCTCTTCGTCGATGGCGGTCGGCAGTTCGGACCACGGCCCGGACGCTTCGGGCGCGGCGAACAGCGCCCAGTCCTGCGGCGTGCCGGCAAGCAGCGCGATCTCGTCCTCCGTCCACGCGACCGTCGCTTCGGCGGAATCCCAGCCGGTGCGGTCCGTGGCGAATTCCCAGTACGACGACGCAACGTTCGACAGCGGCCCAAGTCCCGAGAGCGCGGCGTTGGAGAAGGCGATGTCCGCGACGACTTCGGAGGGCTCGCCGCCTTCGGCGGCCCCCAGATCGTCGTCGGAGAAGTCGATGACCAGGCGCAGCGTGTCGCCGAAGTCGATCGGCGGCACCGTCTCTCCGCCGGGGCCGTCCCCGGCGATCGCGAACGCCGACGAACTGGCGGAGAGCACGCTCGAAGGGCGCTTTCCGTGCACGAGGAAAACGCGGTTGAACTGCGAGCTCATGACGAAGTCCGTGACGCCGTCGCGGTTGACGTCGCCGACTCCCGCAATGGCGAGGGCCCCGATTCCCTCGCTGGTGTCCGTCCCGCGAAACTGCACGCCGTTCTCGCCGTTCAGACCAGCGATCGCTGCGCCCGGCGGCAGCGGCCCGGTATCTCCGTAGACGAGCGACACCTCGCCCGCATTGAAATCGAACGTGAACGCGCCGGTCTGAATGTCGGCGCTGGGCGCCGAGACGGCGAAGTCGTGGATGCCGTCGCCGTTGGCGTCGAACTCCCCGCCGAAGGCGCGTCCGAACTGGTCCTCGAGATCGAGTCCCTCGATGTTCGCCGCGTAGTCCAGCGGATTCGCGAGATCGCGCGTGGTGCCCAGGCCGCCGGGAACGCCGAAGATCAGCCACGCGCGCCCGACGTTCGTGTACGGCCCCGCCATGGAGTTCGGATTGCCGAGCAACAGGTCGGAGAATCCGTCGCCGTTGACGTCGCCCGCGGTGGCGGCCCTGAGCATCGAGGAGTTGTCGACGCCGTAGATCACGGTTCCCTGCGAACCGTTGCCGCCGTTCTCGGGATACAGCGAATCGAGATCGAAAGTCTGCGGCCAGACGGGACGACCGAAGACCAGGTACACGTCTCCGGAGAAGTTCCGCGTGCCGCCCGGCCCGTCTCCGCCGCCATTGACGATCAGCAGATCGTTGAATCCGTCGCCGTTCACGTCTCCGGCGCGGGTAACGAGACCGCCGACGAAGTCGCCCGTCGGCGGTCCGGCGAAGACGCAGCCGTTGGCTCCGTTGAGTCCGTTCAGGTCGAGGCCCGGTCCGAAACCGAGCGGCGTGCCGAAGACCATGTAGAGTTCGCCGGAGTTGACGCGTGCGCCACCCACGCTGTCGGCGAAGGGAGCTCCCGCGACGATGTCCGCCAAGCCGTCGCCGTTGAAGTCGTCCACGACGACGCCGCTGCCCAGCCGGCCCTCCGCATCGCGGCCAAAGACCACGAACCCCCGCGAGCCGTCGTTTCCGTTCGCGAGATAGAGGCTGTCCGCGGACTGCGACGCGAGACCGCCCGGTTTGCCGAAGAAGACGTAGCACGCTCCGTCGTATGCCTCGCTCCCAATGCCCGGATTGTCCGCCGTGGATTCCCCGACGACGATGTCCGCCAGGCCGTCGCCGTTGAAGTCGCCCGCGTCGAACTTGGCGCCGAACGTCGCGAACGGAACGGGAAGCCCGTAGATCGTGAAACCCCGGGCGGGAGGCATTCCGGGGGCGGTGAGCGATTCGCCCAGCCCGCCGGCGCGGCCGTAGAAAACGTGCAGTTCGCCGGCCCGGGCGAATTCGTTGGCCGGTCCCTTGCCGCCTGGGCTGCCCACCGCGAAATCGGGAATCCCGTCGCCATTGACGTCGCCGATCCTGTCGGCGCTGGTGCCGATCTGGTCGAGCGCGTCGGCGCTCTCGATCAGCGTTCCGTCGGACGACGTGAACGAATCCAGCGCGAATGGATGCCGCAGCTGTGCGGCGAGTGGCGAAACGAGGCAGGCGAGGGCGAGCGCGCCGAGCGGTCTCTTCATGAGGCAGGCCTTGGACGGGACTGTGCCTATCAGACCAACGACCGCGGCGGGCGTGGTCAAGCGGCGATGTCCCAGGCGCCGTCTCCTACAGCAGCCCCAGCGCCTTCTTCACGCGGTCGAGCGTATCCGCGGCTTGCGCGCGGGCCCGCTGCGCTCCGGCGGCGAACACCTCTTCGAGTTCCCCGCGGTTGGCCATCAGCCGGTCGTAGGTCTTCGCCCGCTCCTCGAAGAGCTCGTGGAAGAGGGCGACGAGTTCCTTCTTCGCGTGGCCCCATCCGTAGCCGCCGGCGCGCAGCTTGTCCGCCATCTCGGCGGCGCGGTCCGTCGGCGCCATCATCGAGTAGAGCTGGTACACCAGCGACGAGTCGGGGTCCTTGGGTTCCTCCAGCGGCGTCGAATCCGACACGATCGACATGATCTTCTTCTTCACGCCCTGGCGCTCGAAGAAGAGCGGAATCGTGTTGCCGTAGGACTTGCTCATCTTGCGCCCGTCGAGTCCCGGAATCACCGCGACGTGGTCGTCGATGATCGGCTCGGGAACCGTCAGGACCTCGCCGTGGTAGTGGTTGAAGCGGGTCGCGATGTCCCGGCAGATCTCGAGATGCTGCTTCTGGTCCTGGCCGACGGGGACGTGCGTGGAATCGAAAGCGAGAATGTCCGCCGACATCAGCACGGGGTACGTGTAGAGCCCCACGTTGACCTCCTCGCCCGTATCGCGCGCCGCCTTGTAGGCATGCGCCCGGTCGAGCAGTCCCTGTCCCGTGTAGCAGGCGAGAATCCAGTTCAGTTCGCTGATTTCGGGAACGTCGCTCTGGCGGTAGAACACCGTGCGTTCCGGATCGAGCCCGCACGCCAGCCACGTCGCCGCCACGTCGCAGACGAGTTCGCGCAACTCGGTCGCGTCGCGAATCGTCGTCAGCGCGTGCAGGTCCGCGATGAACAGAAACGTCTCGCGCTCCTTCGAGAGCGCGACGGCGGGGCGGATGGACCCCAGATAGTTGCCCAGATGGGGGCGGCCCGTGGGCTTGATTCCGGTCAGAACGCGCATGGACGGGAGGGACTCCGTGCGTGGGAAAGTGGGGACAGCGTGGGGCGGAGCGGTGCCAGGACAACAGGAAAGCGGACGGTTTCGCCTTGGCACCCGTCCCCGCATGCCCGACACCGCGCGACTCCGGGAGCATCACCATGACCGAGAAGAACCTCGTCGTGACATACCTTTGGTGCGGAGACACCGACTCGCCCTACGATGGCGCGATGCTGCGTCTGTGGCGCGACAGCCTTCGCGGGCCCGGACGCTTCGGGGGCGACATCCTCGTCATCACCAACCGCGACGATCTGCACGAGGACGGCATGCGCTTTCTGACCGCGGAGATGGATTTCGAGCGGGTCGCGGACTTCTTCTACTTCCGGATCCACAACCACGCGCAGGTGCCGGCGGGGGAGTACGCCTCCATTTTGCAACTCGACATGGACATGCTCGCGACGGCCGACGTAAACCCCCTGTTCCCGAGCGACGACGCCATGCGGGTGACGTGGTCGAATTTCGCCGCCCTCTCCTGGGAGCACGCACGCCACATCATGCCCTCCTGGCGATACCGGATCCTGTGCCTCGATCCGCGAACGCGCCGCGCCCCGGGTGTCTCGGCCTGCTTTCTCGGATGCGACAGCCGCGTGTGGCACGACTACATGGACCGATGGTCGCGTCTGATGCACGAGGGCGAGGCGCGCTTTCGGACGCCTCTCCTGCGCGAGCAGAGCTACCTGAACCTCGCCTGGCTGAAGAAGTTGTTTCCGATGAAGATCGTCGGGCGCGACACCGTTCAGCATGGCGGCTGGACGCTCGACGAAGGCGTTCGCATGTGGCACTTCCCGAACGTGCCGGACCGGCTGGCCGTCATGGAGAAGAAGGCGGCGGAGCTGGGATTGCCGGGCGACAGCGGCTAGGACGCGGGGAGTTGCACGCCCGAATCGGGCTGGGGCGCGACGACCACGCGGTTTCGTCCCTCGTGCTTGGCCTTGTAGAGCGCCTTGTCCGCCGCCCGCATCAGGACGTTCATGTCGAATCCGTGCTCGGGGGTCGCCGCCACCCCGATCGACACCGTGAGCGCCCTCAGCGCCTGGCCTTCGTGATCGACCGACAGACTGCCGATGGCATCCCGAATATCCTCCGCGCGTACCAGTCCGTCGGAGAGTTTGGCCTCCGGCAGGATCAGCACGAACTCCTCGCCGCCGTACCGGCAGGGAATGTCCTCGCGCCGGACCAGTTGGCGGAGCTTCGCCCCGACAACCCGCAGGACGGCGTCGCCGGCCGCGTGTCCGTAGTCGTCGTTGAACTTCTTGAAGTGGTCGATATCCAGCATGATCAGCGTCACGGCCCGCTTGTGGCGCTCGGCCGAGCGCAGCTCCCGCTCCAGCGATTCCTCCAAATAGCGGCGGTTGAACATGCCTGTCAGCGGATCGCGCACCGACTGGTTGTGGAGAATCTCCCTGAGCCGGAGGTTGGCGAACACCAGCGCGACGTGCTCGGCGAGCGAGTTCAGCGTCCGGGTCCGCTCCTCTCCGATCAGCGGCTCCTGGTCCGGCGCGGATTCCGCGTAGACATGCAGCAGGCCGAGACTCTGTCCCTGCGCATTGAGCGACACGCAGAATTCCTCGAGCCTTGGGTCGGCTCGGGAGTGCCTGCACCGCAGAGCGGCGGTTCCCGGCACGACGTGATGGTCCTTGCTTCGGCGCAGCGCCCAGCAGTCCTCGGGGTGAAACATCGGCTCGCCCGGTTCCACCGGCCCCCAGCGACAGACCGATTCCAGCGTCGTCTTCGACGCGCTCAGGAGATACAGCGAGCCCGAAAGACGCGGAAGGATCGCCGTACCATAGTGGCGAATGACCTCGCTGGCCTCCGAGACCGACAGGCACACCTGCAACTGGTCCCCCATCTCCTTGAAGAGCGTGATCTCGCGGTTGCGTTTCTCGAGATCGGCGTGGGATCGCTCGAGGTCACGAGCCGCCGCGAGGCGTTGCTCTTCCGACGCCTTGCTTTCTCCGATGTCCTCGATGTGCGAGATGAAGTGAAGCGGTTCGCCGTCGGAGGAGCGTGCGAGCGACACGCTCAGCCGCGCCCAGACGATATGCCCGTCCCTGTGAATGTAGCGCTTCTCCATCTGGTACGTCGAGATGGTCCCGTCGAGTACCTGCTTCACGTTCTCGAGGTCGTTCTCGAGATCCTCCGGGTGCGTGATGTCCTGAAACGTCCTGGACATCAGGTCCTCACGCGTATACCCGAAGAGTCTGCAAACCGCGTCATTGACCTCCAGCCAGCGCCCGTCGGGAGCCAGCAGCGCGATGCCGATCGGAGCGTGCTGGAGGGACTGGCGAAACGTGTGCTCGCTCAGCGCCAGGGCCTCGAGAGCCCGTTTGCGTTCGGCGATCTCCTTTTCCAGGGCGGCAGTCCGCTCCTCGACGCGCCGTTCGAGCGTCTCGCGCGCCTCGCCCAGTTCGCGCTCCGCCATCCGTCGCGCCGTGACCTCCTGAATCAGAGAGAAGATCGACAGAAGCCGTCCGTCCTCGTCCAGAAGGGCCGAATTGTACCACACGCAATGGACGACGTCGCCGCTCTTCGTCCGGTTCCGGTTCGACGAAAGATTGCGCTTCTGCTGCCCGTTGAGCAGGCCCTCCATGATTCCGTTTACCTTGTCCGCATCCTCCTCGTGAACGAACGGGAATTCCGAAGGGTGCTTGCCGATCACCTCCGCGGCGGACCAGCCGAAGACCTCCTCGGCCTGGGGCGACCATCGCGCGATTCGGAAGTCGCTGTCCCATTCGAGCACCGCCAGCGGCGTGTTCTCGAAATGGAACGAGAGCACTTTCAGGTTCTTCTGGAGTTCCTCCTCCGTCCGCTCGTGCCGGGCCTCCGTCTCGCGCATCGAAAGCATCAGGCCCCGGGCGCCGATCGTCGCTGCCGTCAGAAGGACCGCCCCGCCCAGGCGGACCAGGTTGTGGAACCACTCTTCCGCGATCGCCTCGTGGCTGGCGATGAAGTCGATATTGAACGCCATATAGGCGAGAGCGGCTCCGAACAGGCACCAAAGCGCCCTGGGGCCTTCCCGGAAGGCCGTCCGAAACGCGATCGCCGCACCCGTCAGGTAGACGAGTGTCGCGACGATCAGAAGCAGAAGGCTGAAACTCATACTCAACCCGGAGGATCGTCTTTCCGCCCGCGAGTGTCAAGCCACCCCGCCTTCCCTCGCGCCAATCCGGTTGACGAGTCCCGCACGACCCCCGCAATCATCCCTGCCCTGCGGTGGGGTGGCCGAGCGGTTGAAGGCACCGGTCTTGAAAACCGGCGAGGGCATCCCCCTCCGTGGGTTCGAATCCCACCCCCACCGCCATTCTGCCGCACTGCAAAACCGAAACGAGCCCGGAAGGCGTTTCGCCGTCCGGGCCCAAATCGTGTGTCTTCAATGATTGTGGCGGAGAGAGCGGGATTCGAACCCGCGATACAGGCATAACCGGTATGCCGGTTTAGCAAACCGGTGCCTTCAGCCACTCGGCCATCTCTACGCTGTGTGGGCTGGCACTGAGCAGCGTCGGCGGGGGTTGCGTCAAGCATGAAGGCGCGAACAGGGCCCCTCCGTTTCGACGGCGCTCAGTCGAGGCCCCTGGCCGCGAGTTCCTCTTCGTCGAGCCCCAGGAAGTGGCCGATCTCGTGGTGAAGCGTGATGGCCAGTTCCTCGTACAGCTTCGTCTCGTCGGAGGCGATCAGGGCGATGTTGTCGGAGAAGATGAGGATGCGGGTAATGTCCGTCTCGACGCCGAAGGTGCTCTGGTCCGGCAGTGGAACGCCGTCGAACAGCCCCATGGCGAGAGGGTCGATCGCCGGAGTCTGGCTGTGGATGATCTCCTCGGGAATCTGCTCTTCGAGGATGAGGGCCACGTTGCTGAGCGACGCGCGAACGTCGTCGGGCAGGTCGTTGAGGATGCGGTTGAGCAGTTCCTCGATCTTCGCCGCTTCCAGAAAGGTCGGCAGGGGCCAGCGCGTGGGTTCGCGGTCGTGGGCGCGGCCGAAGAAGATGTCCGCGAGGGCATGCTTGCGCTCGCGCAGCGCCAGCAGTCCCAGGTAGTACCAGGCTTCGGCGATTTCGGGGTCTTCCACCGTGACCAGCTCGAAGCACTGCGCCGCCGAGACGAAGCGCCCCAGGTGGAAGAGCGCGACGCCCATCGCCACGGCGGCGTCCAGGCGTTCGGGGTCGGCGTCCGACGCCTGGCGGTAGTAGCGGAGCGAGGACTCCAGGTCCCCCTCCTCCCAGCAGGCGTGGCCCGCGATCATCAGGAAGTCCGCCGGCGAGTACTTGCAGTCCTCGTCGAAGTTGTAGTCCAGCAGCTCGAGAGCCGCTTCGCACTTCTTGATGGCCTCTTCCGCTAGGCCCTCGCTCGACGCGGCCTCCGCGCTGCTCAGAAGCTGCTCCAGCCGGTCGTTCAGTTCGTTCGATTCCATGCGGTGTTCTATTCCATCGTGCCGGCGTGATCGAGGTCCACGCGGCAGTGTTTGTTCTGGCATGCCTTCGGAATGTGGTTGTTCAGGAAGTCGCGCCGCATTCCGACGGCGTTCTCTCCGTTCCAGATGTCCTCGAAATCCAGGTCGTTCAGGTTGCCGAAGGTCATCCCCGTCCAGCAGCACGGCCGGCAGTCGCCGTCGGTGTCGATCAGCGCGAAGTACCACGGGTAGTGGCACTTCTCCATCAGGGTCTGCCCCTTCGTGGAGACCGTCGCCATCGGATCGTCCGCCTGTCCGTTGGTCGCCTGCTCCAGCCTGCGGCGCTCCGGCAGGGAAAGCCCCCGCGTCATCAGGTTCCTCAGCGCGATGTTGATGTGGACGCGGACGGGTTTGCCCTCCGCGCGCTTCATGGTCTCGATGACCATCTCGCGCGTCAGGTCGATGTGGCGCCCGAGGAATTCCTCTTCCAATTCCGGGTTCTCGACCTCCATCAGCTGGACGCTGTAGACCTCGAACCCGTGGCGCACCGCGAAGTCCACCATGCCCGGCATCTGGCGGACGTTGCGCTCCATGAACGTCGATGCCAGCGTCATCGTCGGG
The DNA here is from genome assembly GCA_021772755.1 of Candidatus Sumerlaeota bacterium. Classification (GTDB taxonomy): domain Bacteria; phylum Sumerlaeota; class Sumerlaeia; order SLMS01; family JAHLLQ01; genus JAJFLJ01. The sequence continues at coordinate 14,536 of JAJFLJ010000206.1, forward strand.
CGCGGCGCGTTCAGTTTGCGCTTCCACTTGTTGATGGAGTCCATGGCGCTCTCGACCTTGCCGAGCTCGCCGCGCACCCGCATCGAGGCGTAGACCTCGGGATCGTTCGAGTCCACGCTGACGAACAGGTGGTTCATTCCGCCCTCGACGAGCATCCTGGCGCGCTCGTCGGTGATCAGGTTCGCGTTGGTCGTCATGGCCAGGTTGTGGCTGCCGATCTCGCGGTGGCGCTCCAGAACGCGGCCGAACTTGCTGTAGAGCAGCGGTTCGCCGAGGGGCGTCAGCGTGATCGTCTCGGGATAGGGCATCAGCTCCATGACGGTGTCGAAGACGCGGTCGCTGATTTCCAGCTCCCGGGGCGGCTTCGCCTTCATTTCCTTCTGCGTGCTGTCGAGCGTCAGCCGGCAGAAGTTGCACTTCAGATTGCAGGTCCAGTTCGTCCCGATCTGCATGAGGCGCGGCTTCGAGCGGAGTTCGACGCGCCTGTGCCAGTACTCGCGCCAGTTCAGGTTGGAGTTGGCCGCGCGGATGTCCTCGCCCGTCGCCTGGCGAAGGTGGGACTCCAGTCTGGCCCGCTTGACCGCGCGGACGGCTTCTCGAAGAGCGGACGTCATGGATCGGCTGCCTTTCCCTTCGCGAGCAGACCCGCACCGCCCCCCGCCACGCAAGGGGAGAGGGCTGCGTACGGGATATAAGACGACGGCTCCCGGCACGGGGCCGGGAGCCGTCGATCGAGCTGGATGGGGGTGGGGCGAATCAGAGAATCTCGTCTTTCGCCTGCTTTGCGATGCGGAACTTCAGAGCGCGGCGGGCCGGAATCTTGATCGCCTCGCCGGTCTGCGGGTTGCGGCCCATGCGCGCCTTGCGCTTGACGACCACCAGCTTGCCGAGGCCGGGGAACGTAATCCCCTTCTCCTTCTTGGCTTCCTTGTGGGCGATGGCGAGCAGCTCGTCCCAAACAAGGATGATATCCTTCTTGGTCAGGCCGGTCTGGTCGGCCAGGTGGCTCATCAGCTGGGACTTCGTCAGGGGCTTGTGGACTCTCTTAGCCATCGGGAACACCTCTTCTGCGGGGGTAATGATCGGGACGAATGCCCTGATCAGGCTCATTTGCGAACCTTTTGAGTAGTGAATGCCTTCGTTTTCCCCAGTAGAGTCAACGAAAACAAGCAAGCTGTGGATAAAAAACCGCCTTTTTCCGCCCTTTTCGCGGTCCCAGGGGCTTGGAAGGCCTGAAACCGGCCTTTATCGCGGTTCTTTTCCCGCCGGGTCGTTCTCCAGATCCACGATGGACTGGCCCTCGGATTCCAGCAAACGGACCGGCATTTCCGCCAGAGGCAGAGCCACCCGGAACACCGTGCCGCGGCCGATGGCGCTGTCCAGACCGATGACCCCCCGGTGGGCCTTGACGATGCGGAAGACCACCATCAGCCCCAGCCCCGACCCGTCGAACTTCGTCGTGTGATAGGGCTCGAAGACCCGCAGCCGGTCCTCCTCGGGAATGCCCGATCCGTTGTCCTCGATTTCCACGAGAACCCCGTCCTGCGCCACGCAGGTGCGCAGCGAAACGCGGCCTTCCGGCTTGTCGATGGCCTCCATCGCGTTCTTCGCCAGGTTCAGGATCGCCTGCTTGATCTGCTCGGGATCGAATTCCAGCGCGGGAACGAGAGGGTCCAGGTCCACTTCGAGCTCGATGTGCCGACGCTCGCACTCCGGTCCGATCAGCTGCGCGACGTCGTCCACCACGGAGTTCAGATCGCCCTTGCGCAGAGCGAGTTTCGGCGGCCTGGCGGCCTTGATGAACTGGTCCACGATCCGCGTCAGACGCGCGATCTCCTCCAGCAGAACGCCTGTGCTCTTCTCCAGGCGCATCGCCTCCTCCTCGCCGATTCCGCGTTCGGCGAGTTCCGCGGCGGACCGCTCGATGAGCTGTGCGTGGATATTCAGACTGTTGAGCGGGTTCTTGATCTCGTGGGCGATGCCGGCGGTCAGCGTCGCCAGCGACTGGATGCTCTCGAACTGGCGCTTCTCGGCGATGCGCTCGTATTCCGACGTGCGGTCGCCGATGATCCACACGCTGTGGGAATGCCTGCCTTCGCCCCCGTCCAGGGGAACGATGGAAACTGTGAAGACGCGGTCCGGGGGGCTGCCCGCCCGCGCTTCCACGTTCGTGCGGGCCTGGGGATGCTCCAGGTACTCCTGGGCCAGGGCCTTCAGGGCGCGCGGCTTGAAGATGTCGCCGAGCCGGGAGCCGACGGCCTTTCGGGGATCGACGCCCAACAGCGTTCGGGCGGCTTCGTTCGCGAACGCCAGCCGCAACTCGCCGTCCACGACCAGGATGGCCTCCTGGATGGAGTCGAAGACGGCCCGCTGAAAGTCTTTCTCTTTGACCAGTTGGGTGAGAAAGGACTCGATCTGGGGCGGATCGATGCGCTCCAGCCGGGAAATGAATTTGTTGGCGAAGTTGGATTGATCCATGCTCGCACTCTCCGGCGGCGAACTCTCTTCGGAGCGGACCGCCGACGCAACAAGACGATACGTCCCCGCCGTTCACAGTGCAAGAGGCGCGGAGCCCCAGAGGACCATGACGAGACACCTGATCACCGCCATCTCCATCGGCTTCTTTCTCCTGATGATGACCCTCCTGACCCGGGACCACATCGTCCCCATGCTGGAGTACGGGGACGCGACGATGGTGAGCGGCGCCCAGCTCGCCGAGTCCTGGTCGGGGACCGACGAGTGGATGACGCTCTCCTTCAACGGCCAGCGCATCGGCGGAATGCGCCAGTCCGTCACCAAGTTCCCCGACGGCTTCGTCGCCACGGGCCGCACGCTGATCCGCGCGGGGTTCGTCCGCGCCAGCCTGGAAACGGCCGCCTCGATGAACGAGCGCCTGGAACTGGAGCAGGTCCGCATGGCGCTCCGGCTCGGCGACGGGAAGGAAATCGAGCTCGCCGGACTGGTCGAGCAGACGACGCTCCACCTGCGCCTCGAAAGCGACACCGGCGTTCGCCATACCCGCATCCCCCTGCGCGAGGCTCCGACGCTGAACATCTCATCCGACGCGCTCTTCGCCGGCCGCATGATGAAGACCGGCGAGTCCTACCTGATGGACGTCTACGATCCGCTCTGGGGCATGCAGGCGGGAAAGATGCGCGTGGCCATGATCGGCACGGAGGAGATCGAAACGGAGACGGGTACCGTGGAGGCGCGAATCGCCGAGGCCGCGATGCAGAACATCCGCATGCGGATCTGGCTCGACGAGCTGGAGCTGCCGCTGCGGCGCGAGATTTCATACACCCCGAACGCCGCCCGGCGCCGGGCGGACGCCGGCGAAGCGCGGAGCGCCTTCGTCCTGCGCATGGACAGAATGAGCGAGAAGGAGAAGGCGGCGGCGTTCTTCGAGTCTCTCCACGACGAGCCGCCGGCACCGGACTTCTCGCCCGACGACTTCCAGGGCGAGGACCGGGGGGAACCCCTTGAGGCTTCGGGGCTGCTGCCGCTGCTCTTCAGGAGCCAGTTCCAGGCGCTGAAGAACGACACCGATGGCGAGGACAACGATTGATGCTTCGAATCAGCAACGTCTCGAAGGACTACGACGGCTTCAACGCGGTGATCGATCTCGAGCTGACGGTTCCGCAGGGCGAGTTCTTCTGCTTCCTCGGCCCGAACGGCGCGGGAAAGACCACGACCATCAAGATGATCACCGCGCTCCTCAAGCCGTCGAGCGGCACCATCCTCGTCGACGGCAGGGACATCCAGAAGGACCCCATCGAGGCGAAGCGCCGAATCGGCTACATCCCCGACACGCCCTATCTGTACGAAAAGCTCTCCGGGCGCGAGTTCCTCCGTTTCATCGGCGATCTCTACGAAGTCCCCCGCAGCGAGCAGGACGAGGCGCTCGCGCGGTACTTCTCGGTCTTCGGACTGATGGAGAGCGCCGACAAGCTCATCGAGAACTACAGCCACGGAATGCGGCAGAAGCTCTGTTTCGCCGTCGCGCTCATGCACAAGCCGAAGCTGCTGGTCATCGACGAGCCGATGGTCGGGCTCGATCCGCGTTCCGCCCGCACGCTGAAGAACCTCCTGCGGGAGTTCTGCGCGAACGGCGGGACGATCTTCCTCTCCACGCACCTGCTCTACATCGCCCAGGAACTCGCCGACCGCATCGGGATCGTCACCCACGGCAGAATGAAGTTTCTCGGGACGACCGAAGACCTCGCCCGCCAGCTCTCCCGCCAGGCGAGTCTGGAGGACCTCTTCCTGGAACTGACGGAGGACGGCCGCGCGGAACCCGCCGAACCGCTTCCCGCCTCTCCGCCCGTCGCCGCGGAGGCGTCATGAACGCCCGCATTCTCGGCGCGAAGTACCGCATTTCCCTCAACGCCGTCAGAAACATCCCCGGGCACATGTACATCCACGTGCTCTTCGGTCTCGGGGCGCTCGCGGTGTTTCTGGTTTCGGGGGCGTGGCTCTTCCACCGCGTCTTCGCGTACCTGATGGACCAGGAGGTCTTCGGCCCCCCTCTCATGGACAAGCTGGTGGGCATCGTGCTGCTGGCCTTCTTCTCGATGCTGATCTTCTCGAACCTCATCATCACGCTCTCCACCTCGTACATCTCGCGCGAGGTCGACTTCCTGATGGCGCAGCCGGTGTCCCACGCGGCGATCTTTCGCCAGAAGCTGATCGAGTCCATCGTCTACAGCTCCTGGGCCTTCGTCGTGCTCTCGCTGCCCTTCTTTCTCGCCTTCGGCCTCTCGCGCGAGGTCGCGTGGCACTTCTACCCGCTGACGGCCCTGCTGATCGTGCCGTTCCTCGCCATTCCCGCGATCATCGGGTCGATCATCACGGTGATCGTGACGGCGTTCGTTCCCGCGCGCCGCACGCGGCTGCTCGTCTCCGGTCTCGTGATCGTCACGGTGATCGTGTCCCTGGTCATGGCCAGGGCGATGGGGCTGCGCCAGATGTTCGCGCGGGCCGAGGAGGAGAACTTCATGGCCGTCATGAACTTCATCGAGTTCGGCTCCTCGCCCTTCGTCCCGAGCAGCTGGATGATGAACGGCCTGACCTCCCTGGGGCCGGGAACGCTCGGCCCCGCCAGCTTCGGGCAGTACTTCTACTGGCTGGCGATGCTCTCTTCCACGGCGCTGTTCCTCTGGCAGGTCTCCGAGTGGATCGTCCGCCCGCTCTACTATCGCGGATGGTGCCTGACGAAGGACTCGTCGAACCGCGGCGACATCCGGAAGTCGGGCTTTTCCCCCTTCGCGGCCTTCGACCGCCTCGTGCGGTTCCTGCCGGTTCGCCAGGCGGCGCTGTTGGGCAAGGACATGCGCACCTTCTGGCGCGACCCCGCCCAGTGGACCCAGCTCGTCATTCTCTTCGGGCTGCTGGTGATCTACACCGCGAACCTGCGCGCCGCGCGCAACTACTCCAGCACCATCGAATTCCTCGTGACGCAGTGGCGTTCCATTCTCGCGTTCTTCAACATCGGAGCCACCGGCTTCGTGCTTTCGATCCTGACGACGCGTTTCATCTATCCCATGCTGAGCCTGGAGGGCCGCCAGTTCTGGTCCATCGGTCTGGCCCCCATGCGGCGCGAGACCATCGTCTGGCAGAAGTACTCGCTTTGTCTGGGGACGACGCTGCTGCTGTCGCTGGTTCTGCTGGCTCTCAGCAGCTGGGTGCTGCAGATCGAGCCGGTGCTTCAGGTCGTCGGTCTTGCGACGACGGTTCTGCTCGCGCTGGGGCTGTCGAGTCTTTCCATCGGTCTTGGCGCGCTGCTGCCGAACTTTCGCGAGGACAACCCCGCCCGCATCGCCAACGGCGTGGGCGGAACGGCCAACGCGCTGCTCTCGATGCTCTACATCGGGCTGACCGTCGGCATGATCGGCGTTCCCATGCACCTCTCCATCCAGGGCAGGCTGGGCGACTGGGCCTGGTGGGGGACGTTCTGGCCGCTGTACGTCGTGCTTTTCGTGGCCGTTCAGGTCATGGCGATCTGGTTGCCGATGCACTTCGGGCTGCGCCGTTGGCGGACGCTGCAATTCTGAGCCGCTACATCTCCCAGGGACGGAGCAGATCCCCCCAGCCCCGGTCGTAGCGCGCCTTACGCAGCCGCTCCTCCTCTTCCTCGCCCTCGACGCGTTCGATCTCGCGCCACGACGCGGGCCGTTCGGACCGCTCCGCCTTCCCGCGCGACGCGGCCGATTCGACCATCGATACGACGTCGTGCAGGCTGTTGGCGACCATCGCCGGCAGAACGAAGCCGTACACGAGCAGCCCCGCCAGTTTCAGCAGCGTCCCAACGATCAGGAACCCGGCGATGAACAGCAGCACCGTCAGTGTCAGCACCGGGTACTTCAGCGTGGCCAGCGTTCCGAGCTTTAGACACCGCAGCCACGAATGCTCCGTTCGCACCGCGATCGGCAGGGCGTGCAGCAACACTCCCGCGAGAATCAGCAGCAGCCAGAGGGAAAGACCGCCGAGGAAGTAGCCGGGCAGCCGCCATGCGCCTTCGACCCGTCCGCTGAAGAAGTACCACCACATGTTCGCCGCCAGGATCGTGGCGGCGAAGCCCCCCGCGAAGACCACGGCGCCGACGCGCCGGCCGCGCTTCGCGATGCCCCGCAGGAACTCGCGCACGGAAGGATCCTTCTCCTGGCTGACGCGGAAGCCGAACCACAGCAGACCCGACCAGACGAGCGTCGTGGAAACGGCGCAGAGAACGAACGCGCCCACCGCCAGCGCGACCGTCCCCGAGGGATGCCCCATCGCCGTCGCGAACGACAGCAGAAACGCGCTTGCGTAGAAGAGAACCGGACCAGCCAGCAGCACGAGAAGCAGGTTCAGAACCAGCAGCCGCCCGAGGTGGTCGTACGTGTCCCAGAACCACTGTTTGACGACTTGTCCGAACATGGGGGCGCGGCTACTCCCCGTCGTCGTCGCCGGCGGGCGGCGTGACCCGCAGCCGGCGGATGCGGTGGCCGTCCATGGCGGCGACGCGCAGTTTCCACCCGTTTTCGTCGAGCGTTTCGCCGCGCCGGGGCACGCGTCCGAGACGCGCGTAGACGTAGCCCGCGATCGTCTCGGCGTTGATCTTCGAAATGTCCAGGCCGATCTCGTCCCGCAGGTCGTCGAGATCGGCGGAGGGATCCACGATCCATCCTCCCTTGATCTCGTAGTACAGGCGGCGCGGGCGCTCGAGCTCGTCCTCGATGTCGCCCACGATCTCCTCCAGGATGTCCTCGCGCGAAAGCCATCCGGACGTGCCGCCGAACTCGTCGAAAACGATCGCGACCTGCTGCTTCGCCTGGATCATCTGCTGGAGAACCGACGCCACGCGCGCCGTCTCCGGAATGTAGAGCGCGTCCGTCACCAGGTCCCGCAGATTCCGCGGCGACTCCTCGGCGTCCAGCAGGTCGTAGACGTTGATGTAGCCCGTGAGGTTCGTGATCTGGTCCTCGTAGACGGGAATGCGCGTGAACGCCGTGCGGCGCGCCAGGTCCAGCAGGCGCCGCGGGTTCGTGTCCGAGAGGCGCACCGCCGTCACGTGGTTGATGGGGCGCATGATCTCGCGCACCAGCGTGCGGCCGAGGCGCTCGATCGAGCGCACCATCTCCTCTTCCGAGCGCACGCGGCCCGAACGCCGCAGGACCTCGTCGGTGCGGACGCTTTCCTCGGAAAGCCCGAGGCGAATCTCGTTGTCGCGCTCGAAGAGCTGGGCCTTGGGGCGGCTCGCGTTCAGGCGGTCGAACAACCAGTCGAAGCCCGCGTGCACGCGTTCCCAGACCAGATGCCCCGCCTGATAGGGGAGCGGCGGCGTCGCCTCGCGGTCCGTCATCCAGACCGGAAACGGCACCTTCTCGCCGTGCCCCGGGGACGGGCTTCGCCGCGCGAAGACGCCGTGGACGGCGAGAATCGAAACGAACATGACAGCGCCGAGACCGGCGAACATCCCGAGCGTTTCCGCGCCCGACACGCGGCCTTCCCCCCTCGAAATCACCAGCCACAGCAGCACCGAAGCCGCCGGATAGAGAATGAACAGCGCCGCGATCCGCGCGAGCTTCGCCGTGCTCAGCACCATCCGCGTGCGGTCCAGGCCCGTGGCGATGCGCGAGGGGTCGGACGTCTCGTCGTCGGCTGGAGCGATGCGCAGCAGCGCCGTGGCCAGCCGCAGCTGGCGCGCTTCCGTCGATTCGCCCCACATTCTGATGGCGAGAGCGAACGCGAGAAACCCGCAGCAGGCGACGATCGGGCCCATCAGGAGGCCTCCTCCCTTCGCGCGCCGCCGATGGCGCTCTCGGCGGCCGCTTCGGCGCGCCTGAACGCAAGGGCGACGATGCGCGTGTTCACGACCTCGCGAACCGTGAAGTGTCCGCCGTCGATGGCGATTTCCTCGCCCTCTTCCGGCAGCCGTCCGAACTCGTGCATCAGCAGCCCGCCGATCGTGCGCGCCACCTTCTCGTCGAGGTCCAGGTCCAGCTGCTCGTTGATCTCCCACAGCTCCACGCGGCCCGAGATGACGGCCTCGTCGGGGCCCGACCTCTCGATCCACAGCTCTTCCTCTTCCTC
>JAJFLJ010000207.1 GCA_021772755.1 Candidatus Sumerlaeota bacterium
ACATCCGCCTGGTGGGCTTCGCGCTGGACGCGGTAACGGAAGGCGAGGATGCGCTCGGGCGGGTGACGGTGACGATCGAGCGCGAGGGCGGCATCCGCGTGAAGGGGCGCGCGGTCAGCACCGACGTGGTGCTCGCCGGCATCAAGGCGTCCATCAACGCGCTGAACAGCCTGCACGTGCAGGAGGCGCACGAAGCGCGCCGCAGCGGCGATTCGGTCGACCGCGGCGCCGTGTAGGCGAAACGCGAAACAAGACGATGCGGAGACGATACGGGCGGAGCGCAGGCTTCGCCCGTATCGCTTTGTCAGGCACCCATCGGGTCGGTTTCGTCCGCCGTGGGTCCGTAGACCTGGGGCAGGGGCACGTCCAGCATCCGCAGATAGACGGAGAGCTGGCCGCGGTGGTGGATCATGTGGCTGAGGATGAACGCGCGCATGACCGCGATGCGCGGCATGGAAATGAAGGTCTTGCCGGACTTGGTGTCCTTCATCGTCCAGTTGACGAAGAGCTTCTCGTCGCTGGCGGCCTTCATCACGCCGACGAGTTCCGCCACGCCGGCGTCCCACTTCGCCAGCAGCTCCTTGCGGTCGGCGGCGGAGAAGGGCTTCCACTGCTCGAAGTCCATTTCGAGGCTGTCGACGGTCATCGTCGAGATACCCCAGTCCAGGGCGTCGGCCAGATGGGACGCCAGCTGGCGCAGGGAGAAGGACCTGGGGTGGGGCTTGTAGTCGAGTTTGTCGTCGGGGACGCGTTCGAGCATCTTGCGGGTCGAGGCGGCCTCGTGTTCGAGTTCCTGGAGCATGCCTTGCACGACGGATTGCATGGGTGTTTCTCCTGTCCTTGGTTGTCGGGTCGGTCCGGGGAGAGGAGAGCAGAAAGAAGGGCACTAACTCAAGAGGATTTTCGCTTTTTCTTCGTGATGTGGGCTGGCGTACGATTCATGCCGTGGCGAGGCACTCCTCGCAGCTGCCGTAGAGAACGATGGAGTGGTCCTCCATCGCGAAGCCGTCGGGGACCATGTCGCGCAGACTGGGGGGGCACTTGCGGATTTCGAAGAGCCGCCCGCAGGCGCGGCAGAAGAAGTGGTGGTGGTGGGGGCGGGTGGCGGGTTCGTAGCGCGGGGTTTCGTCGACGATTTCGATCTGACGGAGGCTGCCCTCGCCGGTCAGGGTCTTGACGGCGCGGTAGACGGTGGCGAGCCCGATGGTGGGGATTTCGTCGCGGGCGGCCTCCCAGGCCTCGCGGGCCGTCATGGGGGCGTCGGCACCCTCGAAGGCGCCGAGGATGGCCTGCTGCCGACGGGTCAGGCGGGATGCGGAGGAGGTCACGGCGCGTTCCATTCGATGCGCGCCGAGTCGTCGGTCTTGACCATGCTGAAGGCGTCGAGCGTCGCCCCCGTGTTCGTCAGGAACCGAGCGTCGAGCGAGAGACCGTCCACGTCGATGGCCAGGGAGCCGAGAGTGAGGGAGGACCGCAGCATCGCCGGGTGGTCGAGGGTTCCGGCGGTCAGTCCGCCGGAACTGCCGGCCACGACGTACACGGCTCCATCGACCGGTGCGGAGGTCTTGGTGTACGAGCCGTCGCCCGCCGCGTCGCCATCGCCTCCGTCGAGAATCATCGAAGGGTCCAGCGTGTCCGACGTTCCGTAGTGTCCGCCGAGGAGGTAGCTGCGTTCGTAGGAATGGCTGTGGCCGCAGAGGACGAGATCGACGCCGTGCATCTCCAGCACGGGAAGGGCGTTGGTGCGCATTTCGATGAGCTGGATTTCGGCGTCGGAATTGTGGCTGCCCTTGCTGTAGGGCGGATGGTGCCAGAAGGCGATGGTCCAGTCCGCGGCGCTGGCCTCGAGATCGTCGTTCAGCCAGACGAGCATGGCGCCGTCGGCTGCCCTGGAGGACTCGTAGGAGTCGAGACAGACGAAGTGGATGTTGGCGTGGTCGAAGGAGTAGTAGGCTTCGGTGCCGGAGGGAGCGCCGCCTGCCTCGCCGCTGCGGGGGAAGGAGAAGATGTCGTAGTAGGGCCCGGTCTGGGTGGCGGAGTCGGCGCTGTATCCGTCGTGGTTGCCGTAGGCGCTCCAGAGGGCGGACTGGCGAAGGCGGGAGGGATAGATATCGAAGACGGCGGACTGGTATTCCGCGTCGGTTCCGCTGACGTACGCGTTGTCGCCGAGCATGAGCCAGACATCGACGTAGCGCGATCCGTTGTAGCCGTCGAAGGCGTCGCGCACCGCGGCGGCGTTGGCGTTTCCCGTTCCGGAATCGCCGATGGCCCAGATACGGACGGGTTGCCGCGTGCCGGGCGGCGGCGGCGTGCGAAAGAACGCGTCGCTCTCCGCCTGCGGCTGCACCGGGGAATCGCCGATCGCGTACCAGTAGTCCGTCGAATGGCTCAATCCGCCGATCGCGACGATCTTCTCGGCAACGGCTCCCCCGCCGGGAACGAACGTGTCCAACTGGTCCGGAGCGGTTCCGTACCACACGCCGGCATCGTCGGGCGCGTTGGTTCTCCACCGCACGATCACGGAACTCGGCGTCATGGTCTGAAGGTACGGGCCGCGCACGATGACGACCTCGTCGGAGGCGGTGACTTCCAGGTCGAAACTGATGTCGGAGCTGTTGGCGGCCGCCTGGTGGATCTCGGCGGCGATCACGTTGTCGCCGGCGACGAGAAGGGTCTCGGGCACGGAGAACGGAAGGAACACCCCCTCGTTTCCGCCGGAGACCGTGGAGTTGGCGTAGGTGCGGTATCCCGGCTCGCCGGCGGGTATGTTGTTGCGAAAGATTTCCGTACCGTTGAGGTAGATCACGACTCCGTCGTCGCGCAGCACGCGCGCGGAGGCGGAAAGAAAGACGCCCGGGTCGGCAACGTTGAACGTGTGGCGGAAATACGTCGTGACGTACTTGTCGTCTGGGTCCGGACCGAAGCCGACGACCGTGGCCTCGTCGGATTCGCCGTAGCCCAGCTGGGCCGCGCCGGTCTGCCAGGCGGAATCGTCGAAGGCCGGCAGCCTCCACGCGGCGGCCTGGTCCGACCCGTCGTCGAGGTAGCTCCAGACCGAACCGGCGGGAAGAATCACGGTCTCCGCAGCGGGGAGAAGCGCCGACAGACTCCCCAGCAGGGCGAGAGTGGCGCAGAGCGTTCGCGTCGTCTTCATCGGGCTCGGTCTCCTCAGGATGAACGCCGCCGGGATTCGATGCAGCGCGCCCCAGGGAAGCACCGGCGTCGAAAGCCGCGCAATCCGTTTCCGGCGGAAGGGGGACGGGGCGCGAATATCGGCGGCCAGCGGTCACAATCAGCTTGAAAAACGGCGGCCGACACGCCATGTTCCACCGGAATCCGAAGGAAAAGGAGGACGCCGCCATGAAAGCGGACACTTCGGAAATCAGACACAGTGTGGACATCATGCGCTCGGTGGCGCAGACGGCGCTTCGCGAGATTCGGGAATGCGAAGACGACGCGCGCGCCCGGCAAATGGCGCTTCTGGGCTTCGCGGAAATCGAAGCGGAGGCGAGCCACATCGCGGACCGGCTCGGCGAAACCGACGAGCGGCCCGCCGACTGCCCCCACCAAAGCGCCGACGAATCGGTCAAGCTGGCCTTCTCGGGAATCTGACGGCGTCGAAGCGTTGTCCGTTGCGCGTTGCCCGTCGGTCGTTCGCGGGGCGGCGCGCCCTTCCTGCGCGCATCCGACCTTGACGGTCGTCCGGATTTGCGGTCTCTGGGACGGAGAGCGAAGGCGGGAGGGGCGCGATGGCAGGACATGGCGGCAAGTTGCGACGCGGAGTTCTGTCGGCGTGCGCGGTTGCGGCGGGCGCGGCGTTCTGTCATGGCGCCGAGCCTTCGCTTTCTTCGGTTCCCGATTCGACCTCGAAGGGATTCATCCAACCCTGCCAGGTGACCGCCATTTGTCCGGCGGGGACGGTGGACTTCGATCTGGGGCCGTACACCAGCGTGGTCGTCACTCCTGCCGAGCTTGGCGCCAGCGATTCCCAGAACGGCTGGTGCTTTCCGGACTCGATCATTCGCCTACCCGAATTCGCCTACCTAAGCGTGAACGATATCGGAGGGCCGAGGGTCGTGGTGCCCAACAAGGTGTTCGGAGATGGTATCGCCGGTGGCGGAACGTCCACTTGCGCCATCTTCGTCCGGGT
>JAJFLJ010000208.1 GCA_021772755.1 Candidatus Sumerlaeota bacterium
TCGGCGGCGCGCTGAGAACCCACGGCAGCCTGGGAACCCTCTGGCAGTCGCTGGACGGGGCGCAGGAGGAGACGGTTTTGCCGACGCTGGCACGCTGGGTGGAGGCGATGACGGCGATGCCGACGGGGCCGTTGCGGCAGCGGCGACGGGTGGTGGTGCGGAGCGACGGGAGTTCGTCGAGGCTGCCGTCGGGGGCGCACCTGCTGCTGACGTCGCCCGAGGGCGGGAGTTCGTGCAAGCGGATGCTGCTGTTTCTGCGGTGGGTGGCGCGGCCCCGCGACGGCATCGACCTGGGGCTGTGGCCGGTGAGCGCGGCGCGGCTGGTGATGCCGGTGGACACGCACATCATGCAGGTGTCGCGGAGGCTGGGGCTGACGACGCGCCGGACGGCGGACCTGCGCACGGCGCTGGAAATCACGGAACGGCTGCGCGAAATCCGCCCCGACGACCCCACGCGCTACGATTTCGCGCTGACACGGCCTGGGATACTGCGGGAGATGGATGCGCCGGAGGGCATTCAAACCGGCTGATTGCCGTTGCGTCTTCATGAGCTTGATGCTGAATGTGTCAGCAGTAGTCCTTGGAGGGGCATGTACCGCATGCGAATATCGAACCTACCCCGCTGGGGCGCGTGCTGCCTTGTTGGGAACGTGTGCGCTGTCAGCGTCACCCCGCTCGAACTGCCTGGTCTTGAAAGCGAAAGCGTCGTTGAAGTTGTCGGTGATCGGGACGGGAGTACGGTCCTGCACACACGTACCGACAGCATCTTCCCAGAGCCGGGGGGGGAGGAGTATGAGCACATCATCCGAAGGCTTCGCGATTCGGGGGAATGGCAGGAAGTCGCGAGGCTCTCGGCGTCTCGCCACAATTCGAACAATGCGTCCGGCCATGTCCGTCGGGGCAGACTTCACCAATCGCCGGACGGGATATGGTTTATCGGTTACAGTACCTATTCCTACTTGTTCTTTGGATTTCCGGGCCACATATCCAACTCGACTGGAATCGCGGCAATACTCGGCGATTCCAGTGCAATCCTTTCGAGCTCGTCAACGACGATCTACTCGTCGGGACCTGTAACAACCGAGCGGACTCAAACAGTCGTCTGGAACGGTGCCCTGGATACTATTTACGTACCGACTTCCACTCGCGAACTCGTGTGGGTGTCGGGCGATGTCGAGTACCGCCAAAGCATCGGAAACAGGGTAATGCCCGCGTTCGCCATCGATGACTCCGGGGACAGACTGATCGGCCTCGCTTCGCTTGGTGACCGAATATACGAACTGTGGCCACTGGCAAGCGGTGAAATCAGCATACGACAGCTCGTGGACTTTGACGATGGGGTTGCGAAGCGGGTGGTGGCTGGCTGGCGAAACGCTGAAAAAGAGTACGTGGTGTGTTACGTCGAGGAGAACCGTCTGATGGTTCGCGACGTGGATTCCTCGATCCGGGAGCTGGCGGTTGCTCCACCCTCGGCGGCGGATGCCACCCCGTTTGGCACTCTCACATCCGGGGAGTGGTTGCATCTCTTCCCTAGCGGGCTGGCATCCGGAACCGGGGGTGCTCCGGCATACGGGGGGATTCTTTCTGTCTCGCAGGAAGGGGTTCTCGTTCATTATGACTTTTTCGACCAAAGGCCCCTGGGGAACACCGCTCGAAAATCAGTCGATCTACTTTCTCCAGACGAACCCATTGTCGGGTGGAGTTTTGCCATGGACATGGGAGACGGGAGCGTCGTATCAACTATCTATCTTGATCGGTTCGATGATGGAAACTGGCGCCGGAAGGACGTTACACCCGAGAAGCTGCGACACGGCGAGACAAGCCTGACGCATCTGACAAGCAATTCCGACGGCGACGCCATACTTCACACCTATCTTGATGGTGAATACTTGCGGATCGTGATTCCGAAAGCGCCGGATACAGCCGATCATTGGGCAATTCCGTAGGACCCGAGTGGAGAAGCTTGATGAAGAGATTCGGTATATGGATGTGCGGAGTCTTGATTAGCGCCTGCGCGTCTTCGCCGAAGGGAATGGTGGTGCCGGACGTGGACGAGTTCGTGGCGCGGGACGACCGCATGCAGATGTTCAACCAGGACGCGTCGCGGATCACGATGATCGGGCTGAGTTCGCTGTCGACGCGCGTGCCCCTGGTGGGGCGGGAAAAGCGCGAGGACATGCGGCGGTACTACTTCGAGAATCCGCGCGTCGCGGGGCTGCTGGAGGTGACAGCGCGCCAGCGCAAGGACGGCTGGGAAATCGTGGAGATGGATGTGGACTATACGGCGTACACGGTGCAGCCGAGGGACTGGCATGTGGAATTGAGGGGGAGGGAATAGGGGATAGGTTTCAGGGACTTGGATTTCGGTGTGGCCAGGGTCTTGCCCGGGCCACATTCGGGTCACGAAGAACGCTCAACGAATAACTCGCAACTCATCACTCGCACTTAAAAAAGAGACTCTCCGGAGGGACCCGGTCCTCCGGAGAGTTTGGGTTCACCGCCCAACTCACCTGCAAGCGGTCAGCCGGCCGGCGGTCGGGAGGACTCAGTCGAAGAGGCTGCGGCGTCTGCGCAGGAACGCGGGTGTGTCGTAGTCCTGCTCTTCCTTCTTCTCTTCGGCATCGGGGGTGAACTGGGGAACGCTGGCCTTCTCGGGGACTGCGCGGCGCACGCGGGGGTGTTCGGGCGCGGGCGCGGGGGCCTGCTTGCGGACTTCGGCGTCGTAGGTCTCGCGGCTGCGGGAGGGGGCGACGCGGATGCCGTTGTCGTCGGCGTGGTCGCCGTTGGTGCGGCGCGGGGAGTGTCCGCCGTTGGTCGGGGGGGCGACGGGACGTTCGGTGTCGTCCTCCTCGACGAGATCGTTGATGGAGTCGCGCAGGGAGGGCGCGCTGCGGCGGGCGGGGGCTTCGTTGAAGATGGGGCTGGCGGCGACTTCCGGCATGATGTCGTCGATGACGGAGGTGGAGTTGCGGCGGGGCGGGGCGACGGGCGCGGTCTCCATGGCCTTGCGGACCTCGCGGCTGCGGTGGAGTTCGTCGCTGAAGCCGGTGGCGATGAGGGTGACGCGCATGGTGTCTTCCATGTTTTCGTCGACG
Source organism: Candidatus Sumerlaeota bacterium (assembly GCA_021772755.1). Classification (GTDB taxonomy): domain Bacteria; phylum Sumerlaeota; class Sumerlaeia; order SLMS01; family JAHLLQ01; genus JAJFLJ01. The sequence goes on from JAJFLJ010000208.1 coordinate 3,096, forward strand.
ACGGCTCCGAAGATGATTTCGGCGTCGGGATCGGCGGCCTGGCTGACGAGATCGGTGGCTTCGCTGACTTCCTGGAGAGTCATGTCCTGGCCGCCGGTGATGCAGATGAGCAGGCCGGTGGCGCCGTCGATGACGACCTTGTCGAGGAGGGGGCTGCTGGTGGCCTTCTTGACGGCTTCGGTGGCGCGGGACTCGCCCTTGCCGATGCCGATGCCCATGACGGCGCCGCCCTTGCCGCCCATGATGGTCTTGATGTCGTTGAAATCGACGTTGATGAGGCCCGGGGTGGTGACGAGGTCGCTGATGGAGCTGACGGCCTGGCAGAGGACCTTGTCGGCGGTCTGGAAGGCCTCCTTCATGGGGACCTTGGGGCCGACGACGTCGAGAAGACGCTCGTTGTTGATGACGATGACGGTGTCGCTGCCCTCGCGCATGCGCTCGAGGCCTCCGCCCGCGGATCGCATGCGGCGCGGGCCTTCGAACTTGAAGGGGCGGGTGACGATGGAAACGGTGAGAATGCCCATTTCCTTGGCGATGGCGGCGACGACGGGCGCCGCGCCGGTGCCGGTGCCGCCGCCGAGGCCCGCAGTGACGAAGACGATGTCGGCGCCCTGGAGAGCGTCGATCATGATCTCGCGGGCGTCTTCCATGCACTTCTGGCCGAGACGGGGATCGGCGCCGCAGCCGCGGCCCAGGGTCAGCTCGGAGCCGATTTGGATGCGGTTGGGGCACTTGCTGCGCTTGAGCGCCTGGAGGTCGGAGTTGACGACGTGGAAGTCGACGTTCTGGACGCCGAGGTCGAACATGGAATCGACGGCGTTGCAGCCTCCGCCGCCCACGCCCACGACTTTGATTTTGGCGAACCCTGCGGGATCGTCTTCGAGCACGAATTCAGGCATGTCAATTTCCTCGCTGGAACAGGAGATGGGGAACGGTGAACGGGAGCAGGAACAGGAACAGCGGGATTGCCCGTTATGGATGAAGGAAGAGCGGGGTCTTCCGGGCCTTTCTGGTTTCTCCTTCGTCGGGTTTTCCGGCGCTGCCGGGCCTGTTGTGCACCTTTGAAGAACAGAGGCGCAGAACCCCGCGAACACTGTCAAGAACGGAAACGGGGCGCCGCGCGATTTTTTTTCATTGGGCCTTGCGCTCTCGCGCGCCGCCGCCGCGATATCGCCGGATGATCGTTTCCCCCGTTACCCGCCGCTACGCGCCGCCGCTGTTCGTCGCGGGCGCGATCGCGTTCGTCGTCGCGAATCTTCAGGCTGAGATGACGTGGTACCGCGAGCCGGGGCTGTGGGTGACGCAGGACTATCTGGGCGGGAAGCTCCCGGCAGTGTTCCAGGCGAGGCCGCTGGCGGGATGGATTCTTCGCCCGTGCCTTGCGGCGGGTCTGCCGTTCGCCTTCGTGTACTTCTGGTTCAACATGATCGCGTGGTGGGCGGGGCTCGCGTGCACCTGGGGGGCGGCGCGACGCATCACCGGTTCGGACGCGCAGGCGATGCTGGCGGCGGCGCTGACGGCGGTGTTCGCGGCGACGGGCTTCTTCCACTTGGGCTACAGTCTCACGTATCCCTACGACGCCCCGGCGCTGGCGTTCGGTGCGGCGGGGCTCTGGGCGGTGGTGTCGGGGCGGATCGTTCCGATGGCGGTCGTGGTCGCGGTCGGCACGATCAACAAGGAGACGACGCTCTGGCTGATTCCCGCATGGATGTTCGGCGCGCGCACGCGCGGCACGGCGTGGAAGCCGCTGCTGCGGGACACGGCGATTCTGATGGCGGCGTACGGGGCGGTGTACTTCGGCATCCGGTCGCTTGTGGTGGATACGGCGGGAATAACGGTCCAGGCGGTCTACCAGGGCGAGGACGGCGACGCGGGCTGGCGGCTGACGGACAACTTGCGCGAACTCGCGTTTCTCGGCGCAGGCGGCTCGAACCAGAACGTGCATCTGCTGGCTCTGGTGTTCGCGTTTTCGTACTGGGGGAGCGGGAAGCACCGCCTGGTCCGGCGACTACATCTCGCGACCATCTTCCACATCATCCCGATCATGATCATGGGAAACATCCGCGAGCTGCGGCTCTTCCAGGAGATCCTTCCGCTGATGGCGGCGGGATGCGCGCTGGCGCTGACGGAGGATGCGGAGCGGACGACGCCTCCGGACTGAGCACCCGAAAACAGCGCGGGCCCGGCAGAGTCGCCGGGCCCGCAGAGGCTTTGCATGTTGCGGAACGATTACTCGTACATCGTCCAGACGGGGCTCGCGGCGGAGGCCGCCTGGAAGTCCCAGTTCAGCGTGACGTTGCCGGTCGCGGCGCCGGAGCCGCCGTTGAATCCGTCCACCGCGATGCGGTAGACCGAGCCATCGTTGACGTCGATGGTGACGCTGCTGGTCACGCCGACGGTGTCGTCGTTCGAGCCGTTGGTCACGGGCGAGAGGGGATGAACCGACCCGAGGTAGGTGGCGAGAGTGGTGTCGAAGTCGCTGCCGACGGTGTCGATGGTGACTTCGCCGTCGCCGGGGGCCGTCCAGCAGTACCAGACGGAACGTCCGCCGCTGTTGGCGGCGTGGTTGGCTTCGTTGGTTTCCTTCGATGCTCCGGCGTTGGTGCCGTTCACGGTGCCGGTATCGCCGGCGATGACCTGGCAGTTGGCGAGGTCGTCGTTGGCCGGGGCCGGAACGCCGACGGGACCGAGAAGCGTGAGGGTGCTGGTCTCGGGGGTGTCGGCGACGCCGGTGGCGGTGACGGAGACGGTGAGTTCCTCGTCGTCCAGGACGTCGAGGGGAATGGTGTAGATCGCCGTGCTGGAAAAACTGTTGGTGTTGGGGGCGAACCCGCTGATCACTGTGGGGCTGTCGCGCTCGCCGGTGATGGTGATAGTGCTGAGACCGGCGACGGCGTTGTGGGCCGTGAACCCAATGACGACGTTCTGGCCGGCGCTGACGCGGGTGTTGGGAGTCGGCGAGGTGATGTTGACGATGATCGCGGCGTTAGCCTGGGCACCAGCGAGAATCACGACCGCCGCAGCGGCCGAACGAATGAGGTCCTTCATGGGGGTTCCTCCCCTCCTGAAATGAAATGAAAGGAGGGGATCGGCGAAACCGGTTGAGGGCGCAAGCGCATTCGGATCGCTAACGGAAACCTAAATGTGCGTCGAAACCCGGTGGAGACCTACTTCTTCCCGCCGCCGAAGAGGCAGGTAATGGCTCCCACGAGGAGCAGGGCGAGGCCCATCATGGCGATCTTGCCGGAATTGAGGTCGTCCCCGCGGCCCAGGAACTCGGGCAGGGCCTTGGCGAGGATCACCATGCCGGCGCCCGCACCGGCGACGATGCCACCGATCACGGAGCGCGAGAAGGCGCTGAACATGAGCAGCAGACCGGTCCCCAGGCCGACGATGACCGTGAGCATTCCCGTCCCGATCGTGTAGCCCGTGCTGTAGAGCAGGCGTCCGACGGAGGCGATGATGTCCGGCGGCGTGTAGATACCCCTGGATGCGGTAAAAGCGAACGCCGTGGTGGCGGTGACGACGAAGCCGACGGCGAGGCGCGCGAATCGGAAGATCCAGTTGAAGGGAAGCGGGATACTGCGGCGGTGCTTGCGAACGATGTCCTCGTCCGCGGCCTTGAGCAGGGCCTCGCCGACCAGTTTACTGGCTTCCTCGCCGGCCTGGGCCTTGGCGTCTTCCTCGTTCATGCCTTCGGCCTTGAGGCGTTCGGTCTCGACGGCCGCCAGGTGGGCGGTGTCGCGGGCGACGCGGCGGGCCTCCTCGACCTTGTCGAGCCAGCGCACCAGGGGGTCGCGCCAGGTCGCCCAGCGCTTGCGGGACTTCATCTTGTCCCGCTGGGCCATGCGGATGCGCTGGTGCAGCATTTCCTCGTAGGGGAAGAACTCCTCGAAGTACTCCTGCCAGTGCACGCCGGAGAAGCGGCCGAAGAAGTCCTGGACGGCTTCCTCGGAGAGGCCGCGCATGCGCAGTTCGCGGATCATGCCCTCGGCGCGTTCGGTGGCGGTGCGGCGTTCGGCGATGAGCGGCCGGACGACGAAGAGCTGGTAGGCGACGGCGGCGCCGGTCGCGAGAGCGACGAGCCCGAGAACGGGGAAGAAGAGGCCCAGCAGCCAGAGAATGAGGACGCTGAAGATGGTGGCGAGAACGGTGAGCGCCCACTGCTTCCAGGGCATGCGGAGCACGGCGGTGCGAACGCGGCGGAAGAGCTGGGTCTTCTGCATGGTGCCGTTGATGGCGAAGCCGGTGACGGGCGTCAGAAGCGTCAGCAGAAGAACCGCGGCGGCGAACATTCCCCAACCCGCCGCGACGGAGACGAGAAAGAGCAGCGGCATCAGGACGCAGAAGCCGAGGATGGAGAACTTGCGCTTCTTCAGCGAAGGCGCGGCGTAGTATTCCTTCTGGGATGACTCGAGAATCTCGACGTGGGCGTCGCGGGGCTTGAAGGGGCCGGAGGACTCGCCGATGCCGAGGTAGTCCTCGAGATCGCGGGCGGTTTCCTTCAGCGAGGGGTAGCGGTCCTCGGGGTTCTTGGCGAGCATGCGCTCGATGACGTGCTTGAAGGTCGGGGGCACGCCCTTGACGTGGACGTCGAGCGGGGTGAGCGGCTCCTTCATGTGCTTGGACATGAGTTCGAAGGCAGTGGTGCCGCTGTAGGGCGCACGCCCCGCGCAGAGATAGTAGAGCGTGCAGGCGAGGGAGTACTGGTCGGAACGGGGATCGACGCTGGCGGTGTCGCGGGCCTGCTCGGGGGACATGTAGGCCGGGGTGCCCATCGCGATGTTGGCGCGGGTGAGCTCGGGGTTCTGCGCGTCCTTCATGATGGCGTCGGCGTCGTGGTCGAGCCCTTCGGGCTTTTCCTCCCAGGTGGTCATCTTGGCGAGGCCGAGGTCGGCGATCTTCACGACGCCGTGCTCGTTGACCATGATGTTGTCGGGCTTGATGTCGCGGTGGATGACGCCCCGCGAATGGGCGTAGGCCAGGCCGCGGCAGGCCTGGAGGATGTAGGCGGCGGCGTCGTCGACGTTGAGGGGTCCGTCGCGGCGGATCATGTCGCCGAGGCTGGTGCCGCGCACGTACTCCATGCTGATGTAGTAGGTGTCGCCGACGCAGCCGACGTCGAAGACCTGGATGACGTTGTGGTGGGTTAGGTGCGCGGCGCTGAGGGCTTCGCGGGTGAAGCGCGCCAGGAGGCCGGGGTTGGACGCGAAGCGCGCGGGGAGGACCTTGAAGGCGACCTTCCGGTCGAGCGAAAGCTGGTGGGCGAGGAAGACGGCGCCCATGCCGCCGGCGCCGAGGAGCTTCTCGATGTAGTATCCGTCGAGGGTGGCGCCGACGAGACTTTCGGAGTCGGCGCCCATGGAGGACTTCTTCTTCGACTTCGCGGGGGTCGGTTCTCCGCCGCCGGCCTGGGGCGAGACCGTCGGCGCGGTGCCGGCGGAGGGCGCTCCCCCGCCCAGGACGCGGGTCTGTTCGGTGGCGGCGGAGGGCCCGGACTGCTCGTTCATGCGGTCCAGGATGAGGGTGTCGCGTTCGGTGGGCGGAGGCTGGTTGGCCGACGCATCGGAGTAGCCGATGGTGGGTTCCTCTCCGGTGGGTTGGGCCGGGGGAACGACGTGGGTCGGGCCTGTCTGGTGGGCGGGATCGGCCGGGGAAGGCAGGCCCGGGTTGCTCCACTCGGGCAGGGACTCGTCGGCCATAGCGGAGCGACCGGGGGATTCGGCGTCGGCGGGAGGCAGCGTGGGCGCCTGGGAATCGTCGCCGTCGGGCATGGGCAGGGTGAGGTCTTCGGCGGGGTTCCGCTCCGGTTCGTTGTCTCGGCCGTGAAGAGCCATGAGGTTCCTCGTCGTCTGAAGTCACCGCTTCGCGCGGCCCCTGCGCCCACCTGAATCGATGACGCGAAGTATGGAACGGAGGGCGGTGAGTCTCCACACAATTCTTACGGAATCGCGCGGCGGCGCAAGACCAGCCAGGGGCGAACGGGAGCGCCGGTGACGGGCAGGAGCGCGTCGGGCGCCAAGCCGTCGTAGATGGGAAGGGGGCCTTCGACGCGGTAGAAGAGGCGAATGGCGTCGCCGACGCCCGGCGCAAGCCAGTCGCGGTCGATGGATTCGGCGTCGAGAACGAGCAGATCGAAGCGGCCGTCCGCGATGGCGGCGTACATGGCGTCGGGGACGGGGTCGCCGGCCCACGTGGCGCAGCGCACCATATCGACGCTGGGCGCGGAGGGATGCCCGGTCGCCACCCCGTACCACTGGTGGTGCATGACGAGGACGGTCTCGTTCGCGGCATGGCGGTCGCCGAGCCATTGGAGGAGTCGTTCGTGGGCGACGCGCGAATCGGCGTGGGGAATCCGAAGTCGCGGATCGTAGTAGCTGGAAAACGTCTGAATCAGAACCGCGACCGCAACGACCGCCGAAACGAGAAGGCGGCGATCGGGCCGCACGCAGCGCAGCAGCCCGGCGAAGGCAAGACCGGCGAGCAGGCACACGCCGCCGAACAGGGGGAGGAGGTTGTTGCGATAGCCGCCGAACTTGGCGAGTCCGCCGAAGGCCCCCCATGCCAGCAGCAGAACCGGCACGACGAAGACGAGGCCCCGCGCGGGACGCTTGGCCGCGAAACACGCGGCCAGCCACGCAACGACGACTGCGGCGAGAACCGCGACGTGGCGCAGGCCTTCGTCCCACGCGCGCGGAGGATGGCCGTCGACGCGGCGCCAGATGGAGTGGTCGCTGGCATGGGCGATGGCGTTGCGGACGGTGTAGTGCAGGAAGTGGGTGCTGCCCGTCGCGTGCATGAGCGCTGCGAACGCGGCGACTCCCAGGGCGATGGCTGGCAGCAGCCAGAGGAGGGTGCGCTCGCGACGAACGGCGAGCACCAGCGCGCACCAGACCGCGACGGGGCCGACGGTCTGCTTCGTCAGCGTGCCGAGCGCGAGAAGCAGGAGACCGGCGGCGATCCGCCGGTTCGTGGAACGCCGCGAGAGCGCGAGCCCCGTTCCCCAGACGCAGAGGGCGAAGGCGAGCGCGTCGTTGCGCGCGATGTCGTACCAGAAGCCGGTGGGTTCGAAGTACGCGAAACAGAGCAGCGCGGCGAAGAGGGCGGCGGCGGCGTTGCGCGTGTGGTCGCGCACAATCCACCCG
>JAJFLJ010000209.1 GCA_021772755.1 Candidatus Sumerlaeota bacterium
CCGCACCTGCGGGCGCGGCGAACTCCTCCGAGGGGGAGTCGGGTCTCGTGGTGCTGTTGAAACGCCTGATGACGGAAGAGACGTCGGAAGGCGATGCCGTCGATCCGGACTATATCGCCTATCTGGCGACGCGGGAGATTCTCGCGGAGCTTGGGGAGGCGATGTTCGTCCACCAGGTGGATTCGGGCAGCCGCGCGGAGAATCTGGCGGCACTGGTCAGCTCCGGTTCGACGATCCGCAACTTCGACCTGGCGGAAGACGGGACGCCGCTGGACGGCTGGCGCAACTTTCTCTACTACTCGCGGGCCGACCAGACCATTCGGTCGCCGGGGCTTGACGGACGGCCCAACACCCACGACGATCTCGTCGTCGATTCCGAAGGGGAAATCGTATCGGAGGGCGAAGAGTCGTATATCCGGCTCGGAGAATCCGGAGCGAACTAGCACCGGACGTTCGGCACACTCGAATCGCATACAACCGATAACACGACAGAACAGGAAGCGAAGGCATGCCAAGAATTCCGAAGTTCCAGACACTCACTTTCCTGATGGCGGCCCTCGCGCCGATCGCCACGCCCCTCTCCGCAGGACCTGCGACGAACGCGAAGGCCCTCTCGGAGGTGCGCACCTTCGAGGTAACGGGGCTCGACAGTTCGGCCCTTCTTCTCCAGGCGGAGGCGAACGAAGGCCTGGGCGATCCGTACCAGTTCGCAGAACCCGTGGAGACGAACATCGATCCCGGCGTGTCGGGAACGTGGGAGACGCTTCCCGACGGGGACGAACTCTGGCGACTGGTCGTGGTTTCGAAGGGCGCGCTCTCGGTCAACCTCGGGTTCTCCGCATTCCGCCTGACGGAGAACGCGACGATGCATCTCTACACGCCGGACGGAAAGACCGTGTTCGGTCCGTTCACGGCCGCCGACAACGAGAACCACGGCAAGTTCTGGTCGCCCGTGCTGCCGGGCGACACGGCGGTGGTGGAGGTTCGTCTGCCCGCCGGAGAGAAGGGCGATCTCGATCTCGTTCTCGGTTCGGTGAACCACGGGTTTCGCGGCCTTCGCGTGCCGAAGATCGCGAAGTCGGGTTCCTGCAACTTCGACGTCGCGTGCGAGGAGAGCTGTGGCTGGGAGGACGAGGTCCGTTCCGTCGGCGTCTACTCGATCGGGGGAACGTTCGCCTGCACCGGTTCGCTCGTGAACAACACGGCGAACGACCGGCGAGGTTTCTTTCTGACTGCGGACCATTGCGGGATCGGTTCCGGCAACGCGGCGTCGGTGGTCATCTACTGGAACTACCAGAACTCGACGTGCCGCACGCCGGGAGGGCCCGAGAGCGGCGGCGTCGGTGACGGACCGCTGGACACGTTCAATTCCGGCACGATCTTTCGCGCAGGCCACTCCGTCTCGGACTTCACGCTCGTAGAACTGGACGATCCGCTGCCAAGCGGGGCGAACGCCTTCTTCGCGGGCTGGGACAGGCGGAACTATTCGCCGCCGGGCGCTGTCGGTATCCATCACCCGGGAACGGACGAGAAGCGGATTTCCTTCGAGTTCGATCCCGTGACGATCACGTCGCGCCAGGGCACGAGCGTGCCGGGCGACTCGACGCATCTGCGGGTGGCGGACTGGGACCTGGGCACCACGGAGGGCGGTTCGTCGGGTTCTCCGTTGTTCGATATCGAGACGAAACGCATCGTCGGACAGTTGTACGGCGGCTTCGCGGCGTGCGGAAACGATCTGGCGGACTGGTACGGACGCGTTTGGAAATCGTGGACGGGAAACAACACGAACAGCACGCGGCTGTCGAACTGGCTCGACCCGGGTTCGACCGGTGCCGAGTTCGTGGACGGTATCACGCAGTTCCCGCTCATGCTTTCGGGCGTGGCGACGGTGAACGACGGGTCGCCCGGAGGCGACGGCGACGGAGACATCGAACCGGGCGAGTCGGAGATCGCGCTGTTCGTGGAGCTCGCCAACAGCGGTGCGACGCCGATCACGATCACGGGCGCCACGCTGTCCTCGAAGACGGACGGCGTGACCGTCTCGTCGCCCAACGGGACATATCCCGCCGTGCCCGCCGGCGGCACTGCCACGAACACGATTCCGTTCGCCTTCGACGTGGCGGCATTCGTGGAGTGCGGCAGCACGATCCAGTTCGACGTGGAACTCGCCTGGACGGGAGGCGGGGCGACCTATCAGCTTTGCCTGACCACGGGACCACTCTGCGACCCCGTTCCGCTGTTCATGCCGACAGGCAGCGTGGGTATCGACGACTCGACGGGAAACGGCAACTCGACCGGTGGAATCGACCCTGGAGAATCGAGAGTGTTCCTGAGTATCGAGGTGACGAATTCGGGCGCCAGCGCGACGGAGATCGCCGGAACGCTTTCTTCGATGACGCCGGGCGTAACGATCGTGCAGGGCATGTCCGCCTACCCCGATCTTGCAATGTCGGCAACGGGGTCGAACGCGACGCCCTTCGCCATCGCCGTCAGCGACCAGCACCCGTGCGGAACGCCCATCCTCCTGGAGCTCGGTCTCCAGCCGTCTGGCATCGGCGCGGCGACCTTCCCCATCGTCCTGCAAACAGGACTTCCCTCGGGTACGGACACGTTCCAGGCGAACATCTCCAGCTCGGGAGCGATTCTCGATCTTCAGACGCTGATCCGCACGATCGACGTTCCGGCGCAGGGCCCAGTGATCGACGTCAACGCCACGGTCGATGTCGATCACACCTACATGGAAGATCTGACGATCACGCTGACGGGGCCGGGCGGCGAGTCGTCGCTCCTGATTTCCGGCCGCGGCGGCAGCGGAAACGACATGAACAACACGGTGTTCGACGATTCCGCGGGTACGCCGATCGGCAACGGAACTCCGCCCTTCGCCGGAACGTTCCGTCCGGAGAGTCCGCTGAGCGCGTTCAACGGAACATCGGCCAGCGGAACGTGGACATTCAGCACGTACGATTCGGCGCAGCAGGATCAGGGGACCATGACGACGGGAACCGGCATTTCGATCCAGTACCAGACGCGCGAATGCACGGAGCCGCTGGATGTCAGTGGTCCCACCGAGTGGCGGATCTACTGAGGCCCTAGCCGGGCATATGGGGAAAGTGCTCGTCGATCTCGGATTCGGCGAGCTGGACGAGAAACTCCGACACGCGATCGCAAACGATCTCCAGATAGCGGCGGCCCTTTTCGGCCGCCGCTTTCGTCGGGTCTCCCACCGCGGAGTGATCGTTGAGGTTCGCGAACCGGCGGCTCGTGCGCGCCCAGCCCTTTTCCAGGGCCTCGAACCGAAAGGGACGCGCCTTGCCGTCCTTCGCGTGCTCCAGTTCCACCAGTTCCGGAAAGAGCTCCAGCGCGACGGAAGTCTCCATCTCGCCCGCGTGATCGTCGGGGTTTTCGAATATCTGGGAATAGATATCGGCGCCGACCTTCCACCAGTTGACCACGAAGACATGGATGTCGAGATCGGACTGCACCTGGCGAACGAACGCGGTGAAGTCGTTTCCGCCGTGGCCGTTGAGAATCACGATGCGGCGAACGCCGTTGTGCGCAAGAGAGCGGAACAGGTCGCGGAGCATCGCGTTCAGCGTGTCCTGTGACACGTGCATCGCGAGGGGGAAGTCCATCAGGTTGCAGTCCACGCCGTACGGTATTCCGGGCAGGCACATGACGGAGCGGCACCGCTTCCAGGCGCGCTCGACGACGTTGCGGGCGACCCAGGCGGAGTGGAGGAAGTCCTCTCCGTAGGGAAGGTGGAGGTTGTGGGGCTCGACTGCGCTGGTCGGTATGACCGCCACGCGGGGAATGCCGTTTTCGCGCAGGCGGCGGAGGTTCGTCTGGTTGATGTCCCATTCCTGAATCATGAAGCGGTTCTCCGGGTGGGGTGCGAAACGCCTATCGGCGGAAGGCGTTTCCTATCGCGACAGGAACTTCGGGTCGTCGGCAAGCGAATAGATGCCGCGCCCGTCGCCGATGGGAATGGGAATCGCGCCGACCGCCTTGCGGTAGAACTCGACGGGCCCCGCGTCGCCGATCACGGCGTAGGCGTAGCCGAGGTCCTGGAGACCCATGAGCGCGGCGACGAAGAGCGCCTTGCCGATGCCCTTGCCGCGCCACTCGTCGGCGACACCGGTGGGGCCGAAGTAGTTCCTGCGCGTACATTCGTAGGCCGCGAACCCGACGATCTCCTTGTCGCGAACCGCAATGAACGCCGTGACGGGCTGGTGCGCGAACGCGACCTGCAACTCGTCGGCCCAGCCTTCGGTGAAATGCCCGAGTACGAACCGGCGGACGGCGGAGGCCTCCCAGGGATTGGGGCGGCGGATCGAGATGCCCTCCCCGCGCAAGGACGCAAGGAGCCCGGTCACGTCGGGAAGACTCGCGAGGGAACAAAGCATGTCGGGCATCGAAGGTGTCCTTGTATATGGGTGTTCGTCGAACGACGAATAGCGCAAGCGGTACCGGGCGGCAAGGCGATCCTGCACGGGGAGGCCGATTCCACTTGCGCCGGACAGTGGTTTCGCAGGGAATGATCGCAGGTGTCCGGAACACCTCAGAGACCCTTCTCTCCCCCATTCACAATTGAGCCTGAACATTACCGTGGGAATCGACTCATGGAGTGTCGGCCGGGAAATCCGCGGCGACGTGGAGATCGGTCGTATCGTCGAGTTTCCCGTGACCGCCATTCCCATCCGCGTCGAGCCGCGCGCGAACGGAGCGAAGGGGCTCCGCAAGCTGGCGGCGAACTACTACCGCGCCGCCGGCAAGGTGTCGCATTCCGGCGATGCGCACTGGGTGCTGGAGTCGGAGGCGGGAATCTTCTGTCGCAGCGCGATTCCCCAGCACTGCCTGGACGCGCGCGAGGTCGACGGGGTCTTTCGCCTGGAGATTTCCTTCGGCAGGTTCGAGCAGGCGCTCGCGGCCGCACCCCAGCTGGGGAAGCTCGTGTCGGCTTGGCGTGTGAGCGAGATTCTGCACGCGACGAGTCTGGCGACGCGCGTGGACTGGCTCGAAGGGACGAGCGTGAAGCGCGGGATGAAGCTCGACGCAGTCGAGAAGATCGCCGCCGAGCAGGAGTCCTCCGGCATCTGGGAGCGTCTGGAGCGGACGGACTGGCTCAACGACGAGGGCGGCACGGCGCACTATCTGTTCGCGTGCTCGCGGGTCTGAGGACGCCGGTCCGCAGGGTTCCGCGGACACGCCCACGATATCCTTGCGCTCGTCCGGGTGCGGAGCCTTCACTGGCCGAAGGAACATACTGCGACCGGGATGGAATGTCATGCGCAACGCGATCTTCTTCAGGGCACTTGCGATCGGCGTGACGGTGTGCATCGCGGCGTCCTGCGCACACCGGCCGACCGATCTTTCGGCGGCGCCGAGGGGGGTGTCCTCCGGGCAGGTGGGGAGCAGCGTCAACGGTCTGCCGATCCAGCTCTGGACACTGGGCGAGGGCGGTGAGACGATCCTGTTCATCGCCTCCATTCACGGGAGCGAGAACAAGGGGACTTCGCTGATGCGCGATCTGGCGGAGCACCTTGTATCCAATCCCGATATCATGCGCGACCGCAAGGTGGCGATCGTTCCCGTCGTCAATCCGGACGGTTTCGCCGTCGAGAAGCGGTTCAACGCGAACGGCGTCGATCTGAACCGCAACTTCCCGGCGTTCAACCGCGAGAACTCCAGACGTTACGGGATGAGCGCGCTCTCCGAACCAGAGGCGCAGGCGATCCGCGACGTTCTGGAAATGACGCAGCCCGCGCGGATCGTGTCCATGCACGAACCGCTGAACTGCGTGGACTGGGACGGTCCGGGGGAATCGCTCGCGCGCCACATGGGGCTGTACTGCGATCTGCCTGTGGAGCGCGTGGGTTCTCGTCCGGGCTCGCTGGGTTCGTATGCGGGCGAGACGCTCGGCATTCCGATCATCACGTTCGAGTTGCCGGAGGAGGCCCGCCGGATGACGCCGAAGGAGCGCTGGGCCGCGTACGGCGCGTCGCTGGTGGCTGCGGTTTCGTTTCCCGACGCCCCGGAGTAGCGTCCGCCGTTAGTTCTTCGTTACCCGGACGCAATCGTGTGGACCTGTCCTGGGGCGCGACCGACAGAATCGGCGCGACAACTTTCGCCAAGGGGCCTCGCATCATGGACATTTCCCGCCGTCACTTCTTTCGTTCCGCCGCTGCCGTCACGATGGGCTTTTCCGGCATCGGTCTGCTGGCCTGCCGGCACAACGCCGGGGGGCCGATCATGGAGACGAGAGCCAGCCGAACGATCGCCGGATACGGGCCACTGGTCTCCGGGCCCGATCTCGATCTGCCCGATGGGTTCATCTGCCGGGTCATCGCAAGAACCGGCGAGGAGATGGACGGAGGGCTTCTGGTGCCAGGCAGGCCGGACGGGATGGCCGCCTTTCCCGGTCCGAACGGCACGACCGTGATCGTGTGCAACCACGAGCTGAATTTCAACGACGAGGACAAGAGCGCCTTCGCGGGCGACGCAAGGCGCCTTGCCCTGATCGACGCGTCGCTGATTCACGATGCGGGATTCGACGGGCGTCCCTGCACGGGTGGAACGACGAACATCGTCTACGACACGAAGTCGCAGCAGAAGGTGCGGCAGTTCCTCAGCCTCGCGGGTACCGAGCGCAACTGCGCGGGCGGGCCGACGCCCTGGAACACCTGGCTGACCTGCGAGGAGACGGTCGCACGCGCCGGCGAACGCCATGCGCTCGATCACGGCTACAACTTCGAAGTGCCCGCCAAGGCGGAACCGGGCCCGGTCAGGCCGTTCGCGCTCAAGGAGATGGGACGCTTCAACCACGAGGCGGTGGCCGTCGATCCGGCGAGCGGCATCGTCTATCAGACGGAGGACCGGCACGACGGCCTGATCTACCGCTACGTGCCGAACGTGCCGGGGGAACTGCACAAGGGCGGCCGTCTGCAGGCTTTGGCCGCCCGCGGCCAGCGCAGCCTCGACACGCGCAACTGGGTCATCCCGCATCTGGTGGACGAAGGGGAGGAGTTCGAGGTGGATTGGATCGACATGGAGAACGTCGAGTCTCCCGAGGACGATCTTCGCTTTCGCGGCTACGACGCGGGGGCGGCCCGGTTCGCGCGCGGCGAGGGCATGTGGTATGGAAACGACGCGGTGTACTTCGCGTGCACGAACGGGGGCCACGCAAAGGCCGGCCAGATCTGGCGCTACGCCCCGAGCCCGAACGAAGGCACGGCGGAGGAAGAGAAGGCGCCCGGAAAGCTCCGGCTCTTCGTGGAGCCCAACGACAGGAATCTGATCGACAACGCCGACAATCTGACGATGGCACCGTGGGGCGACGCCATCGTGGTCGAGGACGGCGGCGGGGAGAACCGGATCGTCGGCGTCCGGCCCAACGGGACTCTCTACGTTCTGGGAAGGAACGCGCGGAGCGAGTCGGAACTGGCGGGCCCCACGTTCTCGCCCGACGGTTCGACGCTCTTCCTCAACATCCAGCACGACGGGCTGACGCTGGCCGTGACGGGGCCCTGGGAGCGGATCCGGGCCTGATCCGGAGCCCCAAGCAACTCCCAACGGGACAAAGGTCGGAACACGCGCACTCGGCGCTTGCGCGGCGGGGCCGCGGCGCCTAGACACCCCCGCGAACGCCATCCGAGGAGTCCATCGTGACCGTTACCGAAGTTCCCGCGAAGTCCATCGCCAGCCAGGACCCCGAAGTCGCAGCCTGTCTGGATGCCGAGTTCAAGCGCCAGACGAACACGCTGGAGATGATCGCCAGCGAAAACATCGTCTCGGACGCCGTCCTGCAGGCGGCCGGGTCCGTGATGACCAACAAGTACGCCGAGGGGTATCCCGGGAAGCGCTACTACCACGGCTGCGAGCAGTACGACGTGGTGGAGAACCTGGCGATCGACCGGGCGAAGAAGCTGTTCGGCGCGGAGTTCGCCAACGTGCAGCCCCACAGCGGAACGACGGCGAACCAGGAGGTCTTTCTGGCGACGGTCAAGGCGGGCGACGCGGTCGTTTCGCTCTCCCTCGCCCACGGCGGGCACCTTTCGCACGGCCACGCCGTGAACATGGCGGGCAAGCTCTACGCGATCCACCAGTACGGCGTGTCGCGCGACACCGAGCGGATCGACTTCGACGAGGTGGCGAAACTCGTTCGCGAGCACAAACCGAAGATGATCATCACGGGCGGTTCGGCCTATCCGCGGCTGATCGATTTCGACAGGTTCCGCGAACTCGCGGACGAAGCGGGCGCCGTCTTCCTGGTGGACATGGCGCACTTCGCGGGTCTCGTGGCCGGCCAGGCGATTCCCTCGCCGGTGCCGGTGGCGGACATCGTGACGACGACCACGCACAAGACGCTGCGCGGACCGCGCGGCGGCCTGATCCTGGCGAAAGAGCCGTTCGGCAAGAGCATCCAGAAGTCCGTCTTCCCGGGAATGCAGGGCGGCCCGCTGATGCATCTGGTCGCGGCGAAAGCGGTGGCGTTCGGCGAGGCGCTCCGGCCCTCGTTCAAGGACTACGCCAAACGAGTCATCCGTAACGCGCAGCTTCTCGGCGAGGTTCTCGCCGGGGAGGGCCTTCGCCTGGTGACGGGCGGCACCGACACGCACCTTGTGCTGGTGGACCTCACGGCGTTCGGAACGACGGGAAAGGCCGCGAGCGACGCGCTGGAGGACGCGGGGATCACGGTGAACATGAACATGATTCCGTTCGATACGCGCAAGCCGACGGAGTGCAGCGGCATTCGCATCGGTTCGCCGGCGCTGACGAGCCGCGGAATGGGCGAGGACGAGTTCCGGCGCATCGGCCGCTGGATCGCCGAAGTCGCCCGCAACACGGAGGACAAGGCGCTGATCGCGCGCGTCCGCAGCGAAGTCGGGGAGATGGCTTCCTCCTTTCCCCTGCGCGCCGAAGAGAACTGACGGGTTCGCCCGAATTCGACGTCCGCCCCCCGGAGTCGCGCTTGCGGCTCCGGGGTTCGTCTTGAGAGCACACACGCCACCATCCGACCACGAGGCCCTTCTTCATGAGAGCAATCATTCCCGTCGCCGGTTTCGGCACACGCATGCGCCCCCACACGTTCACGGTTCCCAAGGTGCTGCTGAACGTCGCGGGCAAGCCCATGCTGGATCATATCATCGACTCGCTCGTCGGGGCGGGGATCACGGGAGTGACGCTGATCGTTGGCTATCTGGGCGACGTCATCGAGAAGCACGTCCGCGAAACGTACCCGGACTTGGAGAGCCATTTCGTCGAGCAGACGGAGATGCTCGGACTGGGACACGCCATCTGGCTGGGACGCGACATCCACCGCAACGACGACGATCTGCTGATCATCCTCGGCGACACCATTCTGAAGGCGGACTACAAGTCGCTGTTCACCACGCCGGAGACCGCGATCGGCGTGAAGGAAGTCGAGGATCCGCGGCGCTTCGGCGTCGTCGAACTTCGCGGGGACGGCTCGATCAGCGGCATGCTGGAGAAGCCGGAGGTCCCGCCGACGAAGAAGGCGATCGTCGGCGTGTACAAGATCAACGATCCGGCTCTGCTCTTCAAGGGTCTGGATCATGTCATCGACGACGAGGTCCGCACCAAGGGCGAGTTCCAGTTGACCGACGCCCTGGCGTGGATGCTGGAGCAGGGTCACGTGATGAGGCCGTTCGACATCGCGGGCTGGCTGGACTGCGGCAAACCGGAGACGCTCTTCGAAACGAACGCGATTCTTCTCGGCGACCGGGACCGGTCGGAGCAGGAGGGCTACGCGAAGACCTTTCCGAACGCCGTGATCGTTCCGCCGGTGGCCATCGGAAGGAACTGCAGGATCGAGAATTCCGTGGTGGGGCCGAACGCCGTGATCGGCGACGGGACGGCTGTGACGGGCGCCATCGTGCGGGATTCGATCGTCGGGCGGAACGCGGTGGTCGAGTCGGTGATGCTGAAGTATTCGCTGATCGGCGAGAACGCGGTCGCCCGCGGGCGCTGCCAGAGCCTGAACATCGGCGATTCGAGCGTGATCGACGCCGGCTAGCCCGCGCGCGACTCCGCGACGGGATAGATCAGCGTGAAGCGCGACCCCTTGCCGAGGGTGCTCTCGACGCGGATTTCGCCGCGCGTGGCCTGGACGAGCATGCGCGTGACGGCAAGGCCGATGCCGAGCCCCTCGTGGGAGCGGGTCAGGCTGTTGTCCACCTGATAGAACTGGTCGAATATCTTCTTGAGCTTGTCGCCCGGGATTCCCGCCCCGCAGTCGCAGATGGCGATGGAAAGCCGCGAGTCGTCCAGCTCCTCGAACTCGACGTCGACGGGCACGCCCTCTTCGGAGAACTTGACCGCGTTGTCGAGCAGATGGAAGAAGATGCGCTCGAGCGAGCGCTCGTCGCAGACGATGCGGGGAAGTTCGCCGTCGAAGATGGGCTGAACGTCGACCTTGTGGTCGCGGCGGCGGTAGTCGAGCTTCGGCAGCGTCGCGAAGAGGGTGTTCAGCGGATCGACGGGGACGAGGGAGATGTCGGTGACGCCCTCCGCCTCGATCTCCGCGATTTCGATCAGGTCGTTCACCATGTTGTTGAGGTGCCCGGTGTTCTTGGCGACGCGCTTGAGGAGGTTGCGCTGGGAGTTGTTGACGTCGCCGGCGCGCTTGTTGAGGATGAGTTCGACGAAACCGGTGATGGCGGTCAGCGGCGTGCGAAGCTCGTGGGAGATGATGGAGAGAAAGTTGGACTTCAGCTGATCGACGGCCTTGAGCTCGGAGTAGGCGGTCTCCAGGTCGGCGATCAGTTCCGCGTTCTGGATCGCGATGGCGCCCTGCGTCGCGAACCAGTCCAGCGAGTCGAGGTCCTCGCTCGTAATGGGTTCGCCGGTGACGCGCCGATCGACGAAGACGAGGGCCCTCAGGCCTCGGTTCGTACGGAGAGGAACGACGGCGAAGGGACCGGGAAGCAGGGAGTCGAGCTCCGGGGGGAGTTCCGCCCGCCCGCCGTTCCCGCCAAAGGCGCGGGGCGCCCGGAGACCGAGAAGCCCCCGGAAGAACTGCGGCGCGGCATCGCAGTCGCCGGCGCTTTCGAGGGGCCAGCGCAGGGACTGCACCGCGCGCGACTGTTCGCTGTCGGTGCCGAGACGCTGGAAGATGGTGACCCACTGGGAACCGAGCTCGAGGGTCCTCAGTTCGGAGGCCGCATCGTCGTCCACCGCAGCGCGTTCCTGGAGTTCGGCCTTTCGCCGCTCGATGAATTCCGTTTCGCTGCGGAGATCCTCGCGCATTTCGTCGAGTTCCTCGCTGCTGCCGATTCCGATGGCGAAGCGGCCGCTGATCTCGCCGGCGGTTTCGTCGACGTCGAAGACGAGAGCCGTCTGGAACCCGACGGCGATGGGCGAAACGAGACCGGAGACGAGGACGGCGTAGATATCCTCGCGGTTCTGGGCGGTGCTCAGGGCGGCGGAGATGCGGGTCGCCCAGCGCACCTGGTTGAGAAGGTAGCCGATCCGTCCGGCGGATGCATCGAGGGAGGTCATGGGAAACGCCAGGCTGCGCCTCAGGCGGTTGGCTCCGGGTTGCCGAGATACTTTGTCATGGTGAGAATGGTGCCCTGCCCTTCCGGCTGGTCGTAGGTCACTTCGTCCATGTAGTTGCGTATGATGAGCATGCCGAGTCCGCCGCCGCCGCCGCGTTCGACGAACTCCTCCACCCTGGCGACGCCGGGGGGCGTCTTGTCGATGCCGATTCCGTTGTCGATGACCTGGAAGACGAGGCGGTCTTCCGCGAGGGAAACGCGAAGGCGGATCGTGCAATCGCCGGCGGTGCCTTCGGACACGGCGGCGTGGATGGCTGCGCGTTCCTCGTCGCTGAGGTCGGGCGAGATTCCGAGGTGGCGGTAGGCGTGGCGAACGACGTTGGCGCAGGCCTCGTCGACGGCCATTTCGATCTGGTCGATCTGGTCGGGGGAGAATCCCTGCTGGGCGGCGATGGCGGTGGCCATGGCGCGCACGGGGGCGAGCATGCGCGTGTCCGGCAGGCAGCGGATTTCGAGGTCGATGACCTCGCCGCAGGGCGCTGGCCGATCCGTACCCGACATGCACGCTGTCCTTTCACGCGGGATGGTGCGCGTCACGAGGGGGAGAAGATTCCCTCCGCCTCCGCTTCGGAGTCCACGATCTTGAAGATGTTCGTGAAGCCGAGCGTTCTGAACACGCGGTAGACCTTGTCCGTGGGGCTGAGAAGAACGAGTTCGCCGGAGGCCTTGCGAAGGCGGTGGGTCAGCCCCATCAGGGCGCTGATTCCCGCCGAGGAGATATAGCTCAGTTCCGAGAGGTCGATCATGACGCTGTTCACGCTCTGGTCCAGCAGTCCGTGCAGCGCCTTCTCGAAACTCACCACCGTGTGGCTGTCCAGACAGCCGATCACGTCCACCCGTCGGAAGGACTCCCCGTCCTGGGCCTCGTGGATTGTGAGATCGTAGTTCTTCACAACCAGCTCCTTGCGATCGAGAGCGTTCCCCACCTGGGGGTATTCCAACTAGCGTTCACCCTGGCCTCTCCATCTCAGCACGACAAGAGTAATATCGTCGTGTTGGGGAATCCCGGCGGTAAAGCCGGAGATGTCCTCCAGAACCGCTCTGATGAGGCCATCGGGACTCTCGGCCCGGCGGCTTCCGACGACCTTTTCGAACCGCACCTGGCCGTATTCCTCGCGGCTGCTGTTCATGGCCTCGGGCACACCGTCGGTGTAGAGAATAGCCGTGCCGCAGGACTTCAGGTCAACGGTCTCTTCCTCGATCAGGTCGAAAAACTCGCCTTCCACCATGCCCAGAACCATGCCGGGGGGCTCGCGGGAGACCGGCCCGGAACCGTTGCTGCCGGTGCAGAGAAGCGGCTCGTGGCCGGCGCGGGCGTAGGTGAACGTGCCCTGCTGGCGGTCGACGATGCCATAGGTGACGGACACGAAGGTGCCGTCGCTGGTGTCCTTCGTGACCGTGGCGTTCACGCGGCGAAGAACCTCGCGCGGGGAGAGGTCGCCGCGGGCTTCGGCGCGCATGGTCGTTCTGAGGGTCGCCATGACGAGCGCGCCGGGAATGCCCTTTCCGGAGACGTCGCCGATGACGACGCCCAGGTGCCTTTCGTCGACTTCGATGAAGTCGAAGTAGTCGCCCCCGACTTCGAGGGCGGGCTCGCTGAGGCCTGCGATTTCCAGTTCGGGGAAGTTCGGCGTCGTGCGGGGAAGGAGAAGGCGCTGGAAGTCGCGGGCGACCTGCAGCTCCTGCTCCATTCGCTGCATGTTCTGCACCTCGGCGTAGAGGGCGATCATGTGAAGCGTGATGGCGGCCTGGTCGGCGAGCGCCTTGAGCAGGTCCAGGTCCGCTTCGTTGAAGGTGGTGCCGGGCGCGTCGGGGTCGCGCTTGTTGAGAGCGACGATCACGCCCTGGACCTCCTTGCGGATCAGGAGCGGGGCGAGAATGAGGCCTTCGAGTTCGACCAGGTCGCTGGCCGCCTTGGGAACGCGGGGATCGCAGCGGGCGTCGGGAATCAGGAGCGCCTGGCCGGTCCGCGCGACCGTTCCGATGATGCCTTCGCCGGTGCGGATGCGCTCCTTCTTGACGAACTCCTCGAGGTACTTGCGGCGTGACGCGAGTTTCTCCGTGGTGACTTCGTGGAGCGGTGGGAAAAGACCCTTGATGACGCGGGGGGCGAGAACCTCGCGGGACGCGCCCTCGAAGGTGAAGATGCCGCCGGCGTCGGCCCGGGTGGCCTTCAGGGTGAAGTCGAGCACCAGGTCGAGACTCTCGTCGAGGTCGAGCTTGCTGGTGAAGTGGCCGCCGATCTCGTTGAGGAAGCCGATGACGGTGCGGCGCTCCCATTCGCGCGTTCTGAGCTCCCAGGCCGCAGCGATCAGCTTTCGTCTTTGGTGAAAGGCGAGAATGCCGAGCAGAACGACGGCGGTGACAAGAAACGTTTGCATGCCCAGACGGTTCCATGACCGCGTATGTCGGGCGCGCGGCGATAAATTCACTTTCCGCTCAGCGGCGTCATGGTGGCAACTCCAAAGCGGAACCGCCAGCCCCCCCGAACCATGCCCGCTCCCCTGCCCGTCGACGACGCCATCCCCGATCTTCTCCAGGCGCTGGGGAACCGGGGGTCCGCCGTGCTGGTCGCCCCGCCGGGCGCGGGAAAGACGACTCGCGTGCCACCGGCCATCGACGGGGCGGGGCTCGGGCGGGGGATCGCTGTCCTCCAGCCCCGGCGGGTCGCGGCGCGCGCCACGGCGGGCCGCATCGCCAGCGAACAGGGGTGGCGAATCGGCGAGGAGATCGGCTGGCAGATACGCCACGAGAACCGCACCGGGCCCAACACCCGCATCCGGGTCATGACGGAGGGAATTCTGACGCGTCGGCTGCTGTCGGACCCCTTTTTGGAAGGGATCGGATGCGTCGTCCTGGACGAGTTCCACGAGCGCAGCATCCACTGCGACCTGGCGCTGGCGTTCCTGCGCGAAATCCAGACGACGGTTCGCCCGGAGCTCAAGATCGTGGTCATGTCCGCGACGATGGACCCCAAACCGGTCGCCGCGTTTCTTGGGGGAGCGCCGATCATCGAGTCGCGGGGACGGATGCACGAGGTCGATGTCCGGTTCGCCAGCCGGGAGGACCGCTCCGGCCGGATCGAAGACGATGTCGCAGTGGCGGTTCGCCGCACGCTCATGCGCGATTTCGGGGAAACGGGGCACGTTCTCGTTTTCCTGCCGGGGATGCGCGAGATTCTGCGGGTTAGGGAACGGCTCGATACCGGCGATGCCGTGTGCGTGCTGCACGGAGGCATCTCCCCCGCCGAGCAGGATGCGGCCATCGCACCGTCCGACCGACGGAAGATCATCCTCTCGACGAACATTGCGGAGACGTCGCTGACCATCGACGGGGTGCGCACGGTGATCGATTCCGGTTTCGCCCGCATCGCGGGTTTCGACGCGGGAACGGGAATCGACCGTCTCGAGACGAAGCGCATCTCGCGGGCGTCGGCGGATCAGCGGGCGGGGCGCGCAGGACGAACCGCGCCGGGAGTCTGTCTTCGCCTCTGGACGAAAGCGGAGGATACGATGCTGGCGGAGGAGACGCCGCCAGAAGTGCGCAGAACGGACATCGCCTCCGCAGTGCTCTCCGTCAAGTCGTGGGGAACCCGCGATGCGAAGGCGTTCCGTTGGTACGAGAAGCCATCCGACGCGGCGATCGATTCCGCCGAGAGACTACTCCGAATGCTCGGCGTTTCCGGCGGCGATGGGGGTTTGACGGAGCGCGGACGCCAGGTCGCCGCGCTGCCGCTGCATCCCCGGCTGGGTGCGTTGCTGGTGGAGGGTGAGCGCAGGAAGTTGGGCAGGCAGGCAGCGGGTATCGCGGCGCTTGCCTCTGAAGACGAGCTTTCGCCGCGACACGGCGCACCGCAGTCGTCGGGCGATTCGGATGTCCTCGCGCGGCTGGAGTCGCTCGACAGGGGTTCCCTGCCCGGCGTAACGCGCGTTCGCGACGAGTTGGCGAAGTACGTTCGATCCGCCGCCTCCGCATCCCCCGCCAGCGACGAGAAGCTGCTTCGTCTGCTGCTGCATGGATGGCCGGACCGCGTGACCCGGCGCCGCGAACCGGGATCGGACCGCGGCGTGATGGTCGGCGGTCGCGGCGTGCGCCTCGACAAGACGTCCTGCGTCCGCCGCAGCGAACTTTTTCTGAGCGTCTGCATCCGCGACACGCACGACAGCGAATCGGTCGTGACGGCGGCAAGCCGCGTCGAGAGCGCATGGATTCGCGAAGAGTACCCAGACCAGTACGAGACGGAGTTCGCGCACCGCTACGACACGGCGCGGGAGTGCGTCGTGACGTCGAAGCGGACGACGTATCAGGGACTCGTTCTGGACGAACGCGAAGCGGGTCCCCAGTCAGATCCGGAGGGCGCATCGGCCATGCTGGCCGCAGCCCTGTCTGCGCGCGCCGAAGAGCTCTTCGTCGGCGACGAAGCGTCGACCGCGTTTCTCGCGCGACTGGCGTTCCTGCGGCGGGTCATGCCGGAATGCGGTCTGCCGACTCCCGATCTCGCGCATGTCGTGGGACAGGCGTGCAGCGGCCGGTTCTCTCTTCAGGCGGTGCGTGAAGGGGGGCTCGCCAATCTGCTCCGGGGGGAACTGACGTGGAAGCAGCGACAACTGCTGGACGCGGAAGCCCCGGAGCGCGTGCCGCTTCCCTCGGGCCGTTCGGCAGCCGTGGAGTATCCGAACAGCGGCGATGGCGCGCCGGTCATGGCGGCGCGGTTGCAGGAGATGTTCGGCATGATGGACGCCCCGACGCTGGCCGGCGGCCGGGCCAAAGTGGTCGTTCACCTGCTCGGTCCGAACTATCGACCGGTGCAGATCACGCAGGATTTGCGGGGGTTTTGGGAACGCACGTATCAGGAGGTTCGCCGGGAACTGCGCGCCCGGTATCCGAAGCACTCGTGGCCGGAGGACCCGATGACCGCAAAGGCCGTTGCGGGCGTGCCCCGAAAGCGCTGAGAGTCCGCCGATGACCGGAGACCCGTCCCAGCCCCACAGAAGCACGGCAGCGACCGTTCTCTTCCTCCTCGCGTTCGTTTGGGCGACCGCCGCAGTGGCGCTGTGGCTGGCGCGGGGATGGCAGATCGGCATCCGTCACGGCCTTCTGCCGGAAACGCTCGAACCGGAGCTGCCTGTCGCGCAGTTCCGCGCCATCGCTGCGGCGCTTCTGGTGAACATGGCGGCGCTCGGATGGGGCGCGCTGGGGAACCGGGTGCTGCGAATCGTTCATGGGAAGACGGATGCTGACGCGTGGGAGCGACTGACGGTTCTGCTGCTCTCGGGCCACGTCATCGCGGCGCTGCTGACGTTCGCGGCCGGAGCCATGCAACTGCTTCCGTTCGGACTTCTGCTGCCGCTGCTGGGCGTAGCGGGCATCGCGGTGGAGTGGCAGAGTCTTTCGCCTCTGTTCACGAACGCGCGGGCGAGCCTGTGCGGTGCGCTTCAGCCGCGCCTTCCCGCCCGGTTCTGCGTCTTCGCGATCGCGACCGCCGCATTCGGACTCGCATTTCTGTACGCGCTGGCGCCCGTCGTCGAGAGCGACGGACTGCGCTATCATCTCTTCGGGCCGCAGGAATACCTGAAGGCGGGAGGAGTCGTGGCGCTCCCCTACCATGCGTTCACGAATCTTCCGGCGCAGACCAACATGCTCTTCATGCTGGGGGCATGGGTCGGCGACTTCCGCTCGGCGCAGCTGGTCCACTGCTCGTACCTGCCGCTTCTCTTCGTTCTTGCCCGGTGGATCGCGCGGCTCTGCGGCGCACCCCGAAATACGGCGCTCTGCGCGGGTCTTCTGGTATCGACGGCACCGGTGGTTCTCAGCATCGCGGCATGGCCCTTCGTCGATCTTTCCACGCTGGCCTTCACCCTTGCGTCGATCGCGATGCTCGGCGCGGCGCCGAAGTCCGACGACGACTCCCTCGACGCCGGATACCTCGCCTCGGGTTTGTTCGCGGGCGCGGCGATCGGAACGAAGCTGACCGCTCTCGTGCCGGGGTTCTTCACGGGACTGGTCGCGCTGGCGTTCGCCTTTGGCCCGGGAAGACCGGTGCGGCTGCTCGCGCGTTTCGCCGTGCCTCTGGTTCTCGTGTCGGCACCGTGGTTCGCGAAGAGCGCGCTGCTCCACGGCAACCCGGTCTACCCCGCCGCGTGGTCGCGCTTCGGCGGAGACGAATGGAGCGAAGCGAACGACGCGTTCTACAAGGACAAGGCAGCGGAAAAGGGATTCGGAAAGTCGGCGGGCGATCTCGCGCTTTCTCCCTTCGACGTGACGATTCGCTGGGCGACGACGCGCGGCCACTTCGAACCGGGCTTCGAGCCCGAGGGCATCGCCGAACGCTTGACGACGAAGTTCAGTCCCGGTTTCGAGGAGCAGAACCCCGGCCCGCTCGTGCTCGCGCTGTTGCCGCTGGCGCTCTGGGGATGCGCCGCGATGCTGCGCGACCGGTGGCGCACTCCCCTGCCGTGGCTCATGGCGCTGCATCTCGCCGGCGGCTGGCTGGCCTGGTTCCTGACCTATCAAAGCGTTCGCTTCATGCTCGTCCCCCTGGCAATGATCGGAATCGCCGGGGGCGTTGCACTCTGCCGATCGGAGGTATGCGCGGCAACGAGGCGCGCCGGTCACGCGCTGATGCTGGCGCTTTCTCTCGCGGGAGCGGCGTGGTTTGCGACATGGCTGCTCTTTCACAAGCAGTACGGCTCCGGCGGCGCAGTCGTCTATCCGCTCGCCGCGGCCACGGGTCTTGCCGGAGAGGAGCGAACGCTGTCCGCGGCACTCGGATTCCACGATGCGGTCGCGTGGCTGAACGCCGAAGTGCGGGAAGACGAAAGCGTGCTCTACATCGGCGAGTTCCGCGGGCTCTACGCGGAGTACGACGTCCTGCTTTCCGACTGGTTCGACACGCCGCGCATCCTGACGGAGATTCGCGCCAGCACGTCGAACGACGCGATGATCGGGTCGTGGCGGGAACGCGGCATTCGCTACGTGCTCTACAACCGCGCGGAGCTGGGCCTCTATTCGACCTTCTATTTCGAGCCGCGCTTCACGGAGGACGAGTGGGAGCGCTTCATGGCGCTGGACGGGCGCCTGCTCGATCCGGCGGCCCGGGCGTTCGAGCCGCGACCGGGCGTTCTCGTCGTGGACACCGACCGCCTTCAGTAGCGAACGCCGAGGCCGTCGAGCGCCGTTCCGATCAGCGTATCCCACTGAAACGAAGTTTCCGCCGCATCGCGTCCGTTGCGGCCATACGACTCGCACGCGGCACGGTCGGCAAGAAGCTCCGCCGCGCGCTCGCCAAACGCCTTCGGTTCCGCCGGACACGTCGCGCCGAGACCGTGCTCCGCGAAGATGTCCGGCACGTCTCCGACGGCACAGGCCAACTGCGCCCGCCCCCCGGCCATCGCGTCGCTGATCTTGTGCGGAATCCGGCTTCGGTTGAAGTCGTTGTCCTCCATCGGAACGAGAAGCAGGTCGCACGCGCCCATGATTTCGCAGAGCCGCCCGTGGGGCTGGCGATCGTACCAGAGAACGCAATCCTCCAGCCCCCGGCGGCGAAGAGCTCGGTCGCCTTCTCGGAACTTCGGACAGCGCAGCAGAAACCGGGCGCTCGGCAGCCGGCGGTGCGCGACGCGTAGGGCATCGAGCAGAAAGTCCTCGTCCGGCTGGTAGTTCGAAACGTATCCGGCGATGGGAACGTCCTGCGGAAGATCGAGGCGCCGCCGGCATTCCGCGCGATCGAGCGGCCGGATGGCCGCCGTGTTGCAGCCGTTGCGCAACAGCGCGGTCCGGGCGTGTCTTCCCCACACTTTCGAGCGCAACTTCAGGTCCCCGCCGATGACCGTCAGCGCATCGCAGTCCAGCGCCGCGGTCCGCTCCAGCCGGTCGTCGCCGTCGAAGATCGTCGAGCGCATCGCTTCGACGAGCGGGTTGCCGTCGCGCTTCCAGTGGAGGCGCGAGATGCCGTGCTCGCCCCCCCACAAGTCGCACCAGTCGGAAATCCACGTCGCCCGTCGCAGACTTCGCGCAAGACGGGCGGGATACTGATCGACGGGCTTGTGCGAGAACGCCCACACGATGTCCCAGGGCGCGGTTGCGGCAAGCCCCATGCGCCACATCACGCCGGGGACGGACCAGCCGTACTCCAGTCCCAGGAACGGAGCCCAGGAGGGGGTCTGCCAGATATCGATTCCCCGGAGCGCGCCGTGCCTGGCGCGATAGAGGTTTCGCCCACTGCTAACGAGCGTGACGCGATGCCCCCGCGCGCGAAAGAACCGTGCGGCGTGAAGCGCGCGAAACCAGGCGCCGTGACCCGGGATGTTGTTGTTGAGAAGCAGAACGCGCATGCGTCAGGACGAACCGGGCGTCGCGGCGAAGGCGGCGGCGATGGCGGCTCCGATACGGCAATTGTTGCGTATGAGCGAGAGGTTCGCGCGCAGACTGTCGCCACCCGTCATGGCGCTGACGCGGTCGAGCAGAAAGGGCGTCACGCCGCGGCCCGTCACGCCGCGGGCCTGGGCCTCGGCGAGCGCGCCGGTGACGATCTCCTCCAGGCGGTCCTCGGGAAGCGCGTCTTCCGCCGGCGGGTCCGCGACGACGAGTGTGGACGACATCATACCCATTTCGCCGTGGGCCTGGTGGATGCGCACGACGTCTTCCGCGTTCTGCGCCGTCGCATCGACGGAGAGGTTCCGGCCCTTCGAGTAGAAGAGGGGAAAGCGGTCGGTGAGCCAGCCGACGACGGGGATTCCCCGCGTCTCGAGCTGCTCGCGCGTGGCTTCGACGTCGAGAATGCTCTTCGCCCCACAGCAGATCAGAATCTGGCGGTACCGCTCCATGGCCACGAGGTCCGACGAAACGTCGAGATGGCGGGCGTAGCCGCGATGCACTCCGCCGATGCCGCCCGTGACGGTGACGCCGATACCGACCGAGCGGGCGGCGAGCAGGGTCGTGCTCACGCTGGTGGCACCAGGGGTTCCTGCGGCGACGACCGCACCGATGTTGCTGAGGTTCGTCTTCGCGACGTCGGTGGCGCCGGCAAGCCGGACGATTTCCTCTTCGCTCAGTCCGACGACGATGCGTCCTTCGAGAATCCCGACGGTCGCCGGAACGCAGCCTCCCCCGCGAACGATGCGTTCGCAGTCGCGGGCCGTTTCCAGGTTGTGGGGCGCCGGAAGACCGTGGGTGACGATCGTCGTTTCCAGCGCGACGACCGGGCGTCCCCCGGCAATCGCCTCGCTTACTTCTTCGGAGACCCTTAGCAGGCCGGTGGAGATCATCGGGTTTCTACCAATCCGTGTTGCGTCTGTGGCGCTCTTGCCGGGAACTGGCCCCGCTATGATTCAGGACCGCGACCTGACGTTCTACGTTCAGGGCTACAGGGACGCCCGCCAGGCGAAACGCGCGCTTGCCTCGCTTCGGAGCGTCTATCCGTCGGCACGCACGCTTCTCGTCTCGGATGGCGATCCGAGCACGGTCTGGAGGCGGCTGGCAAGCCGCTTCCGGGCGGAACTGACCATGGGCGAAAGGCTCTATCCGGTTCGGAACGGGGGCCGGATGATCCAGCGCATGCTGGACCTCCACCTCGCGGAGCCCACGCGATGGCTCGTCAAGATCGACACCGATTCGCGGGTGCACCGTGCTTTCGGCGAACTGCCGGAAACCGACTGTCTGTTCGGGACTCCGGAGTGGAAGACCACGAACAAGGTGGAGAGCCTGGACTTTCCGAATCTTCAGGGAGGATGCGTGGGGTTCGCCGGAGACGCCGTGCGCAGGATTTCCGATTCGGGGATTCTCGAATCGGAGAGTCTTCTCGATCCCCCCGCCACGTACGCCGACGTGGAGGACATTCGCCGCCGGGCCGCCGACCTCGGCCTCATCTCCTTCGACTTCATGCTGCGCTGGGTCTGCCGCGAACTCGGCCTTCCGATGGTCGCGCATCCAGAGATCGACACGCGCTACTGCGGGATGCAGCCGCCGGACGGGGGCGGGTACGCCATCACGCACCCGCACAAGCTCCCGCCCCCGATCTGGTCGCCAAGACGGCTTCGGGACTCGCTGCGCCGACGGCTTCGGCGGTCATGACGCGTAGTGGGCGAGCAGGTACTGCCTGAAGAGATCGTAGTCCGCGTCGATCCGGTCGAAGTCCTCCGCCAGGTCGCCGAGCTTCGCCAGCGATTCGGGAACGTCCGGCACGATGTCGAGAACCCGCTCGATCTCCTCGGGAAACTTCGCGGGGTGGGCGGTCTCGACGACGACCGCCGACGACCCGTCGAGGGGCTCGTGCGCGATGTAGTCCTGAAATCCCTTCCAGCCGACGGCCCCGTGAGGCTCCAGCAGGAGTCCGTGCGACTTCCACGCGTCCGCGATCGCGGAACGGGTGGCGTCGTCGCTGACGGACACCGAGAACAGATCGCGCCGCATCGCATCGAGATCGGGCTGGCGGTGAACGGTTCCGGACGCGTCGATGCGACCGCCGTAGACCGCCGCCAGTCGCGCCAGGTTGCTCGGGTTGCCGACGTTCATGGCGTTCGAGATGCAGGCGCGCGAGGGATCGATCCGGTTGTACTCTTCCGTGCGCAGGAAGACCGGGACCTCGTCGTTCTCGTTCACGGGAACGACGATCCGCTTCAGCGGCAGACCCATCTCGCGGGCGAACACGGCCCCCATCATGTTGCCGAAGTTTCCGGAAGGCGTACAGACGACCATTTCCTCCATGCCGGTCGTCAGACGCGACCACGCGTAGAAGTAGTACACCGACTGGGGAATCAGCCGGCCGACGTTGATGGAGTTCGCCGACGAGAGCGGAAGCGCCACGAGACCCTCGTCGCCGAACGCGCGC